>DATLLF010000129.1:0-12870 GCA_035537955.1 Vicinamibacterales bacterium | reverse complement strand
GCCGTCTTCCGCGCCTGGTAGTGAAACAACCCGTTCTCGTCGCGATACTCGGTCCCACCGCCACGGGAAAGAGCGCGCTCGCCATTGCTCTCGCACGGCGGTTCGGGGGCGAAGTCGTGGCCTGCGACTCGACCGCCGTCTATCGCGGCTTCGATATCGGCACCGACAAGGTGCCGGTCCACCAGCAACAGGGCATTCCACATCACATGGTGGACGTCGCCGAAGCGACCGAGGAGTACTCGGCCGCACGCTACGCGCGCGAGGGTCGAGTCGAACGATCACTGCCGGTCCGGGTTTTCGTTGAAAAAGAACGTGACGGTAAAGAACGCCTTGTCGTCTGGATACTCCGGCGGCAGGGCGATCGTCGGATTCGACGCGGCGAGCGCATTGAACGCCGAGTTCGTGAAGGCGTCCACCGACGACGGTTTCATAACCTTGAGGTCGGTGATACGGCCGTCCTTGTGGACGAAGAACGTGATCACCACGTGCCCCTTCATGGTCATCGCCGCGTACGGGATGAACCAGTTGCGGCGTATCTGCGCAACGAAACGACGGAGCCACGGACCGAATTCGACCCCCTTCGAGTCGAACTGGATCGACGGGAAGTTCTGATCCGGGGCGCCTCCCTGCTGGTTATTGAACGATTCCTGACCCGCGTACTTCTGCACGTTGCGGATGGCGTCAGCCAGGATTCCTGTGGTCGGGCCCCGCATCTGTGGCTTCGCCGGGTCGGGCTTCGGCAAGGTGAGGCCGCTGGTGGCGTCGGGCAGCGGCGGTACTTCGCGCGCCGCTTCGCCGTTGGCGCCGCCTGCCGGCGCTGAGGGCGGCTCCGGCCGTTCCCGCGGACCGTTCCGTGCGTCGGCGTCGATCCGTTCGGTGGTATTGCCGCGGGCGAAAGGCAGCGGATTCTTCGGTTCCGCCGGCTTCTCGATCGATGCGGCACGGCGATCGAGATCGGAGAGTTCCGCGCGAGGCGGCGGCGTGGCGCGCATCTCGACCTTCGGCTGCATGAACACGAACCGCGGCTGTTCGCGCTGCCGCAGCTGCTGACGCTGAGCCTCGAGCTCCTGCTGCCGCCTCGCCTCGGCTTCCTTCACCCACGGCAGCTGCGGCCAGACCAGGATGAGAATGACGGCGAGCAGATGCACGACGATCGCAAGCAGCCCCTTTTCACGCGGCGTCATTGCGCTGCTCAGCCGCGGCGTATCCGGCCGATTATCCCAGAAGTCGAAGTACATGAAGGACTTACGAGTATATCAGAATGGTAAATGGTAGATGGAAAATGGAAAAAACACCTATCCCCGCACCGTCAGGCGCGGGTAGCCACATATAAGTAGACGATCCCGAACGTCAGCGGGACGGCGCGAACGTTGACAAAACCGTGACTTTCGATGGAGCGTGCGAACTCGTCCGGCGGCGGGAACGTTCCCACCGAGGCAGGCAGGTACGAGTAGGCGCTCTGATGACGTGAGACGCGGCGACCGATCGCGGGCAGCACGTACCTGAAGTACCACGCATACAGCGTGCGGATCCCCGGGATGCGCGGCTGGCCGAACTCGAGGATCGCGAGGGGCGCGCGCGGCCTCAGCACGCGCGACAGCTCGGCCAGTGCCCGCTCGGGATCGGCGACATTGCGAATCCCGAAGCCGATCGTTGCGCCGTCGCACGTGCCGTCCGCAAGAGGGATCCGCGTGGCATCGCCGCGCACGAGACGGATCCTGGAATCGAGACCCGACGTCCTCACCTTTTCCAGAGCGCGCCGCAGCATGGCGTCCGAGAAATCCACGCCGACGACAGACGCTGACGACTGCCGGGCGATCACTGCGATCGCGAGGTCTGCGGTGCCGGTGCAGAGATCGAGAACACGAGCGCCGTTTACGAGGTTCAGCTCCGCCACGCCGCGGTGCCGCCAGCGCTGATCGAGGCCCAGGCTGAGGACACGATTGAGCAGGTCGTATCTGGGCGCAATCGAATCGAACATCCCTGCGATGCGCGCAGGAGTCTTGTCAGGAAGAGACATGCACGGCTCAAGGCTGAGTGCTGAATGCTGAAGTCAGAGGCAATGGTGAAGGGAGCAAGTAAGGGGAAAGGGGCAAGTACGGGAAAAGGAGCAATTCAGCCTTCCCAGGAAGGATAAAGATTATGGGAAAACCCGAGTGCGGACAGGATCTTTCCGGCCATGAAATCCGCGAGATCGTCGAGCGTCTTCGGCATCTGATAGAACGCGGGCATCGCCGGCATCATCATCGCGCCGGCCTCGGCACAGAGGGTCATGTTCCGCAACTGCGGCAGGCTCATGGGCGTCTCACGCGGAACGATGATCAGGGTCCGCCGCTCCTTGAGCATGACGTCCGCGGCGCGCTCGACCAGATTGCGCGACAGGCCGTGCGCGATACCGGCGAGCGTCTTCATCGAGCAGGGAACCACAACCATCCCCTCGGAGTTCTGGCTGCCGCTTGCGATCTTCGCGCCGAGATCCTTGTTGCTGTAGAGGGTGTAGCGCCCCTGCTTCACGGCCTCACCGTACTTCGCCACGAGAAACTCCGCGAGCTTGTCGGCTGATGCGCTGTCGCCAAGCTCGTCGCGCAGCAGCCTCCGGCCGTAGTCGGAGATCACGAGGTCGAGGTGACACCTCTGCTCCATGAGTGCCGCCATCGTGCGCGTCGCATAGATCGCGCCGCTCGCGCCAGTGATTGCGATGGTGATGCTGCGCACCTAGCTCCTGAAGTAGATCGCCACCGCCGTCGTCACGAGGTAGAGGATGCCGACGTATCCGTTCAGGTCGAAGGCCTTCTTGACCCTGGAGAGATCGTGCTCGCTGACGAGCGACTGTTCGTACACCAGCAGCACCGTCACACCTGCGACTCCGGCGAGGTACACAGCGCCCAAGGGCGCGACCCACGCGAGCGCCACCAGACACATTATGGTGATGACGTGCATCGCGCGCGAGATCAGCAACGACTGCGCCACTCCAAAGCGAACCGGGATGGACCGCAGGCCGTGGGAGCGATCGAATTCGAGGTCCTGACACGCATACAGGACGTCGAAGCCGCCGACCCACGTTCCTATCGCAAGGCCGAGCAGCCACGGTTCCCAGCCGCCACGGCCACCCGCGGCAAGCCAGCCACCCACGGGCGCGACCGCCATGGCGAGCCCGAGAAAGAGCTGCGTGTAGCTGGTGACGCGCTTGGCGAGCGAATACCAGAATACGATCGCGAGCGCGACTGGCGAGAGTATCAGGCACAGCGTGCCGAGTCGCGACGCGGCGACCACGAAGATGATCGCGGAGACAACCACGAACATCCGCGCCTCGCCTTTCGACATCACACCGCGCGGCAGCTCGCGCATGGCAGTGCGCGGGTTCAGCGCATCGTACGAGGCATCCACGAGGCGGTTGAAGCCCATGGCCGCGCTTCGCGCGGCAACCATCGCAATGACGATCCAGAAGAACCGCCAACCGACGTTCGCAAGGCTCCAGTCGCCGATGCGATGCAGCGCGAGCAGCGCGCCTGTCAACGCAAACGGCAGCGCGAAGACGCTGTGACTGAACCGGACGAACGAGGCATACGTGGCGAGGCGGCTCACGACAGGCGGCTCCACACTTCACAGTTCAAAGACTCCAAATCGAAATGACGGTGAATCGTCCCTTTCAACGTGTGGAGGTTGAAGTTTGAAATTGAAGCTGTCATTGCAGCCATCTCACCTGCTCCGGCTCGATCCCGCTGAGCAGGTATTCTTCCACATCGCCCGCCCCCTCCGGCACGCTGACGGTAATCAGCTCGGCGCGCTTGCCAGGTTCGATGGTACCCAGCGTGTCGCCGAAGCCCAGGGCGTCGGCACCATGCCGGGTGGCGCTTGCGAGGATCTCCCGCGCTGGTATCCCGGGTGCGATCTGCCGCATCAACCGCAGCTCGGAGAACACGTTCAAGTCACCGACGCTGGCCAGGCTGTCGGTCCCGACGGCGACCCGCACGCCGGAACGATAGAAGCGCTCGACTGGCGGCACCCCGGCCCCGACCCATTGATTGCTGCGAGGACAGGTCACCACGCTAGCACCTGCCTCTGCCAGCATCGCCAACTCCCGCTCCGTCAGGTGCACGCAGTGAACCGCGAGCAGGCGCTGGTTCAACAGGCCGTGCGAAGCCACGTAGTCGACCGGACCGGTACCCGGCGGACGCCATTGATCCGTCCACGCACCGAGGGACGTCAGCAGGCTGCGCCACGCACCTCCTCCACTTCCCAGGAAGTCGAGCTCCTCGGCCGACTCACCCAGGTGAATGCTGATGCGTGCATCCTTCGACGCATCCGCTATGGCCCGCAACAGCGCAGGGGACACGGAGTACGGCGCATGCGGCACTACCGACCACCGCAGGCGCGCAACGGGCCTCAAGTTTTCAAGTTGTGCCTGCGCCCCCTTCACCGTGCCATCGGGATCCGCGACGTTGAACCCCAGGAGTTCTCTGAAGACAGCAGCAGACATGCCGCTGGTGGCGAGTGGTTCGTATGAGGCCAGTGTGTTGGTGATCTCACCGAAGAGCATCGTGCCCGCCGCCCGGGATTCGCGGATGGCATCGGCGATTGGTGCGGACGGCTCGGGACCGACGGTGCGGCGGAGCGCCATCAGGCGTTCAACCCATTGCGGCATCGACCGGGCCGGCGGCACCTGATCGCGCATCCAGGACAGCTCGAGATGGGTGTGAGCGTTTACCAGACCGGGGAGGATAACTCTGTCGTGTTCGGTGCTCGGTGGTGAGTGCTCGCCGCCGACTGCGATGATGCGGCCGGCGTCGATTTCGACGCACCCGTTCTCGATCGGCGGCTGGGAGATCGGCAGCACCCAGCGCGCGTGGTGGACCGTGCTCACCGCGGCCGGTCGGCTTCTCGCAACCGCTTCTCCACGGCGCTCCGCGCGGCGTAATTCACGATCTCGGGTGGACGGCTGGCATCTCCCTCGTCGCGTGCGACAGCGAGCTCCAGCATCCGCGGGACCTCGCGCTGCAGGAAGACCGGATCCCCGAGGATCTCGTAATGCATGTTGCGTCGCTTCGGCGTGAACCCGGCGTTCTCGACGTTGCGCACGATCTCGATCTCGTCCATGCAGTACGCGGCGCCGGCCGCGCGAACGACGTTCTCTTCGATCATCACGCTGCCCATGTCATTCGCGCCGTAGGCGAGACTGAGCTGGCCCACCTTCCCGCCCTGCGTCACCCAGGACGCCTGCAGGTTGTCGAAGTTGTCGAGCACGATGCGCGCAATTGCAAGTGTCCGAAGATACTCGATCCCCGTCGCCTCGACGCCGCCGAGCTCGGTGTGTTCGGGCTGGTAGCTCCAGGTGATGAACGCGGTGAAGCCCGCCGCTCCCGTCTTCCCTGAAGCGCCGGTGGATACGCCTTGTGACTCGTCCTGCAGGTCGCGAAGCCGGAACATGTGTTCGAGTCGCTCCTCCGGCGTCTCGACATGCCCATACATCATCGTCGCGGTTGTGCGCAGCCCCGCGCGATGCGCCTGCCGCATCACGTCGAGCCACTCGTCCGCGGTGGCCTTGTTGTAACAGTTCAACACTTTGCGAACGCGATCGACGAGAATCTCCGCGCCGCCACCCGGGATGCTGTCGAGGCCGGCGGCGACGAGCCGCTCGATGACCTCGGGGATGCTCAAACGCGACATGCGCGTGAGGTGAATCACTTCCGGCGGAGAGAGCGCGTGCAGCTTGAATTCGTGATACCTGGCCTTGACTGCGGTGAAGAGGTCCAGGTACCACTCGAGTGGCAGGTCGGGATTGTGTCCACCCTGCAGGAGCAGTTGACCGCCGCCGAGCGCGACGGTCTCATCGATCTTACGGAAGACCTCCTCGAAGCCGAGCACATACCCCTCCGAGGATCCGACCGGACGGTAGAACGCACAGAAGTTGCAACGGGCGACGCAGACGTTCGTGTAGTTGACGTTGCGATCGATGATGTAGGTGACGATCCGGTCCGGGTGCTTGCGGGCGCGGACCTCGTCGGCGAGGCGGCCGAGAAGCGCCGTCGGCGCGTGCGTGTACAGATGGAGCGCCTGGGCGCGATCCACTCTACCGCCCTCACGTACGTGCGCCGTGATCGTGTCGATGCTATTCATCAGCCTCGAAAAACTGCGGATCCCGCGCCGCTTCGATAAGACCGTGTTTCGCGGCCAGCCTGTAGAAGTGGCGCATGCCGGCGATCTCGCGCCCGCCGAGCACGTACTGAATATTCTCCCTCAGATACGCCTGACACAGCTGTGCCCGATCCGGCCCGCAATATGCGGCCGCGATCTCATCGGAGGCGGCCACGCCCGCGTCACGCGCGTCCGCGAGCGTGCGGACTGCCTGCGGACTCACCACGCCCGGACGTCCGGCCCAGACTGCCCAGACGAACGGCAGTCCGGTCATGTCCGTCCAGTGCTCGCCGAGATCGATCTTCTCCACTCCCTGTGCAACCGGATCCAGATAGAGCGCAGGATCGCCGATGATCAGCGCGGCGTCGCACGCTGCGAACATCGTATCGGGGTCCGGCGCCATCGGCTGGAACTCCGGCGCAATGCCGAAACGCTCCGCACAGAGAATGCGCAGCAACGCGTTCGACGTTCGCGAGCTCGTATCGGCGGCAATCGTGCGGACCAGATCCAGTGGCTTCCGGGTGAACAGCGCCACCGAGGCCACCGTCCGCGCCGAGATGATCGCCATCCCGGGCACCATCCGATACTCCGGCCCGCGGCAGTACTCGATGGCGGGAATCATCCCCACATCGATCGCGTTCTCGTGCAGCAGCACGGCGCACTGTGACGGTGGATCGTACTGCAGCGAGAACAGGTCCTGACGCTGGTCGAGACCGTGAACCAGCGGGCGTGCGTTGAGATACGCGACGGCGCCAAGCCGAATCCGTTTCATCGGTTACCGTATGACGCTGTCGCGCGGACCGTCAGGTCCGTACCGGCCTCGGGCGAAACAATCCATCGCGCTCGATGGACTCGAGGGCGGCAGCGGTGATGTTGCGTTTGATTTCTTCCAGTGGACTGCGCCGCGTGCCGAGGACGCCCGGATCCACCGCGGACACATTGTCGACGTCGTCCGCGCCGACGGTCAGTGCGACCTGCGCCATCTTCGGACCGTAGAGCTGCCAGTCCACCTGGATCGAGGGCACGTTTACGCACACGACGCGCGCGAGCGCCACCAGCTTCATGTCGTCGTACCCGGTGGTCGGCTTCGTGACCGACATCGAGCGCGGCAGGGGCGCGAAAGCCTTGAAGCCACCCACCTGTTCCTGCAGAGCGCGGGCTCGCTCACAGATCGCGATCCGGTATTCGTCCTCGAGCTTGTGCACCGTCATCGTGTTGATCGCGAGGTTGGCGTCGAGGATCGCTCGTGCGGCGGACTCGGCCTGCGTAACAAGGTCGAGTGGCAGATGTGATATCGCGGCCAGCCCTGCGTCCTTCAATCGTCGCGCCGCTACCTCCAGTTGCCCGATCGCAAGAAGATCCGAGACGGAATAACCGGTAACGGGAATCGTATTCGCCACCGAGACTGCGGCTCGAACAGCGGCAACGGCGGCGTCGATGGACGATGGCACACCGACGATGCGGATCTCTCCGGGCTGTGCTGCTGAGGGCAGCGAATGCAGTGGCGCGTCCACGTGCACCTCGAGGACGCGCACGAAGGTCGTCTGCGCGCCGTGCATCCGGCGTCGAACCTCGTCGCCCTCTATGCCGACCGCGATCAGGTCCGGCGTCGCCAGCATCTCCTCCGCCGTCATGCCTTCCATCCCTTGCTGATCCTCTGCCAGATCTCCTCGGCCCTGCGCGCCGCGTCCGGCGACGTCGAAATCTTCTTCGGCCAGGGGCGTGTGAATCCTTCGGACGCCCATTTCCGAGTCGCGTCGATCCCCATCTTGCTGCCGTACGCCGGCAGATCGCTGGCATCCTCGAGATCGTCCACGGGACCGCGCGTGAACTGGATGTCGCGCTGCGGGTCGTAATGGGTGCCGACGATCCAGGCGACCTCGGCTACGTTCTGCACGTCCACGTCTTTGTCGACGACGATGACCGTCTTCGAGAACATCAGCTGTCCCAGGCCCCACACCGCGTTCATGATCTTGCGTGCATGACCCGGGTATCGCTTATCGATCGAGATGATGACGATGTTGTGGAAGATACCGGACGCGGGAAAGCTCATGTCCACGATCTCGGGCAGGGTCTTGCGGATGAGCGGCAGGAAAATCCGCTCGCTGGCTTTGCCGAGATAAAAGTCCTCCATCGGCGGAATGCCGACGACCGTGGTGAGGTACGTCGGACGCTTGCGCTGCGTGATGCACGTGACGTGAAACACCGGGTAAGCATCGGGATGCGAGTAGAAGCCCGTGTGGTCGCCGAACGGGCCTTCGAGCCGACGTTCGCCCGGCTCCACATAGCCCTCGAGCACGATGTGCGCGTTCGCCGGCACCTCGAGATCCACTGTGACGCACTTGACGAGCTCGACGCGCTCGCGACGCAGGAAACCGGCGAGCATCAGCTCGTCGAGCCCTTCCGGCATCGGGGCGGTCGCCGCATAGGCAAGCGCCGGGTCCGGCCCGAGCGCAACCGCGACTGGCAGGCGCTTCCGCATCCGCTCGGCCACACGATAATGCTGCGCGCCTCCCTTGTGACGCTGCCAGTGCATGCCCGTGCTGCGGCCGTCGTACACCTGCATGCGATACGTGCCGATGTTGCGCATGCCGGTCTCGGGATCCCTGGTGAAGACGAGCGGCAGCGTGATGTAGCGCCCGCCATCCTCGGGCCAGCATTTCAGGATGGGGATCTCGTCGAGCGTGCCGTTCTCGCGCACCACTTCCTGGCAGGCGCCGTCCTTCACCGTTTTCGGCAAAACGTCCTTGAGCCGATTGACCATCGGCAACATCTTCATCGCATCGAAGATGCCGCTGGGGATTTTCGGCGTCGTGATCTCTTCCACCTGCGCCGCCAGATCGTCGAGCGTGTTCACGCCCAGTGCCATGCACATGCGGCGCATCGAGCCGAACAGGTTGATGGCGACGGGCATATCGAACCCAGTTGGGCGCTCGAACAGGAGCGCAGGTCCGCCGCCGGGAGACTTCGATACGCGATCGGTAATTGCCGCGATCTCGAGGTCCGGGCTCACCGGCTCGCCGATGCGCGAGAGCATGCGCTCCTTGTCGAGCGCGGCAATGAATTCATCGAGGTCTTTGAACATTAGCTTAGCCGCCGACGTCCAGGCGCAACGGCATCCTTCGCATCGCACGACGCCACGACGACGCGACGGCACGACGCAAACACATTTGATTCATGGTCGAGTCGTCGCGTCGTCGAGTCGTCGTGGCAACTGTCAGCTCGTGCGTCACACACTCTCCATTTTCTCAGCAATCCTGGTCGCTAATTCGAGTGCGGCGCGGCCGGCATCACCGGTGACCAGTGGCGGACGCTGCTCGCGGACGGCAGCGACGAAATCCGCGAGCTCGAGGCGCAGCGGTTCGTCTTTCTGCACCGGCAGGGGCCCTCCCTCGATCGACGGACGGTTGCCATCGCGTCGCACGAGGCGCCAGCCCTCCACTTCCTGCGCGGCGTAATCGATGGAGATGTACGAGTCGGGCTGGAAGAAGCGAATCTTTCTCACCCGGTCGCGGCTGATCCGGCTGGCGGTCAGGTTCGCAATGCAGCCCGACGCAAACCGCAGCCGCGCATTCGCGATATCGAACTTCGGCGTGAGTACGGGGACGCCTACCGCCTCCACGGAGGTCACCTCGGATCCGATCATCGAGGCGATCAGATCCAGATCGTGAATCATCAGGTCGAAGATGACATCGATATCGAGCGAGCGGTCGGGGAACACGCCGAGGCGATGCACCTCGATGAACTTCGGCGAGGTGACCAGCGGCATCACCGCCGCGACCGCCGGGTTGTAGCGCTCCGTCTGGCCGACGGCGAGCGTGGCCCCCGAAGCGCGCGCGGCGGCGATCAGTGCGTCCGCCTCCGCCAGAGTCCGCGTCATCGGCTTTTCGACGAGAACGGCGATACCGCGCTCGAGAAAGGGCAAGGCGATCTGGTGGTGCAGCCCGGTCGGTGCTGCGATGCTCACCGCCTCCACATGCCCCAGCAGCTCGCGATAGTCGGTCATCGCCCGCGTAGCGCTGGCGGCGGCGATCTCGGATGCGCGCGCGCTGTTGATATCCACGACCCCGACGAGCGATGCGCCCTCGAGCGTCGCGAGAATGCGCGCGTGGTGCCGCCCGAGATGCCCGACGCCGATGACGCCGATGCGGACCGGATCAGCCACGCTGCTGGCTCCGCGGCCGTCCGACAATCGTGATCCCCGATTCGTTGGCTGCCTTGAACACGTGCTCGCCATCGAGCACCAGCGTGCGGCCGGCGTCGATCGACAATGCGTTCGCACCGGCGGCGCGCATCGCCTGGATCGTGGCGATCCCGATGACCGGAACGTCGAAGCGCATGTCCTGATTCGGCTTCGCGACCTTGATGATTTTCACGCCCGGACCGGCGAGATACCCTGCGCGGCCGATCACTTCGTCCGTCCCTTCCATCGCCTCCACGGCCACCACGGCTTTGTGCTTGACCGCGATCGTCTGGCCGATGTCGAGCGCCGCGACCGCATCGGCCATCCGGTAGCCAAACTCGAAATCCGTGCGCTCCGCCTCGTCCGGCGATCGGTCGGTCAACACCCCCTCGCGCGCGAGGAGCGGCTCCAGGAATACGGTCGAATCGAGCAGCTCGACTCCCTGCCCGCGCATCACATCCGCCACAGCAGATATGAGCGCATCCGTATTCCGCGAGCGAAGCTTTGTCAGCACGGACAGCAGCGTGAGATCAGGCACGACTCCGGAGAAGATCTGGACGTGTTTGACCTGGCCGGCCATGACCGCCTGAGTGACGCCGTCCGCCTTGAGAATCTTGATACACTTGCCCAGGTGCCCCAGCGAGACCGAGTGATAGCTCGCGCTCGCTTCGCGCGCGGCCTGCTCCAGATCCGCCGACGCCTCCTCTTTCACGGCGACGACAGTGACGTCGTGGCCGAGGCTGCGTGCGCCCTGGAGCGCGAGAAATGGGAAGCGGCCGTTGCCCGCAATGATGCCAATGCGAGCCACAGCTATCTGGCCAAACGCTGCAACGCAGCGTCTAAAGAAAGGGCCAATTCTGGTGGCACGATCGATCAGTTTATCACCCGGATTCGCCTCACGGCTACGGCGTGGCGGGCCTCGCATTGCGAGGCGCATTGCGACGGTGGGAGCGGACCATGGGTCGGCAGAACGGGCGGCAGAACCGGACGCCCGAGGAGTGTGAATGCAGCGAGTGTTTTTAGGGATCCTGGCACTGGCAGCGCTCGTCGCCGTCGGTGGGTGCGACAACGAGCTGGAGAATCTCACGCCAACGGAACCCGCACCGACCACGACTGACACGTTCACCGGCAGCATCAGCGTCAACGGGGGGATGTCGCACACCTTCCCGATTGCCGCCGCTGGCACGGTGACCGCAACCCTGACCGAAGTCACGCCCGATAACGCGGCCGTCGTGGGCTTCGCTCTCGGCCGATGGAACGCGTCCTCCTCGTTCTGCGAGCAGATCATCCCGAAAGACGACGCCGTGCAGGGTCAGATCCTCACCGGAAACGTCGCCGGCCTCGGCACCCTGTGCGCGAGGATCTACGATACGGGCAAGCTCACCGCGCCGATCAGTTACACGGTTACTGTCGTGCATCCCTGAAGCGGCTCGGTGCTGGGTGCTCGGTGCTTGGTGCGCCTCGGTGCTCAGTGCTCGCCGACCGGCACCGAGCACGAGCACTTGAGCACCCAGCACCCGGCACCCGGCACCCGGCACGGAGGCGCACGCAGCACCGAGCACTCAGCACCGAGCACCGCAGCAAGGCGTTAATCGTCGACGTCGTCTTCGACGCGCCTGCTCGGCCGCCTGAGTCCGACGCCGCGCGTCGAGGAGCGGATGAATTCCACGAGGTACTGAACTTCCGGGCAGCGCAGTTTTGGGTCCTTGTCGATCTGGGCGAGCGCGCGGCTGGTGTTCGCGTGCAGCAGAATCCGGTACGCGCGGCGCAGCTTGTCGATGGAATCCGACGGGAACTTCCGGCGGACGAGGCCGATGGTATTGAGGCCGTAGATGCGGGCGCGGTTGCCGACCGTTTTTGCGAAGGGCAGCGCGTCCTTCGTGACGACCGAGTACCCGCCGATAAACGCGTGGCGCCCCACGCGGCAGAACTGGTGGACGCCGGAAAACGCGCCGATCGTGGCGTAGTCCTCGACGGTGACATGCCCGGCCAGCGTTGCGGCATTGGCGAAGATCGTCTCGTTCCCGACATGGCAGTCGTGCGCAATGTGCGTGTACGCCATGAACAGGTTGTGGTTGCCAATGCTCGTGACGCCGCCGCCGCCTGCCGTGCCGCGATGGATCGTCACGAACTCGCGGATCACATTGCGGTCACCAATGACGACGCGCGTGCGCTCGCCGCCGAACTTGAGGTCCTGCGGGATCAGACCGATCGACGCCATCGGGAAGACCTCGTTGCCGTCGCCGATCTCGGTGAACCCGCCGATGACTGCGGATGCGCCGATGCGGCAGTTGCGGCCGATCTTCACGTGCTCGCCGATGACCGAGTGCGGTTCGACGCGCGTACCTGCGCCGATGCGGGCGGCGGGATGGACGACCGCGGTCGGATCGATCATCGGCCGATCCGAGATCGCCTCGGCGCCGCCGACCAGACCCATCACCAGCTCCGCCTCGGCTACCAGGGTGTCTTCGATGTACGCGGCGGCGTTGGCGCGGACGATCTGCGCGCGCCGGGCACCGAGCGTCACCTCGAGGCGGAGCCGATCGCCGGGC
>DATLLF010000128.1:0-10706 GCA_035537955.1 Vicinamibacterales bacterium | reverse complement strand
GAAGCCGGAAGCCGGAAGCCGGAAGCCGGAAGCCGGAAGCCGTGAAAAAGTCTTACTTAAATGTTCAGTCCAGCACTTGAAATCGTTCTGACCGTCGCCTATCGCGAGGCGACCTCACGCCGGCATGCGCACCTGACGCTCGAGCACCTGCTCTACGCGCTGGCGCATGACCTCGATGGGGAACGGATCCTCGCGGCGTGCGGCGCCGATCTGCCGCAACTGCGCAAGGATCTCGACAAGTATCTGAACGACTCCGTCGAGCAGTTCTCGCGCGGGCAGCAGAAGGAGCCGGAGCAGACGCTCGCGTTTCGCCGTGTGCTGCAGACGGCCGTTCTTCACGTGCAGAGCGCGGGGCGGCAGGAGGTGCAGTCGGGCGACGTGCTCGCCGCGACGCTTCAGCAGAACAAATCCTACGCGGCGCAGCTTCTCGCGGCGCAGGGCGTCACGCGCCTCGACGTGCTCGAATACATCACCCACGGCATCAGCAAGGTGCCTCCGGCGCACTCGCCGTCCGACTCCCCGGCGGATGGATCCGACGAGGCCGAGGCGGGCGTCGGCGAACGCGGCACCGCGACGTCACGCGATCCGCTGAGCGCCTACGCGACCAACTTGACCGCGCGCGCCAAAGCCGGCGAGCTCGATCCGCTGATCGGTCGCACCGAGGAACTGCAGCGGACCATGGAGATCCTCTGCCGGCGCCGCAAGAACAATCCGGTGTTCGTCGGCGATGCCGGCGTCGGCAAGACAGCGATCGCCGAAGGGCTCGCCACCCGTCTGCTCGACGAGGATGTGCCGGATCTGCTCGAAGGAGCCGAGGTTTTCTCGCTCGACACCGGCGCTCTCCTCGCCGGCACGCGGTTCCGCGGCGATTTCGAAGAACGGTTCAAGGCGGTCATCGCCGCGCTCTCCAAACGGCCGATGCCGATCCTCTTCATCGACGAGATCCACTCCACCGTGGGCGCTGGCGCGACAACCGGCGGCACGATGGACCTTGCCACGATGATCAAGCCGATCCTCACGGCGGGTCAGCTGCGGGTGGTCGGATCGACGACCCACGAGGAGTTCAAGCACATCGAGAAGGACCGCGCGCTCGCGCGGCGTCTGCAGAAGATCACGATCGACGAGCCGTCGATTTCCGAGACAGTCAGGATCCTGCAGGGTCTGAGATCACGCTACGAAGCGCACCATCGTGTGCGCTTCTCCGACGAGGCGATCGAAGCGGCCGCAAAGCTGGCCGCGCGACACCTGCGCGACTACAAGCTGCCCGATAGCGCCATCGACGTTCTCGACGAGGCGGGCGCGCGCATGCGTCTGTCGCGGGCGATGGAAGAGGGCCGTCTCAAGCCGACAGAAGAGGGCCGGCTCAAGCCGGCTCCCACCGCAGGTAACGACGGAGCGGCCGGCTTCAGCCGGCCTGACGAAGTCGTCGACGAAATCACGTCTGAGCACATGGAGGCTGTGGTCGCGCGCATGGCGCGCATCCCCGCCAAGCAGGCGACGTCGTCCGACAGGGACCGCCTCCAGTCGCTCGAGGAATCGCTGGGCCGCGTCGTGTTCGGACAGGACGAGGCGGTCAGCACCGTCGCGCGAGCCATCAAGCGTTCACGTGCGGGGCTCGGACAGCCCGATCGGCCGGCCGGGTGCTTCCTGTTCACCGGACCGACGGGCGTGGGCAAAACCGAACTGGCGAAGCAGCTCGCGCTGCATCTCGGCAACGAGTTTCTCCGCTACGACATGAGCGAGTACATGGAGAAGCACGCCGTCGCACGCCTGATCGGCGCGCCGCCCGGCTACGTCGGCTTCGAGCAGGGCGGGCTGCTCGTCGACGCGGTCCGCCAGCATCCCTACGCGGTGCTGCTGCTCGACGAAATCGAGAAGGCGCATCCAGACATCTTCAACATCCTGCTCCAGGTGATGGACCACGCGACGCTGACCGACAACAACGGACGCAAGGCGGATTTTCGCCAGGTCGTGCTCATCATGACGTCCAATGCCGGATCACGCGAGCTGAGCGCCGGCAGCATCGGTTTCTGGGAATCGGGTGGATCGGACCGCGCCGTCGATGCGCGCTTGAAACAATCGCAGCAGCGGTCGAAGCACGCGATCGAACGGGTGTTCAGCCCCGAGTTCCGCAATCGCCTCGATGCGATCGTCTCGTTCGGGCCGCTCGCTCCGGCGGTAATGGAGACGATCGTCGAGAAGTTCATCTTGCAGCTCGAAGCGCAACTCGCGGAACGTCGCGTGGCCATCACGCTTCAGCCCGAGGCGCGGCAGTGGCTCGCGGGGAAGGGATACGATCCGGTATTCGGGGCCCGTCCCCTCGCACGCGTCATCCAGACCGAGGTGCGCGATCCGCTGACGGACGAGATTCTGTTCGGCCGCCTCGAGCAAGGTGGCACGGTAACCATCGGTCTCACGGATGGAAAGTTGACGTTCGCTTTTGATGAACGTCAGGCCCAGTAGGGCTGGCGGTAGCCAGCCCGGATAGGCCGGCTGAAGCCGGCCTCGACGCCAATATGTCTGACAAGGAATACGAGATCCCCGTCAAGGTCGTCGATCGCCGCTGGTGGGTGAACCAGGACGGCGCGGAACCGGCGCGCGAAGACACGCGCGGCAGCGGCAAGCCGACCTACGTCGAACAGCTCGAGCAGCAGATCGCCGAGAAGGATCGGCAGATCCAGGAGTACCTCTCCAAGTATCGCGCGGCCGCCAGTGAGTTCGAGGAAGCGCGGCTGCGGCTGCGTCGCGAGATCTCCAAGGACGTCGAGCGATCGCGCCGCGACATCCTCGCCGAATTGCTCGATGTCGTCGACAACCTGGATCGCGCCATCGACTCAGCGCGCCAGGGCGGTTCGACCGACGCGCTGCTGCAAGGCGTGGAGATGGTGCGACGACAGTTCATCGCCAAGCTGGAAGGCTTCGGCGTCAAGCGCATCGAAGCAGATCAGCAGCCGTTCGATCCGATGCTGCACGAAGCCATCACCAGTGTGCCGGCCTCATCGCCCGAGCAGGACGGCATCGTGATCGGTACCGTTCGCAGCGGCTATCGTATTGGCGACGACGTTCTGCGCCCGGCGGCAGTGGCGGTGGCCAAGGCTTAGGAAGAAACTCGAACTTCAAACTCCAGACTTCAAATTCCAAATTTTCAATTCCAACTTCCAACCCGTGCGGCCGGTGAGGAAGGCACGGGCGAGACGTCGGGAATTGGCAGTTTGGAGTTTGCGGTTATTCCTCCTTCAACACCACGAGCGGATCCACCGTCGCCGCCCGGCGTGCAGGCACGAACGACGCCACGACTGCGCTGCCGCCGAGCAGCAGGACGATAGTGGAGAGCACGAGCGGATCGTGCGGCGTCACCTCGTAGAGCAGCGTGTCGAGCAGTCTCGAGGCGAGCAGCGCGCCAGCGAAACCGGCGACAAGCCCGATCCCGATCGGCCTGACCGAGCGACCGACCACCATTTTCACAACCTGCGCCGTGCGGGCGCCAAGCGCCATGCGGATCCCGATCTCTCTCGAGCGCTGCGACACGACATAGCTGACCACGCCGTACACGCCGATGACGGCGAGCAGCAGGGCGACGCCCGAGAACACGCTCAGCAGGAGCATTGGAAACCGCCGAGAGCCGATCGATTCGGCGAGCACCTCTTGCATGGCGCGAACACGCGTGACCGGCTGATCGCGATCGATCCGCCGGAGCGCCTCGCGAACGGGGCCGGCGACGGCGAGCGGGTCCACACCCGACTTGACGGTGATCGTGATCTGCGGCCAGGCAGCTTGCGGATAAGGGCGGAACATCTCACGCCGCACGTCGCTGTCGAGACCGAAGTGACGGACATCTCGAGCCACCCCGACGACGGTAAGCCAGGGATTCGGCGAATCGGCGTCGCCCAGCTTGATGTGGCGCCCGATCGGATCGGTATTCGGCCAGTAATCCTGCGCCATCTTTTCGTTGATGATGATCACGCCCGGCGCATCGGTCGCGTCCGCCTGAGTGAAATCGCGCCCGCGGACGAGGGGGATCCCCAGCGTGGCGAAGTAGCCGGGACATGTCACACGATACGCGGCGCCGGGGATATCGGCACGGTTCGCCGGTGCTGGACGGCCTTCGATGACAATCGCCCGGCCGGCGCTGGCACCGCTCAGCGGCAAGTGGCTGATCGCGCCGTGATGCACCAGGCCGGGAACCGCGCTCAGCTCGCGCTCGAGATCCGCGCAGAACGTCGTTCGCACTGCCGGACCATAGAAGTCCTCCTGCGGCAATGCCATGTCCATCAGCAGCACATTGCGCGTGTCCAGGCCCGGATCCACCGCGATCAGGCGGCCGACGCTCTTGATCATCAGGCCCGCGGCCGCGAGCACGATGACGGCGAGCGCCACCTCGACACCAACCAGCAGGCCGCGGAGACCGCTGAACCGGGCCGTTCCCCCTCGCTCACCGCCGGCCCGCATAGTCAGCGCGGGCTGGGACCCTGCCAGGCCCATGATCGGCGCGAGACTGAAAAGAATACCGGTCAGCGCCGCGACGGCGAACGTGAACGTGAGCACCAGGGGATCGAGTGGGGCGCCGCCGGCGGCGCGGTACGGGGCGAACTGGATCGACGGCGGAAGGGCACGATCGAGCATGGCCGCACCGGCCCACGCCAGCGCCAGGCCAGCGGCCCCGCCCGCGATCGCCAGGATCAGCCCTTCCGCGAGCAGCTGCGACGCGATACGGACGCGGCCTGCGCCGAGTGCCGCGCGGATTGCGAACTCCCGCTGGCGCGCGGCCGACTGCGCCAGCAGCAGGTTCGCGACGTTCACGCATGCGATCAGCAGCACAAGCGCAACGGCGCCGAGCAGCGCGTAGAGTGTCGGCTTCAAGTAAGCAACACCCAGATCCGACATCCGCGTGATCGTCGCCGACTCGCCGCTGTTCGCCTCGTGCTGGGCTGCCAGTCGCGAACCGATCGCCTGCATCTCGGCCCTCGCGATCTCGAACGACACGCCCCGCTTCAGGCGCGCCGCGGCGCGGAATGAATGCGACCCCCGGTCGGCATCGGTCGCATTGAACGCGATCGGCACCCAGACGTGATTGCGGCGGTGCTCAAAGATGAACTCCGGCGGCATGACGCCGATGATCTCGTATGGCTTGCCGTTGAGACGCGTGACCTGGCCGACGATATCGGGCCGTGCACCGTAGCGGCTGCGCCAGAGCGCGTCGCTGATCACCACGACCTGATGGCCGGGCGCGTCTTCCTCGGGCCGGAACGTCCGCCCGAGCTGCGGTGCGAGGCCGAGCATCGGGAAGAGCCCGTGCGACACACGCATCCCTGACACCTGTTCGGGTTCCGCATCTCCGGCCAGGTTGAAGCGCAGCAGCTCCCAGATCGCCATGTGCTCGAAGGAGGTGCTCTGGCGCTGCCAGTCTTCCCAGTTCGGCTGCGAGACGATGAAGGGATTGTCGGGTTCTTCGACCTGGTACTCCCAGGTCATTACCAAGCGCTGCGGTTCCGGGAACGGCAGCGGCTGCAGATACAACCGGTTGATCACGCTGAAGATGGCGGTGTTGGCGCCGATGCCGAGAGCTAGCGTCAGGACCGCCACGGCGGTGAAGCCCGGGCGCGACGCGAGCCCGCGCACGCCATAGACGATGTCGCCGCTGAAGGCGGCCAGAAGCCGGCGTCGTCCTGCAGGCGGGGGCAAGGGCAGTCGCGCCGCCGTTCGCTGGCGGCGCGTGGCGGCTGCAGCGCGCGTGAGCGCCGGCAGATTCTTCATCTCTTCTTCGATCGCGCTCATCGCCTCTTGGTGCGACTGGCCGGAGGCAATTGAGGTTCGGTACACCTCACGTACGTGCTCGGAGACCTCGTCGATCACGTCCTCTTCGAGCGCGGCTCCGCGAAGACGGGCACGGATGAAGGTGGACCAGTGCGGCGTGGCGTCAGGCATGACGGATCCCCGCGACGCGCGAGAGCGCGTGGATGAACTCTTCCCAGCGGGTGCGATGGCTGGCCAGCACCCGCCGGCCCTCAGCGGTGATGCGGTAATAGCGCTTCCGCCGCTGGCCCGCTTTCTCCACCCATCGCCCGGAGATGTGGCCGCGTTTCTCGAGGCGGTAGAGCATGGGGTAGAGCGAGGCGATGTGGAACTTGAGGACGCCGCCGGAGCGCTCCTCGATGAGCTTGCCGATCTCGTAGCCGTGCCGCGCGCGGTCCTCGACCAGCGCGAGGACGAGGATCTCGGCGCTGCCTTTCACGTCCGGCCCAAGTTTGTCTCCCATATGTGGCATTGATACATATGTGGTTGGCGCACGTCAAGGCCAGGGGGGAGTCATCCGCACGTGCGACGTGCGACGTGCGACGTGCAGTGCTGCGGGCGGAGTTTTGAAGTTTGGAGCTTGAAGTTGCTTATTTGAGCGCGCCGATAGGGACGGTCCATTCGTAGAGTTCTGGCTTCATGCGGCCCGCCTGCACCATCGGGTCGGCGAAGGCTCGCTCCAGTGCATCCGCCATCGTGGGCACGCGATACGCGATCAGGCCGCGGCGGTTGCCGGCATTCACCAGGGGACCGGCGAGGACGAGTTTCCCCAGCTTCGCCTGCGAACCGAGATGATCGAGGTGGCCGCGCATCAGTGCTTGCTGATCGGCCGCGGCGAGCGCGGACGTGTTCTCCCCGGTGACGAGGAAGCCGAAGAACAGCTTTTCCGTGTTCGCGGGATCGGCGGCTCTCCCGAACCAGCCTTCAGGTCCCATCCATCTGAGAAGTTCGAAGCTGTATCGGCCGGACTGGATACCCGGATCCGCTTCCGCGATCTGCTCCGCCCGATCGGGTGAGCCGGAGAGGACGTATGCCCCTTGCAGAGTCGACTCGCCCGCCAGCGGACCGGCGATGTGAAGAGTCCCCGACTTGACGAGTCCGGCGATGTAGTCACGGTGCGCCTGAACGACAGGCATGATGTCGGCGGACTCCGGTGTCCACTTTGGTCCTCTGGTTACGAACACCACTTCGTACGTCACCATCTTGTATTCATCGATACGCGGCGGCGGCGGGGGTACAGTCTGCTGGTGCGCGAGGGGCGGTGCCGCGCCATGCCCGGTCTTCAGTTCAGGCATCGACGCGACGAGAAGAATCACGACGAGAAAGGCAAGTCGTCCCATTGCGGCCTCTAAAAACAGCCGGCGTTCGGCTGGTGTCTACGGGTTGATCGTCGCGACCCCGGCGCGCTTCGCTTCCGCGTTGAACGCGGTCAGGTCCTTTGCCAGCACCTGCTGCAGCCTGTCGGTCTGCACCTTGAGCTCCGCCGTCACTTCCTTGAAGATCTCGTAGGCGACCGCGATCGGCTTTCCGTCGCCTGCGTTCACCACCCGGTTCAAGCCGGCGATGCGGTTGTTGATCTTGATCGGAAAATTCAACGGGTCCTGTCCACTCTGATTACGCGTCTGGTAGATTTCCTCTTCTACTGCGGTCAGGCTGGACGCGAGCCGCTCACCCGCCGTCTTCAACGGAGCATCCGAGGATTGCTCCGTACGCTTGGTAATCTCCTGCTTGATCCGGCGGATCTGGATCACCGCGTTGTTCGCCTCGCTCACCTTGTCGCGGATCCTGCTGGCGAGATCGAACTGTTCCTTGAGATCCGCGTCGCTCGCCGAGCGGAGCGGATGCCGGCGCACGCGCAACGGCTGCGTCTGTGCCTGACCGTCGACGGTGAGCTTGACCTGATACGTGCCGGGCAGTGCCGCGGGACCGTTCGTGCTCGCGCCCCACAAGACCATCCCCGGGAACGTCGTCGCGCTGGGATAGTTGAGTCCCCACGTCACGCGGTTGAGACCAGGGGAGAGTGATGCCGCGGGCGCTCCGCCGCGTCCGCGACCTCCGCCGCCACCCTCCTCGTCACCGGGGTCAGCTCCGCGGCCGCCGCGGCCAGCCGCATCGCCGCGACCCTGCCCTCGCTGCGGAGGCGGCGCTCCCTCGGCGGTGAAAACCACTTGCCCTGCACCATCGACCACTTCGAGTGTCAGCTTCTGCGCGGGCTTCTTGAGGAAATAGGACAGCGTCGTTCCACCAGCGCCGCGAGTCGCGTCGGCCGGTTGAAACAGGTACGCAGCGCTCGCCGATGTCGCTTCGGCCGACTGCCTGAGCACCGCGAGGTCATCCAGCACGTAGAAGCTGCGGCCATGCGTGGCGATCGCAATCGAGTCTTCTTCCAGCCACGCATCGTGGACGGGAACGTCGGGCAGGTTGAGCGACAGCGGCTGCCACGTGTCGCCATCGTTGAAGGACACATAGAAGCCGTGCTGCGTTCCCGCGTAGAGCATCCCCTTCCGCTTGTTGTCTTCGCGGACCACGTGCACGTAATCGAGCGGGCCGATGCCGCTGATGATCTTCGTCCACGTTTTGCCGAAATCATGTGTTCTGAAGATGTAAGGAGTGAGGTCGTCGAGCAGCGGCTTTCGCACAGAAACATACGCGGTGCCCGCATCGAACTTCGAGGCGTCGATCTGACTCACCCGTCCGAAGTCGGGCATCTCCTTCGGCGTGACGTTCGTCCACGTCTTTCCACCGTCGCGCGTGACGTGCACGAGGCCGTCGTCGGATCCGGCCCAGAGGACGTTGACGTCGGTCTTGCCGGGGCCGAGCGCAAATACCATGGCGTAGATCTCCGGGCCGTTCATGTCTCCCGTGATCGGTCCGCCCGATGGCCCCATCGTCTTCGCCTCGTGTCGCGACAGGTCGCCGCTGATCCGTGTCCAGGTCTGCCCCTGATTGGTCGTCTTCCATACGTGCTGCGACGACGTGTAGAGCACGGTGGGATCGACGGGCGAGAAGATCAGCGGCGTGTTCCACTGCCAGCGCTCTTTCACGGCACTCGACGGTTCGCCGGAGAAGATGCGGGGATAAGGGCTCACCTCGCGCTGTTCGCCCGTCGCACGATCTGTACGGACGAGGAACGAGCCGTTGTTGCCATTGGAGAAAATGATGTCGGCGTTCTTGGGGTCTGGCGCGATCGTGCCGTTCTCGGATCCACCGGCGCCGTACATCTCAGGCGCACCGCCGCCGCGTCCACCCCCTCCGCCGCCGCGGCCACCTCGGCCACCTTGTCCGCGGCCCTCTGCGCCTCCGCGCCCTCTGCCTTCTCCCCGGTCTCGGCGGTCAGCGACCTGCGCACCCACCGGAGACGTCGCGGTGCTGCTGATGCACACGGTGCTGCCGTCCTGTTGCGCGCCGCACATGTGATACGGAACGTGGGCGGTCGTCGCCACGTGGTAGTACTGCGCCGTCGGATAGTCCTGCGCGGTCCAGCCCTGCCCCGCTTCCGTAGACACCGAGGCGCCGCCGTCGTTGCCGATCACCAGATGCTTTGGATTATCGGGATCGATCCAGAGGTCGTGGTGATCGCCGTGCGTGCCCTGTCCGATGTTCGTCAGCGTCTTGCCTCCATCAGTCGAGCGATAGCCGCTGACGTTCAGGAGGTAGACAGTGTCTTTCGCCACAGGGTCGGCGGTCACGTGCGTGTAGTAGAACGCGCGCTGACGGATGTTCCGGTTCTCGTTCACCAGCGCCCATGTCTTCCCCGCGTCGTCCGAACTGAAGAGTCCGCCCTTCTCGTTCTCTATCAGCGCATAGACGCGATTCGGATCCGCACCCGACACAGACACGCCGATCTTGCCGATGACGCCCGATGGCAGACCTGCGTTGCGGGTGATCTCGGTCCATGTGTCGCCGCCATCGGTTGATTTGAAGAGGCCGCTGCCCGGTCCGCCGCTCGACATCTGGTACTCGACCCGAAATGCCTCCCACAGGGCGGCATACATCACGTTCGGGTTCTTGCGATCGATCGAGATGTCGACGGCGCCCGTCTTGTCATCGCGGAAGAGCGTCTTTTTCCAGCTCTTCCCACCGTCTGTGCTCTTGAACACTCCACGCTCCGCGCTGGGCGCGCCGTACTTGCCGAACGAAGCGACGAAGACGACGTCTGGGTTGGTCGGGTGAATGCGGATCTTCGAGATTGCCTGTGATTCTGAGAAGCCGACATGTCTCCATGTTCTACCCGCATCGGAGGACTTGTAGACACCGTCGCCGGGCATGATGTTGCCGCGGATGCAGGCCTCACCCATCCCGATGAAGATCACGTCGGGGTTCGACTCGGAGACCGCGACAGCACCTACCGACGCGCTCTTGATCTGCCCGTCGGTGACCGGCAGCCAGTTCTCGCCGCCGTCGGTCGTCTTCCACAGACCCCCTCCGACCGCCCCGAAGTACGCCTCCTGCGCTCGGCCTTTGACGCCGGTCACCGCGATGGACCGTCCACCCCGATCGGGGCCGATGCTTCGCCACCGTAACGTGTCGATCACCGACGCCGGGGCCGTGGACTGCGGTTCAGAGGACTGTTGTTGCTGCGCGGCGCTGCCGGGCAACAGGGTTGCGGCAACGAACGCACCGGTGATCGCGGCGGCCGCCGCGGGACGAAGTCTCATGGCGGAGGATTATAGGCAATGTTGCTAGGATAGAGACATGCCTCTCTACGAGTACCAGTGCCGCGACTGTGAGCGGCCGTTCGAGAGTTTCGTGACGACGGACAGAAAGCCGGCGTGCCCGGCATGTGGAAGCGAGAACCTGATGAAGATGCTGTCGCGACTTGGAATGGTCGGCGCCAGCGCGTCACCCGCCGAAGCGTGCAACGTGCCGGCGCCAATGTGCGGCGCCCAGGGCGGACGTTGCGGGTGTAACTA
>DATLLF010000127.1:0-19528 GCA_035537955.1 Vicinamibacterales bacterium | reverse complement strand
CGCCATTTCGTTCGTCCTGCTGATCGGCGCGGCTCTGATGATGAAGAGCCTCCTGCGGTTGCAGGCCATCGATCCCGGGATCCAGACGGACGGCGTGCAGACGATGAGGGTGGCGTTGAACTTCACCAAATACGCCCCTTCGAATCCGGAGCTGGCGCGGCAGTTTCACGCGTCGCTGCTCGAGAAGCTCGCGCAGATCCCGGGCGTCCGCTCTGTGGGCGCCGCATCGACGTTTCCACTGAATCAGTCGGGCGGCTTCGTGACCGGCCTGCGCGTGGAGGGGCAGGGAGACACCGACCCCACACGGCTGCCGAGAGTGGCAATCAGCGTGGCATCGCCCGGCTACTTCCAGACAGTCGGGATCCCTTTGCTCAAAGGACGCATGTTCACGGAGCACGATCGCGCAGACACGCAGGCGGTCGCCCTGGTCAGCCGCTCGATGGCGGCCCGGTTCTTCGGGGATCGCGATCCGATCGGCGCGCGCGTCTCGACCAATGGTCAGAACTGGACGACGATCGTGGGTGTCGTCGGCGACACGAGGCAATCGCTCGACGCAACACCCGCAGACTCCATGTACGTGCCGCTGCAGCAGACGGCGCCGCTGACGGCGCTGTTCCTGATGCGAACGATCGGCCCGATCAGTCCAGACCTGCCGAGGAAGGCACGCGAAGCGCTGTATTCGATCGACGCCAACCAGCCGGCGGATCAGTTCCGCACGCTCGACGAGGTGCGTGCACAGTCAGTGGAAGCGCCGAAGCTGACGGCGATGTTGATCGCCGTTTTCGCGGGGCTCGCCGTCGCGATCACCGCCGCCGGTCTCGGTGGAGTGATCGCGTTCTCCGTGAATCAGCGCACCCAGGAGTTCGGCGTTCGACTCGCGCTTGGCGCGTCGCCGGCATCCTTACTGGCGATGGTGATGAAGCAAGCGTTCTGGCTGGTTGCCGCGGGGCTTGCGATCGGCGTCGTTGCGGCGCTTCTGTCGAGCAGGGCGCTGCGGACGCTGCTCTTCAGCGTCACGCCAACAGACCCCACGACCTATGTTCTGGTCGCGGTCGCGTTCGTTGTAATTGGCTTGATTGCGTGCGCGATGCCGGCGCGGCGCGCGGCTTCCGTGGACCCCATGATCGCGCTCAGGGGAGAGTAGAGGCGCTGACCTAGCTTTCCTTCGTGTCGTCGGCCGGTTCTTCCTCAGTGTCGAGCTGCCAGTCCGCCAGCGGCTGGGGGCCGGGCTTGATATGTGCGATGTCCGGATCGACGCCGTCCGACGCACGATCCGATGGCCGTTGCGCGCGGTCGGCACGCCGCGCTTCCTTCATCTTCTGCTTTTCCATGCGCGCCTTCTCACGCTCGCGCTTCATCAGGGTCGGTCGGGATCTCTGGGCCATTCAAACTCCTCAGCACATTTTACTCTATGGGTCTTACTCCGGCTGGCGGCTTGCGGCTGGCGGCTTGCGCCAGGCTTGCGGCTGGCGGCTTGCGCCAGGCTTGCGGCTTGCGGCTTGCGCCAGGCTTGCGGCTTGCGGCTTGCGGAAAACATACGTTCACAGAGCAGACACTCTGTTCAAGGCAAAGTGTCTTCCTGCGATAGCACCGTGGCTCCGTGATTTCGCCGCGCCGCCAGCCCCCAGCCCCAAGCCGCAAGCCGCAAGCCGTCCTATCGCAGCGTATATAGGAACGCCGTGATGTCGCGGGCGTCGCTATCGGTGACGCCCATCTCTGGCATCACCGTCCCTTTCTCGACGTGCTGTGGATGCTGGATCCACTGAACCATGTTGTCGGGGGAGTTTGGCAGCCGACCGGCGAGGTAGCCGCGCGACGCGATCCCGGTCAGCGGGGGGCCGACCGTCCCGACGGCGGAGCGCACCTTCGGGATCGTGTGACACGAACCACATCCGTAACGCCCGATCGCTGCCGGCCCGTTTCGAGGATTGCCGCCGGTCAGGACCGACGCCTGCTGATAGACGCCCTCATCGCGATCGCACGCCGAGAGAGCACCCGCGAGTAAGAGCAGAGCGGCCGCGACCCAGCTACGTCGCATTTCGCACTCCGTGCGGAGACTCCGCCGTGCTGCCCAGCGCCACGCGGCGTTCGCTCTCGCCGAGCCAGGCGGCGAAGAGCGCAAGCCCGACGACGATGAAGATCACCCCGGAAGGGATCCACATGACGAGGCCGGCGAGCTGCTGGTCAGCCACCGCATCGAGGTGACGGGCCGCCGCCGTCGCTTCGTACGAGCGATACCACGCGGACGGCGCGACCGTGAGCAGCGCGCCGAGGATCGTGCTGTGCAACGCCGTCAGGAAGACGTAGGCGACTGCCGCTCCGTAGCCGGCGCGGCCGTACCGACCATGGATCATGCCCCACCAGAACAGCGCGGCCGTGAGCAAAAAGGACAGATGCTGAAATGCGTGAATCCCCTCGTGGTGCAGCGCCGCCTCGAACAGCACCGGAACGTGCCAGATCCACAGCGCCACGCCGTGAAGCAGAAAGACAACCATTGGCGCCGTCACCGCGCGCCAGCTTCGCGCGACGGCTGGCTGTCGCAGGCGCAACGCGGCCGCACGGCGACGCGACGAGGGCACCGCCCACAGGAAGGCCAGCAGAGGCTGCGCAATGACGAGCAGCGGCGCAGCGACGAGCATGAGGATTTCATGCTGGGTCATATGTGCTGAGAACAGGATGTCCGACAGCCAGTCGAGTGGCGAGATCAACGCCACCGCGAGCGAGATCATCGCGCCGACGAACGCCGCCTGCTGCCACCACGGGAAGGCGGCACGACTGGCGCCGTGGCGTCGCGCGGCGCGCACGCCGAGGGCATAAAGAAGGATGCTCGCCAGCATCAGCACGATCGTCACGGGCTCGAACGTCCAGATCACTGGCACTCCTTGAGAACCACGATCGGCACCTCCATGGCGAGGATGACGACGATGAACCAGATGCTGAAGGCGACGCCGGCGAGGCTCATCCAGCGGGACCGCTGCATTCGTGTCTCGTCGCTGAGGGGATGCGTGAGCGTCTCGTCCGTCGTCATGTCGCCGTGCGATGCGCGCCACGCCGCGAAGCCGGCGGCGGCGACGACGATGAGGGCGGCGGCGGTCGCCAGGTGCATGAACCACGTTCGCTGCACTTCGCACGCGACGTAGGCGAAGAGGTAGTTCACCTCGAGCAGCGTCAGCCAGGCGAGGGGGCCGGCGAGCAGGCCCGCCCAGACCGCGGCGAGACGCCAGCGCTCATGCGAGACGGGGCGCGAGGTAGATGAAGGCATACACGGGGAGCCAGGTGATCACGACGAAGTACCAATACAACGCGTTCTCGCTTGCGTCCGTGAAGTGCGACTCCTGCAGCGGGCCGACGAAGAGCAGCGCCGTCAGGACGGCGGAGTCGAGCACGTCGGTGACGAGGTGCAGCGTGTGAAATCCGAGCAGCGTCCACACCACCGATCCATACGCGTTGCTATCCCACCACACGTTCAGCGAACGGAACTCGAAGACCCGGATGACGACGAATCCGACGCCGAACACCAGTGCGACGCACATCCACAACTGCAGCCGTCGCAGATCCAGCCGCTCGGCCGCGGCCTTTGCGAAATGGTTCGGCAGCGCCGACGCGAGAAGCACGACCGTGTTCAACGTTCCCCAGAAGAGCACGGGAGCGAAGTAGCCGGGAGGCCACTCGGGCGAGCGGCCCTTCAGGTAGATGTAGCTCACGATCAGCATCGCGAACATCGCACCTTCCATCAGCATCAGCGAGGCGCCGCCCCACCACATGATGCTGCGGTGGCCGAAGGCGTACGCCGGGAGGCGGGAAACGTCGATGGCCTTCGGCGTCATGCGTGCTCCGCAGCCGCGCGATGCCGGTGCGCGATCTCGCGTTCCAGATGCCGTGGCTGGTTGCCTTTGCGCGGCCACGCCCATCCGATCAGGCCGATGGTCGTCGGGATCGCGCCCCACACGACCGCCCACGGGGTGAAGATGCTGCCGATGTAGAGTCCGCCGACGGCAACCGCCGTCAGGAACGGCCAGACAGTCGGTTCGGGGAACTCCTTCCGGTGATCCGGTTCCGCGTCCATCAGTTGCGTCACGAGGACGTCGCGCTTGTCAGCGGAAAGGCCGATCACCACAGGCCGCTCCGCCACGTCGGGTTCCCACAGCGGCTCCCGGCCCGTTACCGTCGGTGCCGGGTGGAAGTTGTACGGCGGAGGTGGTGAAGAGGTCGACCACTCGAGCGACGATGCCCCCCACGGATTCTCTGTGGCGACGGCGCCGCGGCGCAGGCTCACGAGCACGTTCACCAGATAAACGGTGAGCGCTGCGAACATGGTCAGCGCCCCCAGGCTCGAGAGGAGATTCAGCGCGCCCCACTGCATCTCCACCGGATACGTGTAGACGCGTCGCGGCATTCCCATGAGCCCCAGGATGTGCTGTGGGAAGAAGGTCATGTTGAAGCCAATGAGCAGCGGCCAGAATGCAATCTTGCCGAGCCGTTCGCTGAGCATGCGACCGGCGATCTTCGGGAACCAGTAATGGACGCCGCCGAGCAGCGGGAACACCGAGCCGCCGATCAGCACGTAGTGAAAATGGGCCACGACGAAGAACGTGTCGTGCACCTGCGCGTCGAGCGGAACCGCCGCGAGCATGACGCCGGTGAGCCCGCCCATGATGAAGACCATGAAGAAACCGAGCGCGTAGAGGAGCGGTGTCGCGAAACGCACGCGGCCCGACCAGAGCGTCGCGATCCAGCAGAAGATCTGCACGCCGCTGGGCACGACGATCATGATGCTGGCGGCCGTGAAGAAGCTCGTGCCGAACTGCGGCAGGCCGGTCGTGAACATGTGGTGCACCCACACCCCGAAGCCGATGAAGGCGGTCGCAACGAGCGACAGAACCATGGCGAGGTAGCCGAACACGGGACGCCCCGTGAACGTGGCGATGATCATCGAGACGATCCCCTGGGCCGGCAGGAAGATGATGTACACCTCCGGGTGCGCGAAGAACCAGAAGAGGTGTTGCCAAAGAATCGGATCGCCCCCTTCCGCCTGGTTGTAGAACTGCGTGCCGACGAGCCGATCCATCATCAACGTGCCGCTGGCCACCATGACCGACGGCATCGACGCGGCAACCATGAACGCCGTCACCAGTTCCGCCCAGACGAAGAGAGGAATCCGGTTGAGCGCCATGCCGGGCGCGCGCAGTTTGAAGATCGTGACGATCAGGCACACCGAGACTGAAAGCCCCGAGGTCTCGGTGAAGCTCACGAGCTGCGCCCACACGTCAGCACGCTTGCCGATCCCGTATTCAGGTCCGGCCAGGGGCACATAGCTGAACCACCCGCGATCCGGCCCGACGTTCAACAGGAACATCACGTACAGGAAGATCCCGCTGAACAGGAACATCCAATATGCGAACGCGAGCAGCCGCGGAAAGGCGATCGCCCTCGCACCGATCATCAGCGGCACGAAGTAGATGCCGAAGCCCAGAACGACCGGCACCGCGAAGAGGAACATCATCGTGATGCCGTGCATCGTGAAAATCTGGTTGTAGAGATCCGGCCCGAGGATCGTGTTGCGGGGCTGCGCCAACTGCAGTCGCATGGCTGCGGCGAGCAGGCCTGCGAGCATGAAAAAGCAGAAGGCCGTGACGATGAATCGCACGCCGATCGTCTTGTGATCGATGCGCGAAAACCAGCCGATGAAGCCCTCCGGCTCCCGCCACGTCCGGGCGAGCTCGCGCGCCTCACGGGCAAGGGCCGCGGGTTCGAGTCGCGGATCGGCTGTGGCTCCCTCCATCATCGCAGCGTCTCCAGGTAGGCGAGCACGGCCTGGAGCTCCTCGGCGCTGAGACCAGTCGAAGGCATCTTTGCTCCCGGTTTCATGTGCTGCGGATCCGCAATCCAGCCGGCGAGGTACCCGCGCGTGTTCGGCGCGGTGCCCGCGGCGATGGTGCTGCGCGTCGCGACGTGCGTGAGATCCGGCGCCGTGCGTCCGCCCGCAACCGTGCCCGTGACGTTGTGACACATGGCGCACGGTCCTCGTTCGACGATCTGCAGTCCGTGCTGCTGCTCGGGTGTCGACGGAGGCGGCGCGGGTTGCCGCTGCGCCATGATCCAGCGCTCGAAGTCGTCGGACGATTCGGCGACGACCGTGAGTGCCATGTTCGCGTGCTGAACACCGCAGTACTCGGCGCACTGACCGCGATACACGCCGGGCTTGTCGGCCTGCAGCCAGAGCAGGTTCTGACGCCCGGGTATCAGGTCCATTTTCCCGTGCAGGTTCGGCACCCAGAAGCTGTGGATGACGTCACTCGACTTCAGCTGGATCCGGATCTGCCGGCCGACAGGTATGTGCAGTTCGTTCGCCGTCTTCACCTGCAGCGACGGCGTCGGGTTTTCGTAGGTGACGTCCCACCACCATTGATGCCCCGTGATGTCGATGACGAGCGCTTCGGCGGCGCCGAGCGAAGCGACCGCGCGACCGGTGGCGACGCTGGCGAAAAGCAGGCCGAACAGGATCACCACGGTGATGCCCGCAGCCGTGACGACAGACGTTCTCAGCGTGCCGTCGCTCGGCCGCGTGTCCATTCTTCGCCGGCTGATCGCCACGAGCAGCGCCGCGATGACAATCACGTAGACGGCGCTGCACGTCCAGAACATCAGCCACCATAGATGGCTGATGCTGGCCGCTTGTGGACCGGCAGGGTGCAGCGCGGACTGGAAGATGGCCGGCATCAACGGTGACCTGTCGTCCGCGGCAGCATGCGATCGAGCCGCGACTCCGACTTACGTGCACTCATGTCGTCATCGCGGCCGGGCCCGGCATCGCGCGGCACCTGGACGCTGAGTGACTGCACATAGGCGACCAGCTGCCAGATCTGCTGCGTCGGGACGCGTCCGCCGAAGGCCGGCATGCCGTTCGGGCGCCCCTGCGAGATCGTGGAGTAGATCTGGTCGGGGGAGCTGCCGTAGATCCACTTGTAATCCATCAGTGCCGGTCCGATGCCGCCGCCGCCCATGGCGTGGCAGCCGTTGCAATTGAACGCGCTGTAGAGCCGCTTGCCTTCCGCGATGCCGTAGGCGTTCTCCTGATAAGGGCTGAGGAAGGGCGGCGACGGCGTCGGTAACCCGGGCACGAGATCTGACACCTGCGTCGACGATGGTCTCGACGAGGCGGCGGGCAGCTCCTGATACCGGCGCGTCTCCCGCTCGCAACCGGCAAGCGGCAGCGCGGCGAGCAGCACGATTGTGACGCCTCGGATCATCGGCGCGCCTCCTGTGGTGGCATGTCGACCCGAGGCACGCCGTACCCGGCGAGCAGCCGATCGATGTCGGCGCGCCGCCGGACGATGAAGTCGTCGAGCATCTGCCGGCGTGCCTTGTCGCCGTGTCTTACCGCCATCGAAATATCGAACGCAAACGGGCGCGCGGGGGAGTCGGACTGGGGAGTGACGACCGCGATTTCGAGCGGCACCCGTTCGCGAGTGGCGAAGTATCCGGCGAGAGGCCCCCACACGATGGCCGCGTCGATGTCTCCGGCCGCGACGGCGTCGAGAATGCGCGCCGGCGGGTTCGGCTTCGTGTAGTCGCCCAGCACGGAGTACCCGACCACGTTCCGGATGATGCCGCGCGCGCTGAGCGCGTGCGCCGGCGGGCTGTTCGAGAAGTCGTCGCCGATCATCTGCACGCCGATCTTCAGCGCTCTCAGTCTCTCATCGTCGAGCGAATGCAGCTGCAGCCGGCGCTCGCTGCGTGTCACGAATACGTACGTGGACCGGTAGTACGGACGCGTCGTTTGTGCGAGCTCGAATGCCGTCGGCACGCCGAGAAGCACGTCGCACTCACCAGCACGAAGCGTGTTGCGCACGAAGCCGCGGCGCTGGGCCCACCAGGTGTACTGCACCCGCGCACCCGCATCGCGTGCGATCATCTGCGCCAGTTTGTTCTCGAACCCCTCGCCGCGCTGGTTGGAGAAGGGCAGGTTGTTCGGATCGGCGCACACGCGCAGCGGCGGTTTCGCCGCACATGCCGTCAGGAGCACGAGCCCGCACAATGCACTCAGCACCGCACGCAGCACGTCGCACTGAGCACGCAGCACGTGTTATTTCCCTTCCACCGTAAACACGTAGAGCATCCCCCCGCGTGACGTGTCGTTCTTCAGATTGCTCATCGCCTGCCCCCAGCCTGCCGCCGCTGTGGCATCGCGGGTGTCGAGATCGTTCACGACGACGGCGCCGGGCCAGCCGCCGATGCCGCTGAAGATCGCGATGTATTCATGGCCATCCGGACCGCGATACGCGACCGGCTGACCGATGATTCCCGAGCCGGTCTTGAACTGCCACAACACGTCACCGGTCTTCGCGTTGACTGCCTTGAACCAGCCTTCCATCGTTCCGTAGAAGACGATGTCACCTGCGGTCGCGAGTGCGCCGCTCCATACCGGATACTTTTCCTGGATTGCCCAGGCGCGCTTCGCGTTGACTGGATCCCAGGCGGTGAACCAGCCCTGGTGCCCACCCGGCCCCGCCTTGTAGACCACGTTCGCGCCGATGTACGGCGTGCCCGCGATGTAACTGACCTCCGCCGCCTCGAAGTCCATGCACAGGTTGTTATGCGGCACGTACAGGAGACCGGTGTTCGGCGAGAATGAAGACGGGTTCCAGTCCTTCGCGCCGGGTGCCGCTGGACAGATGTCACGAACGACGACGCCCTGCTTCGTTTCCTTCTCTTTCACAGGCATCAGGCGGCCGGTCTTCAGGTCGACGCCGTGACTTGACGTGATGTGAACGAAGGGTGTGGCCGAGAGCACCTCGCCGGTGGTGCGGTCCATGACGTACATGTAGCCGTTGCGCTCAGGACGAACGAGGACCTTCCGCGTCGCCCCGTTCGTCTGCAGATCGAGGAGGATGCTCTCGTTGATGCCGTCGTGATCGTAGAGATCGTGCGGGCTCGACTGGTAGAACCACTGCGCGCGGCCCGTGTCGGGATTGCGCGCGAACACTCCCGAGGACCACTTGTTGTCGCCTGGCCGCTGTTCCGCATTCCACGGTCCGGGGTTGGCGGTGCCGTAGTAGATAAGGTTCAGTTCGGGGTCGTACGAGATCCAGCCCCACATGGTGGCCCCGCCGGTTTTCCACGCCTCACCAGGCCACGAGGTCATGCCGAGGTCCTTGCCCCGATCCATCTCGTAGAAAGGCTTGAACTCGGGACCGATGAGCACGTCTGCGTCAGGGCCGGTGTGATAGGCCCGCCACGCCTGTTTGCCCGTCGCGGCATCGAGCGCCGTGAGCCACCCGCGCACGCCGAACTCGCCGCCGCTGTTCCCGACCAGCACCTTGTCGCGCACGACCATCGGCGCCATCGTGATGGTTTCGCCACGGTTGATGTCGCCGAGCTGCGTCTCCCATCGGCGCGCGCCGGTGTTGGCGTCGAGCGAGATCGTCCGGCCGTCGAGCGTGTTGAAGATGATCGAGTTGTTCCAGTAGGCCGCGCCGCGGCTGACCACGTCGCAACACGCCACCCCCTTGGCAGCGCCGAGCGGGGCCGGGTCGTACTTCCACTTCACTGGTGCGCCAGGCTGCGTCAGGTCGAGTGCGTAGACGATGTTCGGAAACGGCGTGACCAGGTACATGGTCGAGCCGATGATCAGCGGAGCCGCTTCGTGGCCGGCGACCATGCCGGTCGAAAACGTCCAGGCCACTTTCATGCGGTTGACGTTGGTCGCGGTGATCTCGTTGAGCTTGCTGAATCGCGTGTTGGCGTAATCGCCGGGGGCCATCGGCCAGTTGCCGGGATCCTGCATCTGCGCCTGATTCGATGCTGACAGGCTTCCTGACACCGAGCCTGAGCCGGCAGCGGTGGATCCACCTGACCGGCCTTCGTGCTCAGAGCATCCGGCGAGTATCGGTACGAGAGCGATGGGGACGATGGCCCATCGGCACGCAATCATACGAACGAGGGGTGCAACCTACTTACCATCGATTTTGCGGGCGTAGATGGTCGAGTAAGTCGTAGATGTCCGTTTGCTCCGTGAGCTCACGGGTCTTCGCGTCCTCATCGGTGGATGGCTGGATGCTCAATTTGTCCTCGAGGCACGCAGCAGACCGCTCGCGTCGGGCGATCTTTTCAACAGTGCGCTCGAGAGCGATTGCCGTGACGGACGCGGGCAGGATGTCGAAGCGATGGATGAAGTCGATCGGTGCGCCGGCGGTGTAAAGAATGGCGAGTCGAATCACGTAGCGCCCGGACGACCCTGGCTTGAGTCTCGAGCGGCCCTTCGCCTCCCGGCGGGGCCGGCAACGAGCGCACCTTGTTGAACCGCGACAGCGCGGATCTCTCGCCAGCGCCTCGAATCGCTCGCCGCTCCATTCACCGAAGTCGACCTCCTGTAGTTCGAGCGACGGTTCGATGCGCAGGTTTCGTTCGCCGGCGAGCGTGTGCGCGGTCTCGATGACGCGTTGAAGCGGGCTGTGGTGCATCGCGGCGATGTCGGTGGTTGTCAGCCGCGCGCGCAATCTTTCTGCCTGCGCGTCCCACCTGATTGAGCGGAATTCGATGCGTCCGGAGAGGCGATCGCCGACGGCATCCGTTTGAGCCGACGTAGGCAGTACGACGGTGCGCGGCACAGGTCAGGCGTACGCCTGACGTAGTTTTGCTCCGCTAGTGTATGGAAGCCCGTCGTTAGAACAGCGCGTGCCGGCATTCCACGCCGGTTTTCACAGGCACGCTGTTTGCCCCTGAGATGGCCATGCGAAGACCGCGAAAGAAGGGAACAACTGGAAGTACGTCCGATTCGGCATCCGAGTCATCGGTCGCGACAATGGCCGAGCAGCAGGAAGCCGGAAAGGCGGATGCGCTGACCCGTTCGCAGGACGCGCAGGATACGGCGCCTCAATCCGTGGGAGACACGTCGGCGGCAGCGCCGGACCGCGATCGGATCGCGATGCGCGCCTACGAGCTCTACCTCGAGCGCGGCGGATCCGAAGGCCAGGAGCTCGAAGACTGGCTGATGGCGGAACGCGAGCTGAGTTCATCGAACGACGGCCGCAACTCGGAATGACGCGCGACGCCGCATGCCGTTCTGGGTTTCGGCCATCGGCGCGACATTCGGGCGCGGCTCGGAGCGCGCGCCGGTCATCGTGGTAGCGGATGACGACCGCGACACGCGCGAGCTGTACCGCGCCTGTTTCGACATGAGCGGCTTCGTCACGGCGGAAGCCAGCACTGGCGAAGAAGCGCTCGAGGCGGCCGAACGGCTGAAACCTGACGTGCTGCTGGCCGATCTCGTCCTCCCCGACATCGATGGGCTTACCGTGGCGCGTCGTCTCAAAGAGCGGCCCGCGACGGCGGGCATCCGTGTGATTCTGATCACCGGCGCGACCGTGCACGACTTTCAGCGCAAGGCAGCTGAAGCGGGCGTGCTCCGCGCATTGCTCAAGCCTTGTCTTCCGGACGTGATGCTGCGGGAGGTGCGCCGAGCGTTGCGCGGGTCGCCCGAAGTTTGAACCGATGCTGAATGCCGTTCTTGCATCCGGCATTTGGCATTGAAATGCCCGCGCCAGAACGACTTCAGCTTCGGATTGGCTGCTCAGGCTGGCAGTACAAACACTGGCGGGGGGACTTCTATCCCGCCGATGTTCCCGCAACCCGGTGGTTCGAGTATTACGCCGCGCGCTTCGACACGGTCGAGATCAACAACACTTTCTACCGTCTGCCTGAAACCGCGACCTTTGCTCGGTGGGCGCAGCGCGCGCCGATGCGGTTCCTCTTCGCCGTCAAGGCCAGCCGGTTCCTCACTCACATGAAGATGCTGAAGGACCCTGAGGAGCCACTGTCTCGTCTGTTCGGACGGATGCAACCTCTGAAGGGGCATCTTGGTCCCGTCCTGTATCAGCTCCCGCCGGGCTTCAAGCTGGACCAGACTCGGCTGGAGCATTTTCTGCAGGTAATCCCGAAGGGTATCCGGCATGTTGTGGAGTTTCGCGATCCTTCCTGGTACGCCGATGCCGTGTCGACGCTGCTCGAACGCTATGGCGTCGCACGTTGTCTGCACGATATGAAAGGCTCCGCCACGGCCATGGAGCGCGTCGGTCCATTCGTCTACGTGAGATTCCACGGCGCAAGCGGCACGTACAGCGGCGCGTACCCAACCGACCGGCTGGAACGATGGGCCGACTGGCTCCTCGAGCAGCGCCGCGCCGGCTGCGCGATCTATGCGTATTTCAACAACGACGTCGGAGGTCACGCCCCACGCGACGCGGTGACGCTTCGGCGGTTTCTGGAGGATGGCGAATGACGCGGCAACAGAGGATCATGTTCGGGCTCGCGGCGGGAGCCGCAGCGATGTTCGCCGTCCGTAAGGGACTGCGTGACCGGCATGCCATCAGTTTCGAAGGACGCGTCGTCGTCATCACCGGCGGGTCGCGCGGGCTCGGCCTCGTTATCGCGCGGGAGCTCGCCGACGAAGGCGCGAAGCTGTGTCTCCTCGCGCGTGACATGCAGGAGCTCGATCGCGCGCGCACACAGCTGCCCTCATCGGCCGACGTCATGACGATCCGCTGCGACATTCGCCGGAAGGCTGACGTGCGCCTCGCGATGGATCACCTGCTCGAGAAGTGGGGTGCGGTCGATGTGCTGATCAACAACGCGGGCGTGATTCAGGTAGGCCCGCTCGAGCACATGACGCTGGGTGACTTCGAGAACGCGATGGCGACCCACCTGTGGGGCCCGCTGCATCTGATGTTCGAGTGCGTGCCGTCGATGCGCCACCGCGGCTTCGGCCGGATCGTAAACATCACCTCGATCGGCGGCAGGATTGCGGTTCCCCACCTCGCGCCGTACTGCGCGAGCAAGTTCGCTCTCGTGGGTCTGTCGGACTCGGTCCGCAGCGAGCTGGAACAGTACGGGATCCGCGTCACGACCGTCGCGCCGGGCCTGATGCGTACCGGCAGTCCGCTGAACGCGGACTTCAAGGGACAGCACGAGCTGGAATACACCTGGTTCGCGATCTCGGACTCGATCCCCGGTCTGACCATCTCCGCTGAGCGAGCCGCACACAAGATCATCGAGGCGTGCCGCTACGGCGATCCTGAGCTGACCATCACCCTGCCGGCCAAGATCGCGGCCCGCCTCAATCACGTCGCACCGCGGACCGTCGCCCTCGCGATGGCCATGGCCAACAGCGTGTTGCCAGGGCCCGCCGGAAAGGAAGGTGATCGGCTGCGCCGGGGGAGAGAGAACGAAAACAAGTGGACCGATTCGTTCGCGACCGTCCTCACGCACCGCGCCGCAGTCGCGAACAACGAACTTTGAAACGACCCGGCTAGGTGCTCGGGTGCTCGGGTGCTCAGTGCTGAGTGCTCGTGCTAGCTGCTGAGTGCACGTGCTGAGTACTCGTGCTGAGTGCTGAGTGCTGAGTGCTGAGTGCTGAGTGCTGAGTGCTGAGTGCTGAGTGCTGAGTGTTGAGTCGTAGCACCGAGCACCCCGTGGAAGGGGCACCAAGCACCAAGCACCGAGCACTCAGCACCTCCAGGTGCTACGTCGCCCTCTGTTCCTCCTCGACGAGCTGCTTGAACCGCTGCAGGTCCTGACGGATCTCGGTCGCTGCATCGGAGCCGAACAGCCGCGCGACCGCATCGCCGAGCTTCCCGCCGGGAGGGCTGTATTGCAGGCGCACGCGCACACGCGTGCCGCGGCCGACCGCGGCTTCGTCGAAGTTGACCGAACCGGCGCTGACCACGTCGGAGCCTTCGATGGACCGCCAGCCGATCACCTGGTCGGGTACCTCGTTGATGATTTCCGCGTTCCATTCGACGGTCGAGCCCGCGGGCCCCTTCGCCCGCCACCGCGACAGCGTATCGGTGATCCGCTCGACGGACTCGAGGTGCGACATGAACCGCGGCAGGTTCTCGAGATTTCGCCAGAAGCGATAGAGCTCCGCGATGGGCCGGTTGATGACGACGCTCTCTTCGACGATTACACCGGCCGATCCCCCGAGCGCCTGGCGAGTGTCTTCACCAGTGCCCGCGGTGTTGAGGCCGAGCAGGTGATACACATCGCAGTGACCCCTCATCCCGCGACGGAAGAGCAGGGCGCCCAGACCAGCGAGGACCCAACCCTGGGTTCGTCCTCGCGTGAGCCCGTAGGCCGCCAGACCGGCGCCGCCCGCCATCGACACCCAACGCTCGGTGTCGCTGATATTGCGGTGCTGGCGGATCCGTTCCTCACGCACGTCTTCGGGGAACTGAAGCTCCAACGTGTCCATTCGTGTCTCTCCTTGCCGTCTACTCCCGGGCCCGCGTGCCTGCTGTCGTTGCCGTCCATGACGGCGAATCGCTGGCGGGGAAAGATTCCTCGGATGCGTCCGCGACGACATCCTTGGGGCCGTAGCCACATTCGCGCATCGCGCGGTTGATCCAGGCGCGCGCGGTACTCACATCGTGGTGCCCCATGGCGGCGCGGACCGCAAGTGCGGTCCCGGCCAGTGAGAGCAGGCCGCCGCCGAATCCGCCTTTTCGGGCGCCGACAAGTGTCAGAAGCGAGCCAGCGCCCGCGGCGAGCCAGCGTTCCTGATCGTACAACCGCAGGGACGCGCCAAGCCCGGGTTTGTCCCAGACGCTCTTGTCACTCCGCGGCAAGCTGAGGTTCATTGTTCCATTCGACATGCCGGACGTGTAAAGCACAGCCCATGCCGCGGCGGATAAAATGCCGTGGATGAAGCGAAGCCTGACAATCCTCCTGTTTCTGCTGGTTCCGTCGCTGATTGCCCTTGGCGTGTCACAAGCACAGCCGTCGTTCGACGTCCTGATCCAGAACGCTCGCGTCATGGATGGATCAGGTAATCCGTGGCAGCGTGCCGATATCGGGATACGCGGGGGAGCGATCGCGGCTGTCGGCCGCCTGAGCGGTGCGACGGCTCGCACGCGCATCGATGCAGCGGACCGGACCGTCGCACCCGGGTTCATCGACGTCCACTCGCATGCAGCCGAAGGGATCACGCGACCTGCTCTGCGGCAGGCGCAGCCGCTCATCGCACAGGGGATCACGACGATCGTGGCCAATCCGGATGGCGGCGGACCGGTGGATCTCGCGGCGCAGCGCAGCCAGATCGAGTCCGGTGGCACCGGTCCGAACATCGCGCTTCTGATCGGGCATGGACGCGTGCGCAGCGCGGTGATCGGCGGCGCGAATCGCGCACCGACAGCCGAGGAACTGGATCGGATGCGCGCGCTGGTCCGCACCGCGATGGAAGAGGGCGCCTTTGGACTATCGAGTGGGCTGTTCTACACGCCGGGCAGTTACGCGAAGACCGAAGAGGTCATCGAGCTGACGAAGGTCGCGGCACAGTATGGCGGCCTATACACGAGCCACATCCGTGATGAAGGGGACTACAGCATCGGCGTCGTCGCCGCCGTCCAGGAGGTGATCCGCATCGCCGAGGAGGCCCGCACCATCGGCATTGTCAGCCACGCGAAAGCACTTGGACCCGATAACTGGGGGCTTGCGCGGGCGATCACCCGGCGGATTGCCACGGCTCGCGCTCGCGGTGTGCAGGTGTTCACCGATCAGTACCCGTACGAGGCTTCGTCGACGAGTCTCGGCGCGGCGCTCCTGCCCGACGGCGTGCCGGCGCCGACCGCCGACCAACTGGCAAATGTCGAAACGCTGACGGCCGACGCACGCGCCGTCGTCGAGCGCGCCGAGCGGGTCGCCACCGACAATCTCCGGCGGCGCGGCGGGCCGGCCGCGATCCTGATCGCGCACTATCGTCCCGACCCGACGCTCGAGGGCAAGAGTCTGGAACAAATCGCGACCGAAGAGAAGCAGCCGCCGGTACGCACGGCGCTCGAGCTGATCGCTCGCCAATCCCCGTCAATCGTGTCGTTCAACATGGCCGAGGACGACATCGCGGAGATCATGCGCCAGCCGTACACGATGACATCGAGCGATGGCGGCCTCGTCGCGATGGGTGAGGGGAAGCCGCACCCGCGCAACTACGGCACCTTCGCGCGCAAGCTCCAGCGTTACGTCCGTGAACGGGAAACGATCACGCTGGAGCAGGCGATCCGTTCCATGACCAGCCTTCCCGCTGCCGTGTTCGGCATGAAGGACCGCGGCGTCATCCGCGAGGGAGCAGCCGCCGACATCGTCATCTTCGATCCGGCGAAAATCGTGGAGCGTTCCACGTACGTCGAGCCGCACCAGCTCGCCGAAGGCATGGCGTACGTCTTCGTGAACGGTGAGGCGGTGATTGCGGACGGAAAGTTCACGGCGGCATTGCCGGGCAAGGTTCTGCGGCGACAATAGCGCGAGTATCGCGAAGTTATTGCCCAGTCCTGTTGGCGAAACGCGCGAGATAGTTCTTCATCTTCAATTTCCTGCGCGCGCTCGCGGTCGTCATACAGCGAACGGTGCCGAATATCGGACGCTCGAACCAGGGCCGATCGTAGCGGCCGAGCACCCACGCGTAGTTCATGAGCGACACGGGATCGCGTCCATCGAGCGAGTACCGATTCATCAGCGCTTCCATCCACCCGAGCGCCTCACGTGGATGCTCGCACCACTCGAGCATCTTTTTTCCCCAGACCATGCGCATGTAGCCATGGCACCAGCCGGTCTCGCGCAGTTCGTTCTGAGCGGCGTTCCAGACCTCGTCTTCCGTCTCTGCGGCGTCGAGCTGCTCGAATGAATAGAGCGCGGGGCGAGGGTCGTCGAGGTGATTCTCCAGCGTCGTACGCGCCCAGGCGGGCAGAGACTCGTAGGACCGGACGTCCCGAGACCACGCCGCGGCGTTGAAGGCCAGCTCGCGCCAGACAACGAGCTGCTCGAGAAAGTGATCGGCGCCTGCGCCCGCATTCCACCACCCTTCGCGAACGCCCGCGCGTCCGTTTCCGAGCTTTCGAGTTGTCCAGCCTTCATGGGTCATCACCTCGGAGAAGATCTCGTGCGCGGAGATATGACCGAAGTGCAGATACGGTGACAGGCGGCTCGTGCAGTCGGCGTCCGGATCGTTGCCTTCGCTCTCATATCGGGCCAGCTTGCTGCGAATGAATGCCGTGAGCTGAGTGCGCGCCGCTGCCGATCCACCTTGTATGGGGACGGGGCCTACAGTGTGATCGATCGGTAGCGAGGTCAGGATCTCCGAGGGAGAGCGGCTGACGTCGAGCGGCGGCCATGCGTCCAGGAGTGCACTTGGTAAGTCGAACCGTCCGGAGGCCAGAGACCTCAGCGGGTCCTCGAGCGGGAATGAGGCAAGGAACTCTCGCAGGTTCTGCTGCACGAACGCGCGGTACCCCCGTGCTGTCGGAAACGCGCGCCCATGCGCGGCGACCGGGATGAGACCGTTGGAATCGACCGACTCCAGGCGCACGCCGCACTTCGCGGCAGCTGCGCGCAGCATCCGCGGCAGGAAGAAACCGGGGAACCAGTCGGTGACGACAGTGGCGGCATCTGCGCAGAGGCGCGTGAGCAGGCCGCGTGCTGCGCCGCGCAGGGGTTCGACGTAGGGGAAATACGTAGCTCGCGAGGCGGAAAAGGCGCGTGCGTTGTCGCGCATCCCGTCCATCACGAAGGCATGCAGACGCTCGGAGGCGTAAGGGTAATCGACCCGCAGCGCCTCGAGAACGAGCAGTGGCTTTCGCAGTCGGAGGGCGTGCTCGACCGCTCTCTGGAGACCGAAGTTGAAACGGGTGCGACGGGCAGCCGTCATCCAGTACAGAACGTACGCACCTGAGGCATTCCACGGCGCGTCGTTCTCGGCTCGTATACGGTGGCGAGAGAGATCTGTGGTCGAGAATTCCAGGGTTGACATCTCGGGTCCGAACATGCAACACTTCATCCGGATATACGGATGAATATGCCGGCGAGAGCGGAATTCGCGCAGTCGGGCATCTTCGAGGATCTCACCACCCTCGCCGATGCCACGCGCAGCCGTCTGCTGCTCCTCCTCGATCGTAACGAATTGACGGTGTCTGAGCTGTGCTCTGTGCTTCAGCTGCCGCAGTCCACGGTGAGCCGCCATCTGAAGACGTTGCTCGACGCGGGGTGGGCGACGTCGCGTCGCGAGGGAACGAGCCGCTATTACACGCTCGCGATTGAAGGAAGAGGGCCCGCCGCCCGCCGGCTGTGGACGTTGCTCCGCGAGCAGGTCGCGAGCACGGCGGCAGCGGACCAGGACGCGCGTCGGCTGAAGACCGTGATGAGCCACCGGCAGTCGAAGTCGCGCGCCTTCTTCGAGTCGGCGGCAGGGCAATGGGACAAGCTGCGGGAGGAGCTGTTCGGCCGCGCCTCGTACCTGCAGACGCTGCCGGCGCTGCTCGATGCTCACTGGACCGTCGGAGATCTCGGGTGCGGGACCGGCCAGGTCGCCGCCGCACTCGCGCCATTCGTGCGCCAGGTGATTGCCGTCGATCGGTCTGGCGAGATGTTGCAGGCGGCACGCCGTCGTCTACGCGAGCACGCCAACGTCGAGGTTCGACGCGGGGAGCTCGAGTCGCTGCCGATTGCCGATGGTGAGCTGAATGTCGCCACGCTGATGCTCGTGCTGCATCACCTGCCGGAACCAGCCGCAGCGCTGAAGGAGGCCGCACGAACGCTGCGTAAGGGCGGACGCCTCCTCATCTGCGACATGCTTGCGCACGATCGTGAGGAGTATCGTCAGCAGATGGGCCACGTGTGGCTCGGGTTCAGTGAGCATCAGGTTCGGAGCCTGCTCGAGGGTGCCGGGTTCGACGGGATCCGATTCGTTCCCCTCGCCACCACGACGGAGAGCAAAGGGCCCGCATTGTTCGTCGCCAGCGGGCTTACGGTGTAGGAGAGTCAACTACCAACTACAAAACTACGAACTTCAAAAACTACGAAAGAACCGGTTCTGTCCCTTCGTTTCGTCCTTTTTGTAGTTTGAAGTTTGTAGTTTGGAGTTTTCTTAGAAGGAGCAGACATGACACTCGTTCAGGAAGTGCACGCATTCGACGCGGCGGTGAAGACCGGCCGCGAGCCGTTCAAGGTCAAGGACCTCTCCCTCGCGGAGTTCGGTCGCAAGGAGATCCGCCTGGCAGAGCAGGAGATGCCCGGGCTGATGGCACTCCGTGCGCGCTACGGGGCGAAGAAGCCCCTCGCGGGCGCCCGCGTCATGGGATCGCTCCACATGACGATCCAGACTGCCGTCCTCATCGAAACGCTCGCGGAGCTCGGCGCCGACGTGCGCTGGGTCTCGTGCAACATCTTCTCGACGCAGGACCACGCCGCGGCCGCCGTTGTCGTTGGCCGTCAGGAGACCAGTGGTACCGCGCAGAATCCCCGCGGCATCCCCGTGTTCGCGTGGAAAGGAGAAACGCTCGAGGAGTACTGGTGGTGCACGAGCGAAGCCTTGATGTGGCCCGACGGCTCGGGCCCGACGCTCATCGTCGACGATGGCGGTGATGCGACGCTGCTGGTGCACAAGGGTGTCGAATTCGAACAGGCGGGCGCCGTGCCGGCCTTCGACGAGGCGAACGAACCCGAAGAGTGGGGCGTCATCCTCGACCTGCTTCGCAAGGAACGGAAA
>DATLLF010000126.1:0-8404 GCA_035537955.1 Vicinamibacterales bacterium | reverse complement strand
GCTGAAGGGCATCAACACAGTGCCGGAGGACATTCGCACCGCGGTCCGCAACAACGGCGGTGGTCACTCGAACCACACGATGTTCTGGGAGCTCATGGGGCCCGGCACGGGTGGTGCGCCGGCCGGCGCGCTTGGATCGGCGATCAATTCCGCGTTCACCAGCTTCGACAGCTTCAAGGAACAGTTCGCGAAGGCCGCGACGACGCGTTTCGGGAGCGGGTGGGCATGGCTGCTCGATGTAGGCGGCAAGCTGGTCATCGAGAGCACCGCGAACCAGGACAGTCCGCTGATGGAAGGCAAGAAGCCGATCCTCGGCCTCGACGTCTGGGAGCACGCTTACTACCTCAAGTACCAGAACCGTCGTCCTGACTACATCACCGCGTGGTGGAACGTCGTCAACTGGGACGCGGTGAACAAGCGCTTTCGCTGACGGCGGCTGCCGGCTCCCGGCTCCCGGCAGGCGGCATCTTTCCACGGAAATGCTCAGGGTCAGACCGTGGTCTGACCCTGAACACGTCGACGGCGAGCAGGCGTGAGGGCGTGCGCTGCCGCGTCAGATCTCTTCATGCGCAAGTTGATCCTGCGGAATTTCCAGTCGCCGGGCGACATCGTGATGCTGACCGCTGCGGTACGTGATCTCCACCACGCGCATCCCGGGGAGTTGCAGATCGACGTGCGCACATCCTGCCCGGCGCTCTGGCTGCACAATCCTTATCTGACACCGCTCGACGAATCGGATCCGAACGTCGAAGTCGTCGACTGCCACTACCCGCTGATTCACCAGAGCAACAGGATTCCCGCGCACTTTCTTCACGCGTTTCCTGCCTACCTGAACGAAGTTCTCGGCACGCGCATTCGAGTCACCGAGTTCAAGGGGGACATTCACCTCTCACCCGCGGAAAAAGCGTGGACGGATTCCGTCGTCGCCGGCTCTCCGCATGCGGTGGCGTACTGGCTGCTCGTATCTGGCGGAAAGTTCGACTACACAATCAAATGGTGGTCGGCGGAGCGGTATCAGCAGGTCGTGGATCGTTTTCGCGACCGCATTCAGTTCGTTCAGGTTGGGGAAGCGGCGCATCATCACCCTCCTCTCGACGGCGTGGTCGACCTGCGCGGACAGACCGATCTCCGGCAGCTGGTGCTCCTGGTCCACCGGGCGCAAGGCGTCCTGACTCCTGTCAGTCTGTTGATGCATCTCGCCGCGGCCGTTGAAACGCCGGAGGGCTCAGCAAAGATGAGACCCTGCGTCGTAGTGGCTGGCGGGCGGGAGCCTCCGCAGTTCAGTGCGTACCCGCACCATCAGTTCATCCACACAGTTGGCGCGTTGAAGTGTTGCGAGAGCGGCGGGTGCTGGAAGTCGCGAACGCTTCCGCTTGGCGATGGCGATGCGAAGGATCATCCCGATGAGCTCTGCGTCGACGTCGTGAACCAGCTGCCGCACTGCATGGACATGATCACCGCCGACGAGGTGATCAGACGGATCGAGCTGTACTTCTCCGGAGGTCTTCTTGAGTACCTCACTCCGCGGAAAGGCGTTTGCATCGAGGACAGGCAGCATGGGAAACGAGCGCTCAGCGAAACCGTCTGACGACAGGGTCACGCTCGAAGGACGACGGCAATTTCTGCTGTTGCTGTCCAGCGGAGCGGCCGTTCTTGCCAGTGGATTCCTTACGGGCTGTGATCCGGTGACACAACCAGTGTCGATCGGCCGGGACTCGTCGGGTTCGAGTTCGAGTTCTTCGTCGGGTCCCTCTCCGTCCAGCTCGTCGTCCTCATCGTCTTCGTCGAGCAGCTCGTCGTCGAGCAGCTCGTCGAGCGGGTCATCTTCCTCGAGCAGCTCGTCGGGATCGTCGTCCTCTTCTTCCGGCTCCTCGTCTTCGAGTTCCAGTGGATCTTCGAGCTCTGGGGGGTTGCAACCAGGCGCGACGCTTGGGTTGCTCGTGTAGCCGTAACACGTACGTTGCAGCGCGGACCTTCAGGTCCGCATCTCTGCCACGCGGAATCCGTTGGCCGACATGCGCGTCGCGTCAGTGCGACGTCAGGGCCGCGACAATTTCCTCGTGCGACGGAAACTCGTGTTGTCTATCGGCAACGAACGAGTAGCGGATCCTGCCGTCCTTCTCCACCACGAACAGCGCCGGCCGTGCGATGTTCCAGGCGTCCAGGCCGAGGCGATGCCACACCCCGTACGCTTTCAGCACGTCGCGTGATTCGTCGATCAGGATGTTGAAAGGGAGGCCGGTCTCTTCGATGTAGCGGCGAACCGCTTCCGACTTCTGCGCGACGACGGCGACGATCTGCGCACCGAGCGCTTCGTACTCCTTCGCGTGGCGCGCCAGCTCACCGAACCGGCTTCGGCAGTTGGGTCACCAGGTGCCGCGATGGAACGCGAGCAGCACTGTGCCCGTCGCGAGGTACTCGGCCAAAGAACGCGTCTCGCCCTTCTGGGTGCGCAGTTCGAAGGGCGGCGCGGTCGTGAGCGGAGAGGAATGCGACATTAGAACAGCTTCACGTCCACGACCTCGCCTGCTTCGACGATATCGGTCTGCGCGGGGATCTCGACATACCCGTCGGCCAGGGACATGCTGGTGATGTCACCCGAGGCCTTGAACGCCGGCAGCGCGGCACCATCTACGAGACGCACCGTGTAGAACTGGTGACGTCCGGTCGTCGACACGATCCGTCGCGCGAGCGGCGCCTTCACGATGTGCGGCATGTACTCGGGAAGCCGCGCCATCCGGCGCAGCATCGGGACGAGCAGCATGTACGCGTTCGAGAGGCACGAGGTGGGATAGCCAGGCATTCCGAAAACGGGTGTTTCACCCACACGTCCGAACACCGTGGGCTTGCCCGGTTTCACTGCGATACCGTGAAAGACGACCTCGCCGATCTGCTGCATGGCATCGAGGATCAGATCGCGTTCGCCGACCGAGCTTCCGCCGGAGAACACGACGATGTCCGCGTCGGCGGCGCGACGGATGGCGTCGACGAGATCCGGAAGGTTGTCGGGTGCCGGCGGATGGCGCACGGCGATCCCGCCATGCGTCGCGACCACCGACGTGATGGTGAACTGGTTGATGTCGTAGATCTGTCCTGGCTGCAACGTGCCGCCAGGTTCGACGATTTCGTTGCCGGTCGACAGTATGGCGACACGCGGCTTCGCGAAGACGTCGATCTCCGTCGCGCCGATAGCCGCGAGCGCTCCGATCCGGCTCGCGCTCAGCGTTGCGCCTGCGGAGAGCAGCGCCTGGCCAGCAGCGATGTCGGCAGCCCGCCGTCCGACGTGCTGGCGCGGATACACCGGTGTGAAGATCCGCACATCACCGCCGTCGCCCTTCTCGGTCTCTTCCACCATGACGACGGCGCTGGCGCCGTCGGGCATCGGCGCACCAGTGGCGATCTCGATGCACTCACCGTGTGCAAGCGTTTGCGTCGGCACCTGGCCCGTGTAGACCTTCTCGACGCAGCGAAGCACCTTTGGCTCGTAGCGCCCGGCACCGAAGGTGTCCTCGGCGATGACCGCATAGCCGTCCATCGCCGCGCGATCGAACGGCGGCACGTCGATGGCAGACACAGCCGGCGACGCGAGGACGCGTCCCGTCGCATCCCGCAACGACACGCGTTCGGTGCGTGCGACCGGCCGCGCCGCCTCGAGGACGAGCGCCATCGCTTCGTCCATGGGAAGCGTCTCGCGAATGGGGCGCATCGCTTCGGCTGCCGGCTTCCGGCTTCCGGCTTCCGCTTTCATCTCGTCAACTCTCTCACGACATGGCCGATCTCCGGGAGGATCAACTTCGTCATCGCCAGTCGTACGGCGGCTTCGGATCCTGGAAGGGAGAACAGCGCCGTTTTTCCGATCGTGCCAGCGCAGGCCCGCGAGAGCATCGCCGCGGAGCCGATCTCCTGGAATGACAGCATGCGGAACAGCTCACCAAAGCCGTCCAGCCTTTTGTCGAGCATCGACGCAATCGCTTCGTAGGTGCTATCGCGTGAAGTAATACCTGTCCCGCCCGTGGTAATGATCACCTGCGTGGAGATCCGCGCGCTCGCGATCCCCGAGCGCACGGCCCCAGGGTCATCCTTCACGATCGTGCGTCCCGACAGCACATGGCCGGCGGTCACCAGCAGCCCGACGATGATGTCGCCGCTGGTGTCAGTCGCTTCGGTGCGTGTATCGCTGATCGTGAGGACGAAGCAGCGCACCGATGCCGGCGAGGTCTTGCGATGCTGTTCCGTCGACACTACCTACGATTATACGGGCGCCAAATACCGGCAAACGTACACGGATTCACCGCAGAGTTCGCAGAGAACGCCGAGGCGTTTCAGTTTTCCCATGTCGTTTCTTCAGCGCGTATCAAAGGGACCGCAACAGGATTTCTCAGCGTGCTCCGCGCCCTCTGCAGTGAGTCTTCGCCAGGCAGTTGGACGTCCCATGACCAGACATGCCGCCGCAAGTCAATGGAGTACCATCGTCTGGATGTTGGTTAGATGTCTCGCGACGGCGGCGTGCGGGCTTGCGCTCTGCAGCTTCACCGTCGCGCAGGAGCCGCGCGCGCTCGACCGCGCTGCCGAGAAGTGGGTACACGACACGATCGCGAAGATGAGCGTCGAGGAGAAGGTTGGGCAGATGCTGGTCCCCTCCTTCCAGTCCGACTTCATGAGCAGCGACTCGAAGGAGTTCGACGATCTGGTCAGGGCCGTTCACGAGTTCAAGGTTGGCGGGTTCCACGTCTTCGGGGGAACAGAAGCCGCGCCGAACGTGCTGCTGAATCCGACCTACGGCACCGTGACGCTCGGGCAACCGCTCGAAGCCGCCTCGATCGTCAATCGACTGCAGGCGATCGCACCGGTCCCGCTGCTCAATACCGCCGACTTCGAGGCGGGTGTGGGGTTTCGCATCGCGGGAGCCACGGCGTTCCCGAGGCTGATGGCGTTCGGCGCGGCGCGCGACGAGCGGCTCGCAGAAGAGGCCGGCCGCGTCACAGGCGAAGAGGCGAGGGCGATCGGCGTCCACGTCAACTTCGCGCCTGTGGTGGACGTGAACAACAATCCACGCAATCCGGTCATCAACACGCGGTCCTACGGTCAGGATCCCGTGATGGTCGGGCGTCTCGCGTCCGCCTACATTCGCGGGATGCAGTCGGCCGGGGTATCCGCGACGCTCAAACACTTCCCCGGCCACGGCGATACCGACGTTGATTCCCATCTCGGTCTGCCGATCATCAAGCATCCTCGCACGCGCCTCGAGCAGATGGAGCTCGTGCCCTTCCGCGCTGGTGTCGCCGCCGGCGCCGACGCCGTGATGACGGCGCACATCGAGCTGCCCGAGCTCGATCCCGCCGCGAATACGCCGACCACGCTGAGCGCACCGATCGTGCAGGGGCTCCTGCGCAAGGAGCTCGGCTTCAAGGGTTTGATCTACACCGATTCGATGGGGATGGCCGGCGTGGCCGCTATGTACAAGCCCGCCGAGGCGGCGGTGCGTGCCGTCAAGGCAGGCAACGACGTGGTGCTGCACTCGCCCGACGATGAAGCGGCATTCAAGGGAATCGTCGAGGCCGTGAAGTCGGGCGAGATCTCCCTCGAGCGGATCGATGGCTCCGTTCAGCGCATCCTGCGCGCGAAGGCACGCGCCGGCCTGCACCGCAACAGGATGGTGAATCTCGATCAGATCTCCGCGGTCGTGGGTAGCAGACGTAATCTGGCGGTCGCGCAGCAGGTGAGCGAGCGCTCCCTTACGCTGATCAAGGACACGCGCGGGCAGGTTCCGTTGAAGCTGCCCGCCGATGCGCAGGTGCTGTATCTCTCGGTACTCGATTATCCCTCGGGATGGCGCATCGCCGCGCCGAGCCGCACGTTCATTCCCGAGCTGCGCAAACGGTGGCCGAACGTCACGTCCATCGAGCTGTCCGACCGGACGACGGCGCCGGAGCTGGAGCTGGTGCGCGCCATGGCGCCGCGCTTCGATGTGGTGATCGCGTCGATCTTCGTCCGTGCGAGCTCCGCCAGCGGACGCATGGATCTCGCGGAGCCGCTGACGCGCCTGCTGAACGGATTCGCGCGCAGCAACCGTCCATTCGTGTCGGTCTTCTTCGGCAATCCGTACGTACCGATGTTCATGCCGGATCTCCCTGCCGTGATGCTCACCTATGATTTCTACGATCTCGCGGAGGCGTCCGCGGTCAAGGCGTTGGCAGGGGAGATCCCGATCGGCGGACGACTGCCTATTGAGTTGCCCGGGTATGCGAAAGTCGGCGAGGGGATCGAGCGCGCCGCTGCTCGATAGCCTCGCCCGGCCTCAGGCCCGCTGTACTACTCCGCACGCAGTGCCGTCAGTGGATCCACTCGCAGGGCGCGTCTCGAGGGCAGGTAGCTGGCGGCAAAGGTGACGCCCAGCAACAGTGCCGCGACCGCGGCAAAGGTGAGCGGGTCGGTGGCATCGATGCCGAACAGGAACGTGGCGAGAAGCCGCGTCGCGGCAACGGAACCGGCCAGACCTATGGCCACGCCCATCGCCGTGAGCGCGAGTCCTTCGCGCACGATCGGAAGCGTCACCTGCGCGGGGCGCGCGCCGAGCGCCACCCGAATACCGATCTCCCGCGTCCGTTGCGCAACCGAGTAGCTGATCAGCCCATAGACGCCCACCGCCGCGAGCAGCAGCGCCGTCACCGCGAACGTGCCCAGCACCAGCATGCGAAAGCGCGGCTGGGCCACCGAATCGCGAACGATGTCACTCAGTGGACGCACTTCGTCGACCGGCAGGTCGGGATCGAGCGCGCGAACCTCGGCGCGGACCGCGGAAGCCACTGCCCCGGTGCCGCCCGCACTACGTGCGACCACGCTCATGAACGGCAGGGTCAGGTACTGATACGGGATGTAGAGCAGCGGTTCCGGCGCGGCGGCGAGCCCGCGATCGCGCGAGTCCCCGGCGATGCCGACGATCGTCAGCCATTCGTCCTTCGTGTCATCGAATCGGATCCGCTTGCCGAGTGGACCCTCGCCCGGGAAATATCGTCGCCCGAAGGCGGCGTTCACGATGATCACCGCGGGGCTCGGCTCGCGGTCACGATCGGTGAACTGACGTCCGGCAACGAGCGGGATTCCGATGGTACGCAGATACTCCGCCGATATGCTGGAAAGGCCTGCGCGCGGCCGATCTGCGCGCGTGGCGGACGGACGGCCTTCGATCAAAAAGGACGCGGATGCGTTCGCCCCCGAGAGTGGTGAAGGAAATGCCAGCGCCGGCAACTGGATCTCACCGTGCTGTCGCAGGCGCTCCAGCAGCTGACCGTAGAACGCCGCCTGCTGCTTGCCGTCGGCATACTTGCCTTGCGGCAGCGGGATCTGAACGACTGTGACCTGCTCGGTCCTGAATCCCGGATCAACCCGTTGCAGGCGGATGAAGCTGTTGGCGAGCAGGCCGGCCGACACCAGCAGCACGAGCGTGAGTGCAACTTCAGCCACGACGAGCGCGGCGCGCGTTCTGGCGCGCCCTCGTCCGGAGGTCGCCGCACGATCGCCGGCATCTCTCATGACGACTGACCCGTCGCTGCGCGACGCCTGCAGTGATGGCACCAGCCCGAAGATCACGGCGCTACCCAGCGACGTCAGTACCGTCACAGCCGCGACGCGCGCATCGAGGCCGATCTCACCGACCCGAGGCACCCCTTCCGGCATGACCGCCGCGAGCAGGTCGACTGCCCACGTGCCCATCAGAAGGCCGAGCGTTCCTCCAGCCGTCGCCAGCACGAGGCTTTCCGCGAGAAGCTGCCGCACGAGCCGCGTGCGAGACGCGCCGAGCGCTGTCCGGATGGCGAGCTCGCGCTGACGTCCCGCGCCCCGCGCGAGCAGCAGACTCGCCACGTTCGCGCACGCAATGAGCAGCATGACACCAACGGCTCCAAGGAGCACGAGCAACGCCCGCCTCAGGTCGCCCACGATGCGATCGTGCAGGCGCTCGACGCGCGCGCCGCGGCCCGCATTCGTCTGGGGATACTGTCGCGCGAGTCCGTCGGCAATCACCGCGGCTTCAGCCTGGGCCTCCGCGAGTGCAGCGCCGGGTCGGACCCGGCCGACGGCTTGAAAATAGTGCACGTCCCGCGATTCGAGGAGATCGCCGGACACATCGAGCGGCGGAGGGGGAACGGGCTTGCTCGACAGTACCCATGACTGTGCGCCCGTCGGGTAGTCGAACGCCTTCGGCATCACGCCCACGATCGTCTGCGTTACACCGTTGATGCGCAGGCGCTTGCCGATGATTGCCGGATCAGAAGCTGTCGTGTCACGCCAGACCTTCTCGCCCAGGACTGCCAGCGGCTCGTTGGTGGCCGCGTCGGCCGCCCGGCTGAACGTGCGTCCCAGCAGGGGAGCGCTGCCGAAGACCTCGAAGTAGTCGAGCGTGACG
>DATLLF010000125.1:0-25193 GCA_035537955.1 Vicinamibacterales bacterium | reverse complement strand
CACACACTGATGGGCTCTGGTAAACTCGGGGCACACCTGCACGAAAGCGATTTCCAGCCTTAGTTCTCAGGATCCAAGTCGGGAGAAGTACATGGAGCAGCGCAGGCTGCGTCTCGGAGACATTCTGGACGATTACTGTCCGCGTGAGCGGCGCGTGACCAATCACGCGGTCGTCGCCATGGTCGAGGAAGACGTGAAGCAGACACGTTGCACGACATGCGACGCCGAACACGCGTACAAGGGCGGCAAGGAACCTCGTCGTCGCAAGAAGGATGCGGCCTCCGGCCTTTACAAAGAGGTGCTGGCCGGCATGCCCGAACCGATCGACGTGGCGCATCCTGAACCGGTCCCGGTGCCGCACGTCGTCGAAGCGGCCGCTGCGGCCGAAGACAACGGCGAAGAACCGCCGGTTGTCGCTGTCGACGAGACGCCGGAAGAGCCCGTCACCGACGAGCCGCGCGAGGACGGTGACGACGGACCCTTCCATCGGCGTTTGATCCGCGCGACGCTGCCACGGCCCGAAGGGCAGAAGGACGTTCGGCAGAGTCCCGAGTTCACGATTCGCCAGAACGGGGGCCGAGGGAATGGGCACCAATCGTTCCGCGGCGGGTCGAAGATGCGAGTGCATGGCGGCAACGGCAATCGTCCGCAGGGTGGTGGTGGTGGTGGTGCGCGCCGCTTCGGCCCCTCCACAGGCTCGGGCCGCGGCCCCGCCGGGCCAGGGCGTGGCCCGATGACGGGCTCGGGCCGCGGCCCTTCGACGGGCTCAGGGCGGGGCGGCGGAATGCCGGGGATGCGCTCGGGGCGCAACCGGAAGCGTTCGCGCTGATCTGAATGCAGGCCGCGCTTCTGCTCGCCGTCGCCTTCACCCTCCTTCTTCAGCAATCTTCCGCTCCGATCAAGTTCGAACCGACGTCAGGCGTGCCGACGTTCGCGGTTCGCGAACCAGTTCTCCGCATCAGGCCCGGAGCCATAGTTGAAACGCGGTCGTTCTCGCGGCCGGGCGATTACTACGAGCGGGCGGGCGGAGCGTGGCCCGGAGAAGTCGGCCCGTTCTACATCGAAGGTGCGACGCCAGAAGACACGCTGGTCGTCAGGATCGTCAAGCTGCAGTTGAACCGCGATACCGCGGTGTCGGCGGTGAATCCGAACGGCATCAGCGCGGTCGCCGGCGATGCGCGAACGCGCATGCTCAACGATCCTCTGCCGGCGCGGCGCTTCGTCTGGCAACTGGATCGCACGCGCAATGTCGGGATTCTCGAGTTGCCGAACTCCGCTTCGAAGCGGATCGAGCTGCCGCTCATCCCGATGCTCGGACGACTTGCCGTGGCGCCGTCCGGCGAAGAGGAATTTGGCGGACTGTGGCCCGGTAACTTCGGCGGCAACATGGACTCGTCCGATGCACGCGAAGGTGCGACCGTGTACCTGCCGGTCTTCCACGACGGCGCGCTCTTTTACTTCGGCGACGTCCACGCGCTTCAGGGCGACGGCGAGATCGCCGGCTCAGGGCTCGAGACCACGGCGAACGTCACCTTCCAGTTCGATCTGATCAAAGGGCGCCGGCTCCGCTGGCCGCGCATGGAAGACGCGAATGACATCATGGTCGCCGGCAGCGGCCGCCCGCTCGTGGACGCCTTTCGCATCGCCCAGGTCGAGTTGATCGAGTGGCTCGTCGAGGAGTACGGCTTCGACAAGATGGAAGCGTACCAGGTCGTGTCGCAGGCGGGTCATACGCGTGTCGCCAACGTCGTGGATCCGAACTACACGGTCATGGCGAAGTTCCCCAGAAAGTTGCTCCCGCCGAGAGTGAAATAGAGCGATGTCAATGCTGAGTGGCGAATGCTGAATCTCCGGCATTTGCCATTCGCCGTTGGGCATTGGCACTCCGTGATAGAAGTACCCTCCTATGTCGGATTTCACCGGAAAGACAGGCCTGGTCGTCGGCGTCGCGAACAAGCGCTCCATCGCGTGGGCGATCGCACAGGCGGTCGCGCAACGGGGCGCGCGTCTCGCCGTGACGTATCAGGGCGAGCGTCTCGAAGAGAACGTACGCGAACTGTGCGCCTCCTTGACCGACCCTGTGCTCCTCCCCCTCGATGTGAGCGACGATGCGCAGATCGCGCGCGTGTTCGAAGAGGTCGAGAAGAGTTTCGGCGGCCTCGACTTTCTCGTTCACGGCGCGGCGTTCGCACCGCGGAACGAACTGTCGGCGCCATTCCTGCAAACGACACGTGAAGGGTTCCGGACCTCACTCGATATCAGCGCGTATTCGCTGATCGCACTCGCGCGCGGCGCGGCGCCGCTGATGGACCGGAACGGCGGCGGAAGCATCGTGACGCTGACGTATCTCGGGAGCGAGCGCGTCTTTCAGAACTACAACGTGATGGGCGTCGCAAAGGCGGCGCTCGAAGCCTCGGTCAGATATCTGGCGGCGGATCTGGGCCCGCGTAACATACGCGTGAACGCCATCTCCGCCGGGCCGATAAAGACGCTCGCCGCATCAGGGATTTCGGGCTTCTCAACGATCCTTCAGCATTACCGCGACCGCGCACCGTTGCGACGGACGGTCGAGACAGCCGAGGTAGCGGACGCGGCCGCCTTCCTGCTCGGTTCTGCCGGCCGTGCGGTCACTGCAGAAGTGCTGATGGTCGATGGCGGCTATCACGCGACAGGCATGTAGGTTGCACCTCACCGGCGTGAGGTTTTGATAAATGAACCGACACAGGTTTACGGCGTTTGTGATCGCGCTCGCCATCGTGCTGCCGATCATCGGCGCGTGCGGCAAAACGGTTGGCGACACCATAGACGATGCCACGATCACGACGCGGGTGAAGACGGCATTCATCAACGATCCCGTTGTGGGCGCACTGCGCATCGACGTCGATACGTTCAAGGGTGTCGTGACACTGTCCGGACGCGTCAAGAGCAAGGACGAAGAGACGAAGGCGCTTGCTCTCGCGCGCACGATCAACGGCGTGAAAGACGTCAAGTCGACACTTCAGATCGAACCGGGTCCACGTCCGATCAGCTGACGCTCACCATTCTTCGACGTTGATACGCGGCCTGTCGATGCCCAGGTCGGACAGCATCTGCGGCACCTCGTCGACCATTGCCGCGGGCCCGCAGACGAAGCAGAGGGTCGCGGGATCGTCGATGAGCGCCGCCAGTTGCGCCGCGCTGATCCGGCCGCGTTCACCGCGCCAGCCTTTGTGCACACCGCGCGTGGCGGTGAGCGTCAACTGCAGCTCGCCTCGTCGGGCCATTCCGCACAGTTCACGCCGGTAGGCGAAATCATCTGGCGTCCGCGCGCTGTAGAGAAGCCGGAACGAACTATCGGTCCGCGCTCGCGCGTGGCGGACCATCGCTCGCAGTGGCGCGATGCCGGTACCGCCCGCGATGAACAGGAATCGTTTCTCCACAGGACGATCCGGAAAGACGAATCGTCCGAACGGACCGCGCATCCGAAGTCGCTGTCCACGGTGCAGCGGGTCGAAACCTTCTCCCCATCGCTCCTGCGCGTCGACCTTGATCAGGAACTCCAGATACCCTTCGGCCGCGGCGTCCTCGGGGGCCGAGGCGATCGAGTAAGGGGAAAGATCTGACGCACCGGGCGGCCCGAGCTCGGCGCCCTGGCCCGGGCGGTAATTGAACGGCAGCCGTTCCGGCCGAAGACGAACGATACGCGTGGACGGCGTCGCCCGTCGCACTGAAATCACGTGGCCTTGCTGCAAGTATCTACAGGATACCCGTCGAAGAGCGGCGGAGATCCTTTTCGGTCAGCTCGGCCGGGGGGAAGAGTGCAGGCTGCTGCGGCAGCACCGGTTGGCGGCTGCGGCGCTTGCGTGCGGCCTTGTCCTGATACATACGGCTGTCCGCGGCGGCGAGCAGCGACTCGTACGACATGCCGTCCTGAGGAAAGACCGCCGCGCCGACGCTGATCGCCAGCGGTACGCGTCGTCCTGGACGCGACTCGAAGACGACGTTTTCCACTGCCGCCTGGAGTTCCTGCCGCTTGTGCTCTGCCTCGCCGGCGCCGCATCCTGAGAGCACGACGATGAACTCGTCGCCGGCGTAGCGGACGCACATGTCGTAGGGGCGGATCGCCGTGAGCAGCACGCGCGCCACCTCGCGCAGCGCGCGGTCCCCCATGTGATGACCGTGCGTGTCGTTGATCTCCTTGAAGCGGTCGAGGTCCATCACCATCAGTGACACCTCGGTGCTCAGCCGCTCGGCGCGCGCGAGCTCGCGACTGAGATGGATGAACAGGTTTCTCGTGTTGGGCAGGCCGGTGAGCGGATCGGTGAGCGAGTCCTGCCGCGTGCGCTCGAATTCGAGCGCATTCTTGATCACGGTCGCGCCCTGTTCTGTCACGCGCTCGACCAGGCGGCGGTGGTCCTCGCGATAAAACGCTGGCTCCGTGTGGTACAGCGCGAGCGTGCCGATGAACTTGTCGTTCGCGAGCAGCGGGCACACGAGCGCTGACTGCAGCGTCGAGGTGACCTCGTGCATGCCCGCCGCTTCGAAATCCGCGCTCGGCCGGGCATTCACGACCGCGCGATGGTTCCGCGCGACCCAGCCCGTCAGGCCGTCGCCGCTGCGGACGACCACCTGCTGGATGAGATCCGCATCCTCTCCAGTGGCGAGATGGCAGCGCAGCGAGTCGGTCTCGTCGTCGAGGAGGAACAGCGCCGAGCACGAGAACGGAACCAGGTTCGCGAGCTTCGACGTGATCAGTTCCATCGTATGCGGCAGCCCGAGGCTCGTGCCCATGGCCTGCGCAATCTCGTACAGCGCGTAGATCTCTCGATGCGCGAGCGCGATATCGTCGAATACGTTCTTCTTCTCCGACACCGGCGACCGCGGAAGCGGAACGAGCTCCAGGCGCGGCAGCATCGGCTCGAGTCTGGCCGCCTCCTGCTGCAGCTTCGGCAGCAGCCGGACGAATGTCTCGACGATCTGGGGATCGAGCGCCTTGCCCGACTCCTGCTGCAGGAGCGCGAGCGCGGCATCGAACGGCAGCGCCTTGTGGTAGGGGCGCTCCGCCATTACCGCGTCGAAGTAGTCGACCGCGGTGAGGATGCGGGCGCCGAGCGGGATCTCTTCACGCTTCAATCCCGACGGATACCCCTTGCCGTCCCACCGTTCGTGATGGCTGAGGATCAGCGGCGCCACCGGGTACGGGAACGGAACCGCGCTGATGATGTCGGCGCCGATCTTCGGGTGCGCGCGGATCTTCTGGAACTCTTCGGTCGTCAGCGGTCCGGGCTTCGACAGAATGTGCTCCGGCACCGCGAGCTTGCCGATATCGTGCAGCAGCGCCGCTGTCTTTACGCCCTGAATGTCGTGTTCCGACATCTCGAGCTCGCGCGCCAGCGCCGTGGCATAGAGCTGCACGCGGCGGATGTGCGACTGGGAGGTCTGGTCCTTGGCGTCGATCGCCAGTGCGAGCGCTTCGATCGTGGCGAAGTTCAGGTCTGCCACGCGCTTGACCTGAAGCTGCTCCTCCTCGATTCGCCCGAGGTAGATCTTGTAGCTGCGATAGGTGAGGTAGAGCGGAACGAGGGCGAACGGCATGAGCGCGTGGCTCGAGAACTGCTGGAGCAGCACGAACGACGCAGAGACCGCGGCGCCGACGAAGTATCCAGGCGCGCCCCAGAGAAAGTCCTGGTTCCACACCTTGACGACCGATGCTTGTGTCGAGAGCGCAATGGCAGTCGCCACGAGAAACGTATTGACGATGAAGTACGTCGCGGCCGCGGCACCGATAGAAGACAACCCGAGCCACAGATCGAGGCGACCGGGAACGCCTCCAGTCATCCGATACACGGAGCCCGCCGCAAACACCGTGATCACCAGCGTCGCCATGCTGAACAGCGTGCGGTGCGGCGGGTTGGGTTCTCTAATGCGGAAATTGCACTGGCACAGCGCACTGATCGCGGCAATGATCACCGTCTGCTCGGTCCCCAGCATCAGCAGCGCGGCGAAATCGACGGCATACGAAACGGACATTGTCGATGCACTGCGCGGCAGCGGCAACGTGACCTTGAGAACGGAGGTCATGGCTGACAACGCCGCCATCACGGCGAAGAGGAACGGACGATCGGTGCTGAGCGGCAAAACGGCCGCACAGAGGACTGCACCGGCGGCGATGACCGCGCCAACGAACAGCCGTGCGCCGACTGGCAGCGACTTCATCTTCAGTCGCTCCCGCCCCCGGGCAACGCTGCTGCCCGGACGCGAAGAGCGTCAGCGCTCTTCTGCGGCTGGTGTACCGCCTCGGGCGCATTGTCCGTTCCTGCGCTACGCTCGGCGGCCACCGTCCATGCTGCGCCCGAGTCGGGCACCGTGCCCCATACGATCGCGTCGCCCTCGGCGGTCGCCGTCGCGCCCCACGTGACGGTCGTGTTCCACGCATTGGCGTTCATCGTCAGAACGCCTCCGGCGATGCGCCGGCTGCCCCAGACGATCTGCCGACTCCACCGGCTGGGATCGGTCGTCGCCGGCCGCTCACCCGCGAGTTCGACCGCGAGTTGCACGGCACCGCGCGCGTTCAGGAACCCGCCTCCCTGCGAGACGATGTCGTAGCGACTTCGACGTTCCGCCGTGTACTGAAGAACCGCCTTCACGAGATTGGGCGTCAGTTTCGGATTCGCTTCGAGCATCAGCGCCACCGTGCCGGCAACAGCAGGTGCGGCCATGCTCGTCCCCGTCAGACTGATATACGGCGCCGTGACGGTATCCACGCTCCCCGCGATCCGCGCCTGCGGGTTCTCTTTGAAGATCGTGCTGCTCGGGTCCGCGAGGGATTCGATGCCGACGCCGGGTGCGACGATGTCGGGCTTGACCTCCTCATCGATGTACGTCGGACCTCTGGAACTGAACTGAGCGACCGTGTCGTCCATCCGTGAAGCGGTCTTGTGCTGATCGGCTGCGCCGACGGTCAACACCCACGGCGCATTCCCGGGCGAGGTAATGCCGCCGTACTGGACGGTGCCCTTCGCAGAGCGTCCCAGATTTCCTGCCGCCGTGATCACGACGATGCCGGCGTCGACGGCACGCTTGGCCGCGAGCGTGAGTGGGTCCGTCTTGTAGGACTCGTGGACACCTGCCGAAACCGAGAGGTTGATCACGCGGATGTTGAAGCGATTGCGCTGTTCGATCGCGTAATCGATCGCGGCGATGACATCGCTGATGTGACCGTCGCCCGCTTCGTCGAGCACCTTGAGCACGACGAGATGGGCTCCCGGGGCAACGCCCCGGCGAGCGCCGCCAGAGTCGTAGCCGTTTCCCGCGATCACGCCGGCGACGTGCGTTCCGTGCCCGTAGTCGTCATGTGGCGCCATGAGGTCGCCGACGAAGTCGACAAAATGGATGACCGTTCCGGCACCGAGATCGTCGTGCCAGTTCGCGACGCCGGAATCGATAATGGCCACGCCGACGCCGCTGCCATCGAAGCCGAGCGTTCCGGCAATCTTGCCGGCGTCCGCCGTGGATTCCGTCGTTTCGACAGCTCCCGTGACGGGGCGGTCGAGCGTGATGCTGATGATGTCTGGGCTGGCCGCGAGCTTGAGCAGCGCGGAATCGGGAATAGTTGCCACCTGCCCGAGCCCTGGCAGGAAGCGTCCGGGTGTGCCGCCAACCCGTTCGATCGCGGCGTCCGCTCGTTGAGCACCGGTGGTGGTGATGATGACCTGCGAGCTGCCGCGCGGCGACTGGGCGCGGGCGGCAAGCGCCGTATCCACAATGGCATTCGGCGCCGCAAAAGTCGGCGCGGCCATGAGGAGGATGGCGAAAAGCAGGACAAGAGTGCGTCGAGCCATGTGCGGAATATTGATCCGGTTGAAGCGCGACACTGCTGCAAGCCGATTGCCGCGGGAGCGCCAAACGGCACGTGCGCGTATTCTATTGCTACGGTGGCCTTTAGAGGCGTAAGACGACGCACGCTGTGAGGCGGTTGAATGACCCAGGTGTGTCATTCTGGAACACAAGACGCAGCTCCAGTAAGGGCGTTCCCGGCTCCGCGTTTCGTCACGAAAGCCAGGCCGCTGATGGACCCGACGGTGTCAACCTTCTAACCCGTATTCGAGAATCTTACGGTAAAGCGTGCCGCGGCTGATCTCCAGAACCTGCGCCGCGTGCTTCTTGTTCCAGCCGACCGCATCGAGCACCCGACGGATGTGCGCGCGTTCCGCCTCCGCGAGCGAACCGAGGTGTTCTCCTGAGCGGGACGGCAAGGCGTCTCGCGCGTGGAGCAGCTCGATGTCTCCCGGCCGGATGGTGCGGCCACGCGAGGACATCGCGGCTCGCGACAGCGTGCTCTCCAGTTCCCGGATGTTGCCCGGCCAATGATAGCGGGACAGCAGATCGAGCGCTTCCTTCGACAACACTTTTGCGTCGGTCTCGAGCTGGTTGGCCTCGCAGTGCCGCGCAAGCGCACGCTGCGCGAGGACGGGGATGTCAGCCGCACGTTCGCGCAGGGATGGAAGCCGGATCGAGAACGCGTTGATGCGGTAGTAGAGATCCTCACGAAAGCGCCCCTCCCGCACCAGAAGATCGAGCGGCTTGTTGGTGGCGGAGACGAGCCGGAAATCGATGTCGATCGGTTCATTGCCGCCCAGGCGCTCGATTCGGCGTTCCTCGAGAGCGCGGAGCAATTTTGCCTGCGCGAGCAGCGCGAGATCGCCGATTTCGTCGAGAAAGAGCGTGCCGCGGTTTGCGAGCTCGAGCCGCCCGAGCTTGCGCTCCTGTGCCCCCGTGAATGCACCCTTTTCGTAGCCGAACAGCTCCGATTCGAACAGGTTCTCCGGGAGCGCTGCGCAGTTGACCGTCTGCAGGCGATTGGCCGAGCGGCGACTCAGCTCGTGAATCATCCGCGCGACGAGCTCCTTGCCTGACCCCGTCGGGCCGAGGATCAGGACGGCGATGTCGCTCTTCGCGGCGGTCCGGATCCACTCGAAGACCACCAGCATTTTGTCGTCGGTGCCGATCAACTCGCGGAAGCGGCGGACGGCGGGCGATCGGTCTTCATGACTGATCGCCGGCCGCCGCTCGAGGAACCCTTCGAGCAGGCCGTTGACGGTTTCCTGATCGGGGGCGCGGAACGTGAAGCGCGTCGGCTGCGTGTCGGTGCGCTGCTCGACCAGTCCGAAGGTCACGAGCTCGCCAAGACAGTTCTCGATGTCGAGCCGCATGCGGCCGAACGTCTGCATCAGCGCGGGCACGTCGTAGACACTGTCTCGGTGGCTGGAGAGGAACCGGAGAAGACCGGCGCGCAGCGGTGACTGGACGAGCGCCTGAAAGCGCAGCTCGAGATCTTCGCCGTGAGAGACCAGCGGCAGCACGCGGGTGTCGGACGTCACGCTCGTCCCGCGCCGCCGGTCGATTCCGGATTACGGCGGTAGTACTCAGACTGGAACCGTTCGATCAAGTCCTTCATGGTGATCGCGTCCCTCTTCTTGTGACCGTGACACCGCACCGGGCTCGTGCCGCCCGACGTCTCGATGAGAATGTCGGAGAAGAACAGATTGCGGTCGATGACGACCGACGAGATGTGGTTGATATGGATCGAGTGCTCGCGTCCGCCGAAAAGCTCCGGCTTGAAGTGCAGCAGGCTGGTCGGGGTGACGATCACCTGCGTGGGGAACATGAAATTGCCTTTGCTGAATCGGCTCGCCCGGAACACATGCTGTCCTGGCCGGGGCCGTCCCTTGAGCCAGAAGAGGGCAGCGACGAGCGCCACGACGACGATCAGAGCAAAGGCAAACCACCAGAGTGCCGTGTTCCCCTCAACGAGAACGGGTTCCTGCATTTTGCGAGTCCGCCTTGAAAAGTGCGCTTACAGTGCTCCGGACGAGCCGCTCTGTCAAGCTCCCTTACGAAGTATGCTAGTCACTACTTCGGAGGTTTCGAGTGCCCCACCGAGCACCCGGCGCGAAGGGGCAGGGCGCCGGCAATTATCTCAGCGGAAAAGTCATCAAGTACTACCGGCCGCGCGGCAGCGCCGAGGTCCGGCACCTGATCGATCATGGTTTTCAGGCGTTCAACGCAGGGCGCCTGTCGGAGGCCTGCCACATCTTCAGCGAGAAGATGCTCGCGCCCGAACACGACACGACGATCGGCCTGACGGTCGCGGGAGCGCTCACCCCGGCCGGTCTCGGCGGCTGCATCATCGAGATGATGGAACGCGGTCTCGTCGATTTCATCATCAGCACGGGCGCCAACCTGTACCACGACCTGCACTACGCGCTGAACTTCTCGCTGCACCGCGGATCACCGTTCCTCGACGACGTGGAGTTGTACGAACACGGGATCATCAGGATCTATGACGTACTGTTCCCCGCGACGGTGCTGCTCGAGACCGACGCCTACATCCGCGACTTCCTCGTCAGATCGAAACTCTCAGGTCCGATGCCTTCGTCCGACCTTCACTATCGCCTCGGCCTCGACCTGCTCGAGAAAAATCCTGGATGCGAGGAATATTCCGTCGTCGCGCATGCCGCGAAGTCAGGCGTGCCGATCTACACCTCTTCGCCGGGCGACAGCTCGATCGGGATGAACATCGCCTACCACGAGCTGATGAATGGCAGCACGCTGATGATCGATCCCAATCGGGACGTCAACGAGGTGTGCGCGATCGTGCTCGCGGGGAAGAAGAACGGCTGCGTGATCCTCGGCGGCGGCTCCCCGAAAAACTTCTACCTGCAGGGCCAACCCACGCTGTGGGAGGTGTACGGCATTCCCAAAGGCGGCAACGATTACTTCATCCAGTTCACGACTGACCAGGTCGTCTGGGGCGGGCTCTCGGGAGCGACTCCAGCCGAGGCCGTCAGCTGGGGCAAGGTGAATCCCGGCGTTCTGCCCGATACCGTGGTTTCGTACGTCGATTCGACAATCGGCTTCCCGCTCTTCTGCGAGTACGCCGTTGGTTCGACGCACAGCCGGCGGCAGCGGAAAGACCTGGTGCACAAGCGCGACGCGCTCGTCGCGGATCTGCTCCGCCAGGCGCAGACAGCAGGCAGTGAGAAACCGATAGAGAACGAGCCGGCGGAGATCGATCGTCACAGGTGATTGCCGGCATCGGGGCCGATCCACAACTATGGGTACGTTGGCTTCAGAGCTGGCGCCGTTGGCGGCGGAGTCGTCGCATCCGCGCGTCTACGCCGACGCGAACATCCCCAACGGCGTCGTCACCTTCATGCGCGTCAGGCTCGGCTGGGATGTCTTCTTCGTGATGGAACACCACGAGCTCCGGCGCGCGCCGGATAGCGAGCACTACCGCCTCGCCCGTCAACTGGGCCGCACGCTGGTGACGCTGGATCACGACTACGAAGACGACCGCCGCTTCCCGCCAGCCGAAGGGGCGGGGGTGATCGTCTTTTCCGCCCCCGACGAACCTCGGCTCTGCCGGCTGCTCCGGCGCGCCGACCGGGAGCTGTTTCGCGCAGACGGCGCGGATCCTCTTCCGCTCGCCGGTCGCAAGATGCGATGGGATCCTGCGGGCCCGGATGACGCAGACGACGAAGCATGAGCAGTGCGATCCGACTGACTGGCGCCACCCTCGTTCTGCCCGATCGACTGATTCCGTCCGGGCAGATGGTCATCGAAAGCGGCCGCATCGTCGAGGTCTCTCATACGTTGCTGCCGGGCGGGCGCGATTTGTCCGGGCACTTCATCGTGCCCGGGTTCATCGACGTGCACGTGCACGGCGTTCTGGGCACAGACGCACTCGATGGAGCAGAGGCGATCGCGCGAATCGCTGCAATGCTGCCGCGCTTCGGCGTGACGGCCTTTTGTCCCACTTCGATCGCGTGTCCTCCACAAACGCTGAAGCGGATGCTCGGCGCAATCCGCGCGGCGCGTGAAGCGGCGGTCGCCACGTCCGCACGAGTGCTGCCCGCTCATCTCGAAAGCAACTTCATCAATCCCGAGTTCAAGGGAGCGCAACCGCAGGCGTGCATCCGGCTGCCGAACGATGTGCCGGAAGGGGAGTTCTCCGGACGGCAGATCCTCGACGAGATCCTCGCCGCGCGTGCGGATGTCGGGATCATCACCGTGGCTCCCGAGATGCACGGCGTTCTCGACCTCATTCCCGAGCTCGTCTCGCGCGGGCATCGCGTGTCGCTCGGCCACTCGGGGGCGACGTACGAGCAGGCGCGCGCCGGCATCATGGCGGGCGCAAGACATGCGACGCACCTGTTCAATCGCATGACGCCGTTGAATCATCGCGAGCCGGGGCTCGCCGGCGCCGTCCTCGAGAGCGACGACATCGCCGCCGAGATCATCTGCGATGGCGTGCATGTACACGCTGCGGCGGTCCGTGCCGCGGTTGCTGCGAAGGGACCGTCGAAGGTGATGGCGATCACCGATGGCACCGCTGGTTCGGGGTTGAAGCCGGGCGACCGCGCAGTCATCGGCGGCCGTCCCATCACGCTCCGCGATGCGGCTTACCTTGATGATGGAACCCTGGCCGGAAGCGTGCTCACGATGGATCGCGCCTTCCGAATCCTGGTCGAGAAGATGGGGTTCACCCTGATGGATGCCGCCCAGATGTGCGCAACCACGCCCGCCAGAGAGCTCGGTCTCCACGGCTGTGGCGTGCTCGCCGCCGGGGCCGTGGCCGACTTTGTGATCCTTGACGAAGAATTGCGCGTCGTTCAGACCTATATCGCTGGCGTCTTGCACCACTTGCCGCATGCGCCGCAGTGACGCGGGCTGTAACCAACGACATCCCATCAAATGTTGAACCGCCCCGGTCCAATGTCCGTCTATGGCCGTATGAGGTTCGGGACATCCGCAATTGCGGTCGGGCTGGCGTTCGTCTCCTCGGCCTGCAGCGTGACCGTGGACTCGCACAGCGAGATCGTTCGTGAAGAGAAGCGCTTCACGGTCGATGGCCGTGCCGACGTGCGGTTGACGACCTTCGACGGTTCCATCGAGATTCAGTCCTGGGACAAACCCGAGGTCGTCATCGAAGTGGAGAAACGCGGACCGACGAAGGCCGTGCTCGAAGAGCTGCAGATCGTCTCGACGCAGAACGGCCGGGTGGTCGAGCTGGAGGTCAAGCGCCCGCGCGAGGAATCGTTCCACGGTATCGGCCTGCATCGCACGGCCTACGCACGTCTGATCGTCAACGTGCCGCGCGAGACCGACATTCGCGCAAGGAGCGGCGACGGTTCCATACGGATCGAGCGGATCAACGGCCGGATCGACCTGCGCACCGGTGACGGGAGCATCCGAGCGTCCGCCGTTAAAGGCGAGCTGACACTCGACACCGGCGACGGTTCGATCACTGTCGAAGAAGCGCAAGGCAAACTGACGCTGGATACAGCAGACGGAAGCGTGAACGTATCGGGAAAGCTGAGTGCCCTTTCACTTCATACCGGCGACGGATCGATCGTCTACCGCGTCGAGTCGGGCGCGATCATGTCGGAGCCGTGGGAGATCTCGACGGGTGACGGCAGCGTCTCGCTGTATCTGCCGCGGGAGTTCGATGCGGATCTCGACGCGCACACGGGGGATGGCAGCATCCGCAACGATCTCGGGATAGAGGCCGCGGACACTCGAGACAAGGATGGCGAACGTCGAACGCTGCGCACGAAGATCGGCAATGGTGGAAAGCTTCTGCGGATCCGCACGGGCGACGGCGCCATTCGCCTGAAAACCAACTGACTTCTCTCAGCGCATCGGTGGTGTTGCGTACGGCGCGGGATCCTCGATTCCGGCGGCGCGAAACGCATCACGCCGTTCGCGGCACTTGCTGCAGCGGCCGCAGTGCATCCCTCCCACCGGCTGCATGCACGAGAGCGTGAGCTCGAATGGCACGTTCAGCTGGACGCCCCGCCTGATCACATCTTCCTTTTGCAGCGTCAGCAACGGCGCGTCGATCCGTATCTCGGCGTCGAGACCGAGCGACAGCGCGCGTGCCATCGTCTCGAAGAACATCGGTCGCGCATCAGGAAACGGATTGCCCGCCAGCGGTCCAATGAGGATCGTCGTGAGGGCTGCGCGCGCGGCGAACACGGCCGCCTTCGACAGCAGGATCACGTTGCGTCCTTCGAGGTAGACGTCGCTGTCGGGCGTGTCGAATCCGGGCGCCTGGCCCCTGACGGCCCAGTGGGTGGGTGGATACACATCGCGCATGTCGACGCTGAGCTGTGCGAGCGGCGCGATCCCGCCGCGAGCGCGCATCGCGTCGAGGAACCGTTCGGCGACGACGCGCTCTTCAGCTTCCCACGCGAAGCCGACGCTGACGTAGACCGGTTGGGCACCGCCGTAGCGTGAAACGCCATCCGCGAGCAGCACCGCACTGTCGAGGCCGGACGAGAAGAGAACGACAGGAATCATCGTCAGGAGCGACTGCGGCCGCGGAATTCTGAAACAATATGACGATGTACCTGGTCACGAAAAGGATCGAGTTCTGCTACGGCCACAGATTGCTCGACTATGACGGCGTCTGCAAACATCCGCATGGGCACAACGCCGTCGTCGAAGTCGATGTCAGTACCGAAACGCTCGACAACCGCAACATGGTTGCGGACTTCAGCGACATCAAACGGATCGTGAAGGGCTGGATCGATCGCGAGCTGGATCACAAGATGATTCTCCGTCACGACGATCCCCTCGTGGCCCCGCTGCGCGCCCTCGGCGAACCGATGTACATCGTCGACAGCAACCCCACCGTAGAGCGGATCGCCAAATTGATCTTCGACCAGAGCCGCGAGCTCGGCATCAACGTCGTCAACGTGCGAGTCTGGGAAACACCGTCCTCTTTCGCGTCGTACAGCGACTAGCCCGCAAGCCGCAAGCCGCAAGCCGCAAGCCGGGAGCCGCCTCACCTGGCAAAGGGCAGTTCGTAAGACAGATACAGCAGGATCCCGGCGTTCGAGTTCGACGACACCCACGTGATCGGGACCGCAGCGCCGAGGATCAATTGCTGATCGCCGATGTTCCATCCGCCGCGCCCGCCGGGCGCAAGCGTGAACACGGTTTCCCGCTCTTTCCTCCCGTCGAGAGTGGCGAACTGCTCGAACTGGAGGACGCTCTCGAGCATCAGATTGAACATCGGTCGCATGCGATAGATCCCGCTGCCCGAGATGTGCGGCGAGAGGAGCGAGACGCGCTCCTCGTCATTTACGCCGAAGTCCGGATCCGCGCGCGGATACCACGTGAAGCCTCCGTTCGCGTGAAAGTAGAAATCGCCGCGCTGCTTGCTCACAGGCAGGTTGACCTGCAATCCCACCGAGTTGCGCGTGAAGTTATTGCTCCCCGTCGGCAGGATCAGCGACACGCGCGGCGAGAATGCGGGAACCCCGTCGTCTTCCATCACCGCCTGGTAGCGGTAATTGATCATCACGTCGCCGAATCCGCTGGTTCCTGTGATTCCGGCGAGCCCGAGCGTGTACGAGAACTGGTGGGTCTGCGATCCGACCGGCCACTCCTGCGTGAAGTTGAAATTCCAGGCGTCGTCGCCCCGCTGGAATCCGAAGAAGTTCTGAAAGATCCCGCGCTCCTGGTTGAACGCTTCCTCGACGAGGAACGAGTTGTCGAGGATCTCGAAGGGCCGCTCCGACCGGTTTGCCGGCGACGTCGGGGCGCTCTGCGCGCGCGCGCCGACTGGCAGCAGCAGGCACAGCAGCATCATCTGGAGTGCCGTTACGAGCACCTTCGAGGCCGCGCGCGCACCGATCGTGAACTCGCGCTCGTTCGCGGCCTTCAGCCGCACGCTGTCGGCGGCCGCGTCGCGTTCGAGGACCTGGACGGTGCTGCCTGGCTTGAGGTCGTGACGCTCGACGAATTGCAGAAACGTTGCATCCTGATCGGTCACGCGGCTCACCGTGACGCGGGATTTCAGCGGACACGTGAGCAGCGTGTCGTACTCGCGACGGTCCACGGTCCCTTCGGGATCGGGAATCGGGTCACCATGCGGATCGACTTGCGGCCTGCCGAGCATTTCGTCGATCCGCTCGATCAGACGATCCGAAACGGCATGCTCGAGGTTTTCCGCTTCGTCATGTACCTCAGTCCAGCTCATCCCCATCACCTTCACGAGAAACAGTTCGATCAATCGGTGGCGTCGCAAAACCATCGCGGCCAGCTTCTCGCCGGCGGCCGTGAGGCGCACGCCCGCATAGGGTTCGTACTTGACAAGACCCGACTCAGCCAGAGCTTTCACCATGGTCGTGGCTGTTCCGGGCACCACCCCTAAAGCACCAGCGAGTCGACCCATAGGAACAAGCCCATCCGCGGCCAAGCCAATCTGGGCCTGAAACAGCGCCTTCAGGTAATTCTCGACGGTGTAGGAGGGGAGCATCAGCCGTGACTTGACTTGGAAGCGTATGACATATTATTTTGATGTGTCAAAATTATTGATTAAGTAATTCGAAAATGAACTCGATCACGCGTCGCTCGTGGATTCGACTCGCCGGATTTGGGAGTGCGGCTGCCGCCGTGTTGCAGTCGCGCACCCTGGGTGGCGCTCAGCAAACGCACACGCCGGCGATGGCGCATGCCGCCCACACGATGGGCCCCGTTGGTACCGCTGATCTCTCCCGGTTCAACCCGACAGATTATCTACGCGCGTGGAACTTTTCGGACGTTCGGCCTGAGGAACGCGGCCGTTTCTACCGTGAAACGGCACGTCCCGACGGCTCCCTCCTCCGTGAATACGACCTCGTTGCCGTGGACCGCGAGATCGAGATCGCGCCGGGGGTCTACTTTCCGGCCTGGACATTCAATGGCCAGGTACCGGGGCCGACGATCCGCGCCAGGGAAGGCGACCGCGTTCGCGTGAGGTTCCTCAATCAGGGCACCCATCCGCACACGATTCACTTTCACGGCTGGCATCCGCCAGAAATGGACGGATCGTTACCCGAGCATCAGGTCATGCCCGGCGGAGAGTTCGTCTACGAGTTCGACGCCGAGCCGTTTGGCACGCACCTCTATCACTGTCACGCCGTCCCCTTGAAGCGTCACATTCACAAAGGGCTATACGGCGCCTTCATCGTGGATCCGAAGACCCCGCGTCCGCCCGCCGACGAGATGGTCATGGTCATGAACGGCTTCGACACGAACTTCGACGCCGACAACGAGGTGTACGCGGTCAACTCGCTGGCGAACCACTACATGACGCACCCGATCCGCGTGCAGGTCGGGGGTCTCGTTCGTATCCATCTGATCAACCTCACCGAGTTCGACCTCCTGAACAGCTTCCACATGCACGGCATGTTCTTCAACGTGTTCCGCACGGGCACGCGGACGACTCCCGACGATCATACGGACACTGTGATGCTCTGCCAGGGAGAGCGTGTCGTTCTCGAGATGACCTTCCGTTATCCGGGACGCTTCATGTTCCACGCGCATCAGAGCGAGTTCGCCGAGCTCGGATGGATGGGCATGTTCGAAGCTGTTGGAGCACGCCGTGACACATGACGTCCTCGCAGTGGGGCCGGTCAACCGTACTCGCTTCTGGGGCGCCGTCCTGCTGCCGTTGCTCCTGCTCGCCGGTGTCGTTGCGCTGATCGTCCGCCTGAATCCAGCCGGGCAGCTTCGCGATCCCGCCGCGCCGCCCGTCGAGAATCTCTCTATCGGCCGCGCCCTGCTCGAAGCGAACGGCATCGTGATGACGGTGCTGAACGAAAGTCCCGAACCGGTCACCATCGCGCAGGTGACGGTTGACGATGCGTATTGGCAGTTCAGCGCGGATCCGGGTACGGTGGTGGCGCCATTACGCTCGGTGACGCTCAGGATCCCGTATCCGTGGGTAGCGGGCGAGGCGCACGTCGTTCACGTGATGACATCCACCGGAACGAAGTTCGCGCACGAGATTCCTGTTGCGCTCGAGACGCCGGCGGCGGGTCGGCGTCACCTGCTCGTTTTTGCGCTGATCGGACTGTTCGTCGGGGTAATCCCTGTTGCCCTTGGACTTCTGTGGTTTCCGGTGATCAGAAGGCTGGGGGGCACGGGCATCGATGCGGTTCTTGCGTTCACCATCGGCCTCCTCCTGTTCCTCATCGTCGATGGGACCGAAGAAGCATTGGACTCATCTTCGCAGCTGCCGGGAACGCTGCATGGGACGGCGTTGTTCCTGCTGTGCGGCGCCGCGGCGTTCGCGGCGCTGGAGATCGTCGGCGGGTGGTTGTCGCAACGCAAGGCCGCCGTACACGCCAACGGCGCACCTTCAGGGTGGACGCTTGCACTGATGATTGCGGTTGGGATCGGGCTTCACAACTTCAGTGAGGGTCTGGCGATCGGCGCGGCATTCGCGCTCGGCCAGGCCGCCTTTGGATCGCTGCTGATCATCGGCTTCACGCTGCACAACGTCACCGAGGGGCTGGCTATCGTCTCACCGGTTGCGAAGGAGAACCCCGGAGTAAGCGGGCTGATTCAGTTGGGGCTCATTGGCGGGCTGCCAACGATCGCGGGGGCGTGGGCCGGTGGACTGGTGTACTCGCCCGTCGCTGCGGTGGTATTTCTGGGTCTCGGCGTTGGCGCGATCATTCAGGTCGTCGTGCAGATCGCGGGTCAGATGGCGCGTCAGCAGCCGCTCTCGATCCGGTTCGCACACGCGCCTACGGTGCTGTCACTGATCGCGGGTTTCGGGGTGATGTACCTGACGGGGATGCTGATCGTATGACCACTCGTGGAAAGAACAGGATCCTCACCGTACTCGCCGGTGTTGCTGTCGTGGCGTTCGCCGCGGCCGTGCTGCCGATGCTCGCCTCATCGAGCGCTGACGAGGTGCGCGATGTCAACGTAGTCGTGCGCGACATGGCCTTTTACGTCGATAGCGGCACGGAAGCAAACCCGGTCATCACCTTGCGCGCCGGAGAGCGGGTGCGCGTGCGCGTCAGGAACGAAGACGCGGGCATGCGACACGATTTCTCGATCACAGCCTGGACGGTCTCGACGAAAATACTGGAAGACCGCGGCGAAGAGGACGTCGTCGAGTTCCGCGTTCCGGAGTCGCGAGGAAGTCACACGTATCAGTGCACTCCCCATCCGAAGATGATGAGCGGAACCATCCGCGTCGACTGATCGAACGCCGCGTGCCGCTCGATGCGGCGCTCGCCACGGCCGGCGCGAAGCAGCGCTACGTCCGCCGCCTCTTCTCAACCATCGCGGACCGTTACGACCTCATCACGGTCCTTTTGTCGTTCGGCCTCGATCGCCGATGGAAGCGGCGCGCGCTCGACTTCGCTGCTCCTTCCGCCGGTAGCCGCGCTCTCGATCTCGCCTGCGGTACCGGAGACATTGCCTTCGGGCTCGCGGATCGTGGCGCGTCTGTTGTCGGCCTCGACGTCACACACCGCATGCTGCAGCTGGCCCGCGATCGCGCCCCGACCCCGGGCGCAGGACCCGGTACTTCGGACACAGGGTCGTCCGTCTTCGTTCAAGGCGACATGATGGCACTGCCCTTCCCGGACGCGAGATTCGACATTGTCACCACCGGGTACGGTCTGCGTAACGTGCCCGAGCTGGCGCCTGCGCTCCAGGAGATCCATCGCGTGCTGCGCGCCGGCGGCACGCTCGTGTCGCTCGATTTCAACCGGCCGTCCAGCGCTGTCGTACGAGCGGTCTATCTGGGCTACCTCTCAGTGGTCGGTGGTGCCCTCGGGTGGGCGCTTCATCGCGATCCGGATACGTATCGCTACATCCCCGCGTCCATTCGTCGCTATTCCGGCGCGGCTGCGGTGACCGAGCTGATGAGGCGGAGCGGATTCGCCGAGGCTCGATGGTTCCCCGTACTTGCCGGACTGATGGCCATTCACGTCGCGCGCAAGGATCGCACATGACCGTTGTGGCCGATCTGGCGCTCGTGAATACGCTAATCTCTATGCCGTGCCCATCGAGACGTCAGAACTCCGCCGCAGGCTACGTACGGCAATCGATCAGGCGCGGAGCAACGCTGCCGCAAGGCGTGCGCGCAGCGATGCCGCGGGACGCGATTACGAAAAGTTCCTCGCCACCGTCGCCACCCCGGTCGTTCAGCACTTCGCGAACGTCCTCAGCGCCGAAGGCCATCACTTCAACGTCGCCACGCCCGCCGGGTCGGTGCGCCTCATGTCCGCTGCGGCGGGCGAGGACTTCATCGAGATCGCGCTCGACACGACGGAGGATCCGCCAGAGGTTGTCGGTCGCACCAGCCGCGGACGCGGCCGCCGCATGATCTCCACGGAACGCGCCGTCCGAGAGCGCACGGCGATCGCCGAGCTCAACGAAGAAGACGTGATCGCGTTCCTTCTCGCGGAGATCGTGGCGTTTGTCTCGCGGTGATCGTCAGATCGCGCCGGTGCCGCGCAGCCGCGCGATTTCCTGAGGCGACATCCCGACGTCCCTGGCGAGGATGTCGGTCGTGTGCTGGCCCAGGGCTGGTGGCGGCGTGCGGACTGTTCCTGGCGTATCCGACAGCTTGATGGGCACGCCGGTGACGCGCATTTTACCGGCGACGGCATGCTCGAGTTCCTGGATCATTCCGCGCGCGGCGAGCTGAGGGTCCTCCAGCACCTCCGCCACCTCGCGCACGGAGCCACACGGCACGCCAGCCGGACGGAGCAGATCGACCCACTCGGATCGCGTGCGGGCGCGCAGCGTCTCGGCCAGCAGCGGCCGCAACGTGGAGTAATTGGTCACGCGCGCGCGATTGGTCGCGAAGCGCTCGTCCATCGCGAGATGTTCCAATTCGGCGCTCGCGCACAACCGGCGCCACTGCTCGTCATTCCCGACCGCGATCACGAAGTCTCCGTCGGACGCAGCGAACGTCTCGTAAGGAACGATGGTCGGGTGACGGTTGCCCATGCGGCCAGGCGTTCGACCGGTCGCGAAGTAGATGCCCGCCTGGTAAGTCAGCAGTGCGGCTGTCGCATCGAGCATTCCGACGTCCACGAGTTGACCTTTTCCAGTGCGTTCACGCGCGAGCAGCGCAAAGGCGATCCCCTGGGCCGCGAACATCCCGCTCGCGATGTCAGAGATGGCGACGCCCAGACGGAACGGTTGTCCGTCTGCGTCACCAGTGATGCTCATCAGCCCGCCTTCAGCCTGAACCACCGCGTCGTACCCCGGTTCTTTTGTCCGCGGGCCGGTCTGGCCGAAGCCGGAGATCGCGCAGTACACGAGGCGCGGGAAGCGGCGCGATACCGACTCATATCCAAGCCCAAGCCGCTCCATCGTGCCCGGACGGAAGTTCTCGACGAGTACGTCCGCCCGCGCAAGCAACGCGTCGATGATGTGCGTCGCTTCTGGATGTTTGAGGTCGAGCGCGAGGCTCTCCTTGTTACGGTTGATGCTGAGGAAGTACGCGCTCTCGCCGTTCAGAAATGGCGGTCCCCAGGCGCGCGTGTCGTCACCTTTTCCCGGCTGCTCGACCTTGATGACGCGCGCACCCATGTCGGCGAGCTGCATCGTGCAGTACGGTCCCGACAGGACGCGCGTGAAGTCGACAACGAGGATGCCTTCGAGCGGCGCGGTCATACCGGCTCCGTCGATCGCGCGATCGAAATAATGTCCGAGAGAAGCGCATACGCTGTCTGTGTCAGGCTGCTCGAGAGCTGCGTGATGGCAATCCGGTCGAGAAGATCCGTCTCCAGGATCAGCGCGTTCGCGTTGCCGTCCAGCCCGGCGAGCAGATGGTCGGCCGGCAGTTCGCGCGGCCCGACGGCACACGACACCATCCCCGCCGAATCGCGGCGCGCAGTGGCTACGAGCTTCAGCCGTCTTCCGTTCGCCAGCGCGCGTCGCGCATCGCCGCCCGTGGCCTCGTCGATGCCGCGGCGCTGCACATCATGAGGCGTGATGCGGGCGTCCATGAGGACGTTGGCGAGCGCCGCCGCTTTCGCTGCCGCGTCCCAGCCCTCCACGTCGAGGGACGGATCCGCTTCTGCGATGCCTTCCTCCTGCATCCGCGAGAGCGCGGCAGCGAACGTTTCACCGCGCTCGAGCGCGGTGATGATGTGGTTCGTCGTCGTGTTCACGACGCCTTCGAATCCGAGTATCTGAACCGCGGGGAGCGCCTCGCGTGCGAGATTGAAGACCGGTACGCCGTCCATCACGGTCCCCTCGAACAAGAAGCGGACCCCGGCTTCCTCTGCCGCTTCGCGCAGCGCCTCGTACGCAAACGCCACGGGACCCTTGTTCGCAGTCACTACATGGCAGCCGGCAGCGATCGCCGCCCGCACGTGCGATGTCGCCGGCTCGCCATTCTTCACGTCGAGCGTCGTCGTTTCGACAACGATGCGGGTCGGCGCCGGAGAGCACGCTAGCCGGCCGATGACGTCGAAGGCGTCCGCGCAGGCCTCGTTCTCGAAGACTGCGCCCTGGCGGCGCGATGCCGTGCCCGCGACGCGGCAGGTAACGCCGTAGTCGCGCGCGAGACGTGCCGATCGCTCATCGAGGAGCGTTACAAGACGTTGCCCGACGTTGCCGAACCCGATGATCGCCAGATCGATCCTACGCAAGCGCGTCCATCAGCTCGGCGATTCGGTCGAGCGCGCCGATAAGCAACTCGGGATGGGAGCCGAAACCGATGCGCAGATAGCCATCCATGCCGAAGTGATCGCCGGGTACGACCAGCACGCTCTGCTCGGCGCGCAGCCGCTCTACGAGCACGGTGGAATTGATCGGATGCGCGTACTTTGCGAACACGATGGCGCCTGCTTCGGGAGCGACGTGCGAGAAAGCCGGCCGCTTCGCGAGCCAGGACCGCAGCAGCGGATAGTTCGCGCGCACGATCCCGCGCGTGCGCGCGAGCAACCGTTCGCGTCCCTGCGGTGAGAGCGCGATCCGGGCGAGACGGTCGCTGACGGCGCCGGGCGCGATTGTCGTGTAATCGTGGACACCCCAGAGGGCGTCGATAGTGTCCGGCGGCGCGACGATCCAGCCGATGCGCAGACCCGGCAAACCGTACGCCTTCGAGAGCCCGCTCGTGACGATCACGCGATCGAGCCGTCCCCACATCGTCGGCGTTTCCACCGCGTCCAGTTCGGCGCCGCGATAGATCTCGTCGGAGATGACCCATGCCCCCGCCCGCGCCGCGGCAGACGCGATGGCATCGAGTTCGTGAGCCGTGAGCCGGCTTCCCGTCGGATTGTTCGGGTTGCAGATGAAGATCGCCTTCGTGCGCGGCGTCAGGAGCGTCTCGAGCCGTTCGAGATCAGGCTCCCAGCGTTGTCCCGCCTGGTCGATGCGAAGCGGCCACGGCCGCAGGTTCGCATCGAGCGCCTTCAAGAGCCCGGCCGCCTGCATATAATTGGGCAGCATCATCACGACTTCATCGCCTGACTGCACCAGATGAAGAAGCGTGACGCAGTTGGCCTCGGAACCGCCGTTCGTGACCTGGATGTGTGCGGGGGTTGCGCCGGGATACATGGCGGCGATCTCGTTGCGCAGCTCGAGCGTGCCGTTTGTCTGCGTATATCCGAGTGGCTGACGCAGAAGCGCTTCGCGGTCCTCTTCCGTGGTCGCGAGCTCCTCGACGCGAAGCGGCTCGACGCCGCTCTCAGAGACGTTCCAGGCGACCTGGTGCTCCCAGATCGACTGGAGCCGTTCCATCGCAAAGGGTTCGAATCGCATGAGCCGAGCAGTGTACCTGATACGCTAGGGCACCAATGGACTGATCTCATGGAGGTTCGAGTGCTTTTGCGACACCTCGTACTCGCGGCGCTGTTGCTGTCTCCGGCTGCGGCTTCCGCGCAAACCGCGCCTGACCTCGCCGTCATCGTCACTACGGGTCAGGCGGAGGTGAAGCGTGCGCCCGACCGCGCGTGGGTGGATATCAATGCCGAGTCGCGATCGAAGGATCCCAAGGAAGCGCAACGGCAGAACGTCGCCGCCATGGACGCAGTCACGTCGCAGCTGAAGACCATGAACCTCGGCCCCGACGCGATCCGGACCACCGCCTACGAGCTGCATCCGGAGTTCGACTATGCCAATGGACGACAGACGCTGCGCGGTTATGTTGCGAGGAACTCCATCGAGGTGCGCCTCGACGACATCACGCGTGTCGGCGATGTGCTGGCGGCTGCGGTGACCTCGGGTGCCACGTCGGTCGGTAGCCTGCGATTCGGGCTGAAAGACCGCGATGCGGCCGAGCGCGAGGCCCTGCGCCTGGCCGTCGCCGATGCCCGCGCACGCGCCGACGCGGCCGCTTCCGGCGCAGCCGTTCAGATCGCGCGGATTCAGAGGATAGAAGAGCAGCGGATGTCACAGGAGCCGCCGCGGCCGATGATGCGGCAGATGGCGGCGGCAGGGGCCGCGGGCAACGCGCCGCCGATCACCCCGGGAACCATCGAGATCCGCTCGGTCGTGACGATGACGGTGCTGATCAAATAGGTTCGACGGCGGGCTCTTCACGCTCCTCGTGCTTGTCGCGCCGAAGCTCCGCAGGAGCGAAGGCGGGCAGCACCTCCGCGTCGAGCGCCGCATCATCGAAGAGGCCGACGAGTTCCGGCGCGCCGAGCAGTCGCGGCGTCTGATCGATCGTCTCGATCTCGTGGAACTCCTCCGAGGGCGTGACGCCCTTGTCTTTCAGCCGTCGGGCCGTGACCAGCACGCGACTCTCGAGTGTTCCCACGGCGCCGTTGTAGGACTGCACCGCTTTCGCGAGGCTTCGACCGACGTTCTCGAAATGCTCGGCCAGCTTCGCGATCCGGTCATAGAGGTTGCGACCGAGCTCGCTGATCTCCTGCGCGTTCTTCGCTATCGTCTCCTGCTGCCATCCGTATGCGATCGCTTTCAAGAGCGCGATCAATGACAGAGGGCTGGCGAGCATCACCCCTTTGGTCATGCTGAACTCGAGGAGCGCGGCATCGTGCTGCATCGCTGCCGACAAGAGCGCTTCGCCCGGAACGAACATGACGACGATGTCGGGCGCCGGCTGGAAGTGTGCCCAGTAAGTCTTGTTACCCAGGCGGCTGATGTGATCTTTCACCTGGCGCGCGTGATCCTTCAGCTTCGCATCGCGCAGCACATCGGTTTCACACTCCATCGCATCCAGATAGGCGGAGAGCGCGACTTTCGCATCGACGACGACGTTCTTGCCGCCCGGGAGTCTGACGATGACGTCTGGCGTGAGGCGGCCCTCCTCGGTGCGCGTCGAGTCTTTCATATCGAAGTGCGTGCCTTCGACAAGGCCGGCGGATTCGAGCACGCGACGCAGCTGGATCTCGCCCCACTGACCACGGACGTTGGGCGAACGCAGTGCG
>DATLLF010000124.1:0-11318 GCA_035537955.1 Vicinamibacterales bacterium | reverse complement strand
CTTCGACCTTGCCAGTTACGTCAGCATTCAGAATTCAGCCTTCAGCGTTGCCCGCGGGCCGCATGGTACAATCGGCCCGTCAACAAGTGCGGGCTTAGCATAGTGGTAATGCTCTGGCTTCCCAAGCCAGCTAGACGGGTTCGATCCCCGTAGCCCGCTTGTCCACCGCAGCGCGCAGCGCGAAGGTGGACTCCACGTAGCCACCGAACCCCACCCTACACCTCATCGACTCACGCGAAACGCGGTGAGACGTTTGTGCTCGGCTCCCGCGACGCTGCCGGTGATCTCGATGACGTAGTCACCCGCTCCGAGCGGCGCGAGCACGACATCCGCCGTTGACCAGCGTTGACCGGACGCGTCGGTGCGTTCGGACAGGGTAACGGGTAGCTCGAGGGGGGTTCCGTTACGGTCGAGGATCCGCGCGGCAGTCACTTTGCCATCAGCGGCGAGCGGTATTTCGAACCGCGCGCGCTCCGTACGGCTGAACCCCGGCTCGCCTGCGGGTTCGAGGCGATTGCCTGTCGAAGGACCGCGGCGGAACATCAGCGGCTGCGCCAGCCCGTCGGACGGTTCGATGCGCACCATGTCTGTGAACGGCAGGGCGCCCGACACCGGCGCAACGCGTACGCGCACGTCGACCGGTTCCGTCAAACGCCGCTTGAGGACGAGCGGCGCCACGAACCCGCGCTGGCCCGCCGCCAGCGCCGCCGTAGCGCTCGCGGTCAACTCGCCGGCAGTCGCTGTGATGTCGGCGGTTGTGGATTCCTTTGCAGGAGCCGCCAGCTCGCCCGCGACCCAGATCGTCGCCGTATCACCCTGAAGGGCAATCGCGTGAGCGCGGAACGCCGCGGACCCGCGCAGTCGTGCAAGGCCCTCCAGCGCGTTCCTGGCCAGCGCCACATGTTCAGGAACAGGCGCCGGCGCCGCTGCGTTGCGCGCTTCCGTCACCTCTTTCTCCGTGGCGGCCTTGTAGCCCTTCCTCGCGCGTACATCAACGCCGGGACGATTCACGCGCACCTTGATGTTCCTGTACCGTCCATCGAGTTTTGCGTTTGTCGAGTAGTAGCCAAGCAGGTAGTACGACGTCAGGTCGTCGGCCATTCGCCGCAGGCCCTTTTCGAGATCGTTGCTGTTGACGACCGCAAGCCCGTCGGTGTTGTTGGCGAGTACTTGGAGGTTGTCGAGCCTTCGTGTGAGTATCTGATGGTCCACGGATGGCGGCGGCGGAGGCTCGGGGCCAATGGGTGAGTCGAAGACCGGCAGCCCGCGCGGATCCACGGTGTAGAAGCTCGCGTTGCCGCGGTTTGCGTCGTCGATGATGTCGCGGAAGTAGCGGTCGTTGTCGATTTGCGAGAGGTACTGTCGATCGCGATCGCATTCGGTCTTGGTGATCGTTTCCGTGCCCATTGTGTTGCCGATGCGAATCCGACCATCGGGGCCGGTGCCGATCGGTTCCGGGCCGGGGATCGGTTCGAGAGTACCGTTCCTTGGATCGATCACCCGTGGACGCGTGAGATCGTCGTTGCGCTGGAACAGCAGCCATCCCTCGGAAACGGTGAGGATGGCTTTCCGTTCTTCGCGCTGATAACGGAGCCATCGGACGAGCTCGGACAGCGAATCGAGCGTCATGCGCTCGCGGCGGCGTGCCACCATTTCGCGCACCACCGGCTTCATGTCTTCGGTCTGCCACGGATAGCAGGCCTGATACATCATCTCGCGCTCGTCTTCCGCGAGGGTGAAGCGCTCGCCCCAGGGCCAGCGGTCTCGTAGCCCGCCAGCCACCACCTCGGTCTTGCGGGCAAACACGATGTCACTCGCGGACATGCGCGGGATCATGATGCCGATCAGATCGTCGGGCGCGAGGATTCGGTCGATCAACCGAACGAGCGGCTCGCGTATGTTCCAGCTGCCGTGGACCGTCACGTCACGTGTGGCACATCGAGAAACAGCACGAATACGCGCGCGCGCGGGTCCCGCAACGCTTCACGCGACTCGGCAATCGTATTGGGATCGCGACGTTCTCCCTGCATCCCGGCGCGCACCTGCACGAATTCGAACGCGTCGATCTTCTGCGAAATGCCGTCTTCGAGAAGATCGAAGTCGGCCACCGTCAGGTCTTTCACCGGCGACCCGTTCTGCGTCGGATATACATCGACGCGCACGTAGTTCGCTTCAGTCTTGAACGTGGGGCGCTGCGGGTCGGGTGGCTTCTGCGTGGTCTGCGCGGCCAGCGAGAGCACGGCGACAACAGTCAGCGCGCTGGAAAGAAGCGTGACGCGGCTTGGCATGTGAGGCTCCGGCAGGCTGGCACGAGCAGTCTATGACGAGATGTTCGTTCCGCGTGAATATTTTCCGGACGCCCCCGCGTCTGAAATCAAGCCGGACGTCGCCCTCGCCACAGCCGCATGCCGCGAGTTTCCTCGAAATTCGAACACACTCGTGCGTGGCAGGCGGTTTGCGAGATCAGGAAGGTCTCACCCTCAGGAGGCGCGCGTTGCAAAGCAGGCACTACGACGACTGGACCATCGAAAGCTGGCGGATTGAGCCGCGCCTGCGTGCGCTCGAGGTCGATATCGACGAGCCCGATCACAACCCGCCGCTCTGGAAAGATCTGACGCTCGCTTCCGTCATCGCCGCGCTCCTCTGGGGCGCCGCCGCAATGATATTCGCGTAGCGGGTCTGCCCCGCATCAGCGCCGTTTTCACGTGGGAAGATCTCTGTCTTCTCGACGTCCTGCCCCTGCAGCATCCGACGGCGAGCGGGTTGCAATCTAGCCCGGCAGGAAGCTAGAACAAGGTTGCTGCCGTATCATGGTGGTCGGTGGCCATTCTGGCAGCCCTGCTCGGCATCGTCTGGTTACTCGCCTCATGAGCGTCCGTTCGCGAACCATTTTGCCCACGTGCGTCACGCTGGCGGTTCTTTCGGTAGCGCTCACGTCCGGACAGCCGGTTCAGTCGGACGGGTTCGCTCTTCAAATCGAGAATCTGGCGACACCCGCGGCCGGACAGAGCTCCGCTCCCTATCTGTCTGCCTCACCGAAAGGCATCATCCTCAGCTGGGTGGAGCGCACCGGCGATACCGCTGTGCTCAGGTTCTCGGAACTGAACGGTGATGCGTGGACGTCGCCTCGCAACGTCGCGTCCGGCACGAACTGGTTCGTAAACTGGGCCGATGTACCCTCCGTCGCACGATTGTCGAACGGCACGCTGACCGCGCATTGGCTTCAGAAGAGCGGATCCGACACCTATGCCTACGACGTTCGGCTTTCCTACTCGAACGACGATGGCAAGACGTGGCGACAGTCGTTCGTACCTCATGTCGACGGAACGCAGACCGAGCATGGCTTCGTCTCGCTCTTCGATGCTCCCGGCGGCGGGCTCGCGCTTGTCTGGCTCGACGGCCGCGCCATGACCGCAGGCCACGACGGCCACGAAGGATCCGGCGATATGTCGCTGCGCTTTGCGGCGTATGACGGCAAATGGAAACAGGTCGCCGAGGCCGCACTCGATGCGCGCGTCTGCGAATGCTGCCCGACGGCGATGGCGATGACCACCGACGGTCCGCTCGTTGCGTACCGCGATCGCAGCGACAACGAAGTGCGCGACATCCACGTGACACGCCTGGAGAACGGCAAATGGACGGCTCCCGTCGCGGTGCACAACGATGAGTGGCGCGTGCCCGCGTGTCCGGTGAATGGTCCCGCCCTCAGCGCGCGCGGCCGTGATGTCGCGGTCGCCTGGTTCATGGCGAAGAACGACCAGCCGAAGTCTTTCGTCGCGTTCTCGTCCGACGCAGGGCGCACGTTCGGCGCTCCGGTTCGCCTCGATGACGAGGCCTCCCTTGGGCGCGTGGACGTCGAATTGCTGCCCGACGGCGCCGCCGCCAGCTACGTCGAGTTCGCCAATCAGCGCGCAAGCTTCCGCGTTCGTCGTATCGCTCGCGACGGCACGCGCTCAGCCCCCGTCACCATCGCGGGCGTCACCGGTAACCGCACGAGCGGCCTCCCGCGCATGATCTCCCACCGCGACCGGCTCGTCTTCGCCTGGGTCGATCGCGAAGGCACCAGCTCACAAGTCAGGACCGCGCGCGCGACGATTCGCTGACAGACAACCCTTACCGCTCGTAGACAAACCGAGGCCGCCGCGCGGCTCCGCTGAGAGGGGCCGGGGCGATGATCTCGCCCGTCCGTCGATAGTGCTGATCGATATCCTTGAAGAACCACGAGCGCTCATCGTCGAGGACGATGGTGGCGAAGCGCTGCTGCGTGATTGCATCGCGGATTTCGGACTCCAGCGCAAGCCCGGTTTCTCGCCGATCCGCCCACACGACATCAGTGATCGCCCAGCCGTGTGCGCACTCCGGGAGCCCTGCCTGCGTGGACCAATAGCCGTGATCGAGGACGAGCACCGGCGTACGCATGGACTGGAGTGAATGAAGGAACATCTCCCCTTCTACTGACTGCTGCGCACGCGGTATGAATGGACGCGGATCGTACAGCAGCACGACCAGCTGGACGATAGCGAGGCCGTGTCTCGCGAGCGGTGCGGATTCATTCGGCCGCAGCATCAGGCCGAGCAGAATCGCGGCGGCGAGGTACGCGGGCATAACGGTGTTGTTCCACGCGCCTCCCTCCAGTCGTGAAAGCCACGCGGACACGATCAGCCCTGACAGGAGTGCCACGTGGCGCCACTCGCGTCGACGCATGACGACCACGGTGCCGCCGAGGACCGCGAGCGCGAGTGGCATGAGGTCTGATGTCCAGAACGACAGGATGCGCCCTGAACCCGCCGAGACACCCAGACGAAGTCGAGGCACGTCGAAAACGTAGTACCAGTACCACCCGTCGGTGAGGATCGTGATCAGCAGCACCGCCGACCCGGCCAGGACCCCGAACGTCGCGCAGAACCATAGGGCGCCGCGACGGTCGAAGACGAGCAGAGAGGCAGCGAACGGCACGACCGCCATGAGCGCCGGCTGTTTGGTCATGAAGGCAAGTGCGGCGAGAGTGCCGGCGAGCGCCCAGTGGCGTCCGCTGGTCGCACGTACCGCGGCCAGATAACAGAGGGCCAATAACGCGGCATACAGCGAATCGACACGTCCGAGGTCGTACCAGCCATCGCTCGCTGCGTAGGCGCCGGCGAACGCCGCGCAGGCGGCTCCCGCGGCAATCCAGCCGCTTACGGGCCGGACAATAGCGACGATCGTCAGCAGCGTGATGGCTGTCGCCGCGATCGAAACAATCCTCAACGGCAGCAAGCCCGCGTCCATGAACCAGGCAAGCGAGAACGACGCGTAGTAGTAGAGCGGCGGGTACGCGAAGGGCACGAAGGATATGGTGGGTCTCATGTACAGTGGCTCCGCGCGAAGCAGTCGCGCGACGTGGACGGCCATCTCCCCCTCCATCCACTCGAGCTCGAATGGGTACGCCACACGCATCGCGATGGCGTAGGCCATGATGCTGACGAGCAGCGCGGTGATGACGACGAGCGCGGCGCGCGCGGCTCTCATCGTCCGCTCGAGATGCCGCGAGTTCTTGCGCGATCCGCTTCACGCAGCCGCCGGGCGCGGCCGTCCTCGATCGCCTGGCGGAACGACGGCCGACGCGGCGGATGCATATCTCGAGGCCGTCCTCCGCCCGTCAGAAGATCGCGCCGGACGAATTCACCATGCAGGCCCCGCGCGTCACGCCAGGAGCGGATAGCGACGTACTGTTGTTCGAACTCCGGGAACTCGGTTATCCGCGAGGAGCTCGTCCAGGTGTCGTGCGTCCGGATGAAATCCGGACGGCGCTCCTGGAAGATGTAGTCGCGAAAAAACGGTGGGTAGTAGTGAAACCTCGCGATGTGGGTGTCTGCAAGGCCGCCGAGATCCACCACGCGAAGACCGGCGACGGCAGGTCCGCCGATATCGGGATCGAGTAGCAATGGATCGCTGAGGCCGAGCGCGGATGCCACAGCCTGGAGACGGTGAGCGTTGTTCAGCTTTCCCTGAAGGCCGATGAGAATGTCTTCCTTGTCCAGAATCTGCAGCTCGGTCGATGCGCCCAGACTTCTGTTCAACAGGACGCCGACCAGCAACGCGGCGACGCAACTCGCTGCCAGACGCCACGGTACCCATCGGTTCACGCCGTGCTGTGCAGCGAGTGCAAGGGGCGGGAGCGCCGCGGTGAGGAACCGTTCGGCCGGCCAGAAATCTCCACCGACGTAAATCACGTAGAGCGCGGTGCCAACGAGGAGCCCGACGAGCAACACGTTCGTTCGCCAGTGGCGGCCCACGGTGAGACCTGCAGTCGCGACGATCAACAGCGGCCATAGCGTTCGCGCGGAATCCAGCAGGTAGCTCGTACCACGATCCCCAGGATCAAGGATGTACATCGCCAAACGCGTCAGGTGGCGGTCGTACACATCGACCTTCGCGTAGTACGTGTTCGGCACCCACTCACCGAAGATCACGAGTCGGCTTCCGAGGAACAGTCCGTAAATGATGACGAAGGCTGCTGTCCACCTCAGCAGACGGACGCCGCGCTCGCCGTACAGAAGACGGTGCAGCAGGAACGCGATGAAGAGTGCCGCCCCTTCGGGCCGGGTGAGCGCGACGCCTGCTAAGACAGGCGCGGACCACTGCCTCGCCTCCGCGTGTTCCAGTTCGCGCAGCTGCAACGTGACCGCGAGCATCACAAGGAAAGCGTAGAGGCTGTTCTCGAGGCCGGCGGTTGTCCAGAATACAAACGGCGTGAGTGCTGCGAGGACGGCCGGCGCCAGCCACGGCACATTGTGATCGGCAGGATACGCGATGCGCGCGGCGATGGCCGTCAGCAGCAGCGTGCCGAGGCCGAAAATCAGTCCGAGCGCCTTCATCAGCGGAATGCCATCGGCGCGATCGAGACCGAGTGCCGCACCCGCACCGAGGAGAGCGACCCACAATGGGTTCGAGTAGCCCTCGATCGCCTCTCCCCCGGCATAGAGCACGGGCCCGAAGCCGGACACGATGTTGCGGCCATATGCCAGCGAGATCCCCGCGTCGTCAGCGATATATCCGCCGAACATCCATGCGTGGCCGAGATAGAGGGCGCTGATCAGGACCCCCGCCACAATCGGCCATGCCACGGTTCGCTTTCGCGCGGATGCGGAGATCACCGCCGCTCGCCTCAGCAAAACCGACGCCATGGATATCTCATATAGTGAAAAAGCAACCTACGCATGCGCGCGCTCATCGTCGAAGACGACCAGACGATTGCCGACTTCGTGACGCGTGGTCTCAGGGAGGCCGGCTTCGTCGTGGATCACGCGGCGGACGGTACCACGGGTCTCGACCTCGCGGGCACTGGTGGTTACGACGTCGCCATCGTGGATCTCATGCTGCCCGGCATGGACGGCATCAGTCTCATACAGGCGCTGCGTCGCGATGGCATCCGCACGCCAGTGCTGATCCTCAGCGCTCGCCAGTCGATCAACGACCGCGTCACCGGGCTGGAGATCGGCGGAGACGACTACCTGGTGAAGCCGTTCGCGTTTCCGGAGCTGCTGGCGCGCGTGCATGCACTCATACGGCGCGCGAGCGCCTCGCCCACATCGAACCAGCTGACCGTCGGGGATCTGACACTGGATCTGCTCACGCGCAAAGCGAGGCGCGGCGGGCGCGAAATCGAGGCGCTGCGACCGCGCGAGTTCGCGCTGCTCGAGTATCTGATGCGCAACGTGGGACGCGTGGTTTCCAAGACGATGATTCTCTCGCACGTGTGGGATTACAGCTTCGACCCGCGAACGAATGTCGTGGACGTTCTCGTGTTTCGCGTGCGCGAGAAGATCGACAAGGGATTCGATTCGAAGTTGATCCACACCGTTCGTGGCATTGGCTATGTTCTCAAGATGGAGTGATCGTCTTCGCCGCGTGTTCGGGCTCAGGCTGGCGTGGTGGTACGCGGTCATCTTCACCGCCAGCGCCGTGGCGCTCGTCGGCGTCACCTATCTGCTCCTCGGGGTCGCGCTGCGACAGTACGACCATGATCTCGTGCGGAATACGCTCGAGCAGCTCGCCTCGGCGTATGCGCGCGGTGGTGTCGACGAGCTCGCGCGCGAGATTCAGCGGACGCAGGCCTCCGGCAGGTCCGGTCCGCTGCTGGTGCGGACCGTGGGATGGCGGCAGGACGTCATTTACCTGAGCGTGCCCGAAGACTGGGATCGGTTCGATCTGTCGCGCCTGTCAACACCGGCCCTGAACGGCGAGCAGCAGTGGGCCACGCTGGAGACCGGCGAAGGCGACATCGCGCTCGAAGTCGCGTCCATCCGACTCGGCGACGGCACGCTCTTCCAGGTGGGCAGGAGCACCGAACGGCGAGATGAGATCCTGCGCAGGTTCAGGCGCGTTCTGCTGATCAATCTCGCGTTCATCATGCTGATTGGCCTCGCCGGTGGCGCGCTGTTCACGTGGTCCGCGCTCCAGCCCGTGCGTGCGCTTGCCGACACGGTGCGTGGGATCCTGCGAACCGGCCAGACAAATGTCCGCGTTCCAATCGAGGAACCCGACGATGCGCTGAGTGACTTGAGCGTGCTGGTCAACGCGATGCTGGATCGCATCGATTCAGTCGTGAGCGGCATGCGCGGCGCGCTCGACAACGTCGCGCACGATCTGCGGACGCCGATGACGCGCCTTCGCAGCATTGCCGAGACCGCGCTCGCGTCGAACGATCCCGCGACGCTTCGCGAGGCGCTTGCCGACACGCTCGAAGAATCCGAACAGATCGTGGCGATGCTCAACACGCTGATGGATATCTCCGAAGCGGAAACCGGCACGATGGCTCTGCGCCGTGAGTCGGTGAACCTTCGCGAGCTGGTGAACCAGGCCATCGACTTGTACGAGGACGTCGCAGAGGAGCGCGGCGTGCAGCTGCGCGCCGACGTTGAGGAAGGGCTTTCGATCGACGTGGATCGCACCCGGATGCGGCAGGCGCTCGCCAACCTGGTCGACAATGCTGTCAAGTACACCGAGTCAGGCGGCAGCGTCGAGGTCGCGGCTGAGCGGCTGGGTTCTGAAACCGTGATCAGTGTGACCGACAGCGGTGTTGGAATCCCCGCCGACGAGCTTCAGCACGTCTGGAGCCGGCTCTATCGCGGCGACAAGAGCCGCTCGACCCGTGGCCTCGGGCTCGGCCTCAGCCTGGTGAAGGCGATCGTCGAAGCACACGGCGGTCGTGTGTCGGTCACCTCGAACCCGGGCGCCGGCAGCCGCTTCGAGATCCACCTCTAACCGACGGGGACAGGCCCCTTAGGGGGCCTGTCCCCAATTCACGTTAAACGTTGATGGTCAAACTGTTGTACGTCCGCGCGTGATGGGGGACCGATTGACATTTCACACCTGTAATGTTCGGGTCATGTCGTGGTAATCCGCGGTGCCTATCCTCGATACAGCACTTTGAGGAGGCAACAACATGAGATCCGACATCATCAGAATCGGCCAGGCGACGCGGCAAGGCGTCACGGGCAGACGCGCGGCGTCAGCGACCGCACTCCTGCTTGCCGGGTCCCTTTTCGGCTGGACAGTCAGCGGGTTCGGTAGTGAAGACCGCACCGGCAGCGCGGCTCCCGCGCCGGTCGTCGAACGGCTCGCCGATGGCACGGCTGCGTCGTACGCGTCTGTCGTCGACCGGGTGGCACCGGCGGTCGTGACGATCAGATCGGAGCGGATGGTTCGCATGACGAGCCAGTCGCTTCCGGATAATCCGCTCTTCCGTGAGTTCTTCGGCGATCGGATTCCAAACCAGCGCGCCATTCCGCGGCGCGAGGGCGGCATGGGATCAGGCGTGATCGTGCGGCAGGACGGCTACATCCTGACGAACAACCATGTCGTCGAGCGTGCGGAGCAAGTGACCGTCGAACTGACTGACGGCCGCAGCTTGAAAGCGAAGGTGATCGGAACGGACGCGCCCACTGACCTCGCCGTGCTGAAGATCGACGCGCCGAACCTGAAAACCCTCTCGCTCGGTGACTCCGACGCGGTTCGCGTCGGGGACGTGGTGCTCGCCGTCGGCAATCCGCTCGGCGTGGGTCAGACGGTGACGATGGGCATCGTCAGCGCGAAGGGGCGGTCGACCGGCGGAACGGGCGACGGCAGCTACGAGGACTTCATCCAGACCGACGCGCCGATCAATCAGGGCAACTCCGGCGGCGCACTCGTGAACACTGCCGGCGAGCTGGTCGGGATCAACTCGCAGATTCTGACGCCGACCGGCGGCAACATCGGTATCGGCTTCTCGATCCCGGCGAACATGGCGCGGAACGTCATGGGGCAGTTGATCGATCACGGGAAGGTGCGGCGCGGACGCCTTGGCGTCACGATCCAGACGCTGACGCCCGATCTTGCGAAATCGCTCGATCTCAACACCACGAGCGGCGCCCTGATCAGCGATGTCGAGGCGGGGAGCCCGGCCGACACCGCCGGCTTGAAGCGCGGCGATGTCATCACGGCGGTGAACGGCTCTCCGGTGAAGGACAACAACGTGCTTCGCAACGAGATCGCCGAGCTGCAGCCGGGATCCGAGGCAAAGCTGACCATCCTCCGCGACGGCAAGGAGCAGGTCGCCACGGCGAAGCTCGGTGAGCTCCAGGCGGCGGACCGCGGAGGCTCGGTTGAGCGCAGTGAGAGCGACGGCTCTGGAAGGTTCGGTCTCGGAGTCGAGCCGCTGACCAGCGAACATGCCCGGGAGCTCGGCGTCCGTGCGACGACCGGTGTGCTGGTGGCGAGCGTCGAACCGGGCAGCCGCGCCGCCGACGCGGGGCTGCGTGCCGGTGACGTCATCGAGCAGGTCGACCGCAAGCCCGTCAACTCGGTTGACGCCCTGCGCTCGGCGCTGAACACGGGGAGCGACGCCGCGCTGCTGCTCGTCCACCGCGGTCCGACGACCGTGTTCGTCACGATGCCGCGCTCTTAAACGAAACGCCAAACTCCAAACGTCAAAAACTTCAAGCGCCAGATTGAAGGAATTTGAAGTGTTGGAGTTTGGAGTTTGAAATTGACAGCATCAGTTCATATAGAGCCGGGTCTCGATTTCATCTGTTTCATATGCCCTCACGAGACTCGGCTCTTTCCGCGTACATCTTCCTCCTGCTGAACGACGATCTGCCGGTCAGCGCGACGCCCGCACCGTGAGCGTTATCGTCTCCAGCGCGCCTTCTCCGAGAGTCAACGTCTTCGCGGCATCACGAAGGTCGGCGAGAAACGATGCGTCGACTTCCTGCCCCTGCTCGAGGAATTCCAGTGCTGCGGCGCGATAAGTACCGGGCGGCAGTCCGCTCAACATAAACCGGCCGTCTGCGCCGGGA
>DATLLF010000123.1:0-23850 GCA_035537955.1 Vicinamibacterales bacterium | reverse complement strand
GGGCAGGACTACTGGGCGCTCATGACGCTCGCCGGTGAGTACGCGTACGCGGGACGCGAGTGGGTCGCGCGGAAAGTCGCCTCGATCCTCGGCGGCACCGAGCTCGAGCTGGTGCACAACCATCACAATTTCGCGTGGCGCGAGGAGCACGAGGGTGCCACGGTGATCGTCGTGCGGAAGGGGGCGACACCCGCGTTCCCCGACCAGAAGGGTTTCATCGGCGGCTCGATGGCAGACGATGCGGTGATCGTTCGCGGCGTGGTAAATCCACCGGAGGAGACGCGCCTCCTGCAGCGCGAATCGATGTTCTCGACCGTGCACGGCGCCGGCCGCGTGATGTCACGCACCGAGGCGGCGGGCAAGCGCAACTGGCGCAGCGGCAAGGTGCTGAAACCGGGCGCTGTGTCGCCGGAGATGATGCACAAATGGGTGCGCGAGAAGGGCGTGATCCTGCGCGGCGGCGGCCTCGACGAGAGTCCACACGTCTACCGGCGGTTACCTGACGTCCTCGGCGCGCAGAAGGGCACGATCGAAGTCCTTCACACGCTTCGGCCGCTCATAGTCGTCATGGCAGGCGACGATGTGTTTGATCCGTATAAGGACTGAAGCAAGCACGTGCGAAGTGCGGAGTGCGGCGTGCGACGTGCACTTCGCACGCGCTATTTGATCCGCACGCGCGACTGCTCCCGCATGAACTGCTCTTCGTTGACGACCGGCCCCATCCAGACGTCCTTCTCGAGCGGATTACCAACGTTGATCTTCTTCGTCTTCTCGACGAGAAGCGCGACGAACGTGGCGCGCACCTCCTGCGAGACGTAGACGCGCGAGCACGCGGAGCACTTCTGCCCCTGCGCGTCGCCGCCCAGCCCGGCGCGGGCGCGCGCGCGGCCGCGATCGCCCTGCTGTGTGTGCTCGCGGTCACCCTGCTGGAAGCGGCCGAGCAGGATTCTCGTGTCGATCGGGCTGCTATCGTCGAACTGCTGCGGTCGCATTGCCATTGGTTACCGCTCCAAAATATTCCGATGATCTCCCGTCGGAAACAATCCGTCTACAATTTCCGAATGCTCAACCGCACAGGATTCCTGTTGGTCGTGGCCCTTTTCCTGTCTGCCCCCTTGCCGGCATCGGCGCAGACCGCCCGTTCGCCGGCGTTGAGTGACCTGTCCCGCTCCTTCGAGGAACTTGCGCAGAAGGTGAGCCCGAGCGTCGTACAGATCTTCGTCACCGGCTATGCGATTCCCGACGCTGCCGAACAAGCGACTGGAGATCCGGTCATCGAGCGGGGCAGTGGATCCGGTGTGATCGTGTCTGCGGACGGATACATCGTCACGAACGCACACGTGATCGAGAACGCGACGCGCATCGAAGTGGAGCTGCCGTTCACCGCGACAGGTGGGGACGCTGGGAAGTCGATCCTCGGCCGGCGAGGACGGATGATGGGCGCGCAGGTCGTCGCGGTCGACGACGAAACGGACCTTGCCGTAATCAAAGTCACCGCACGCGCTCTGCCCGCGCTTCCGTACGGTGACTCCGACACACTGCGCGCCGGGCAGGTGGTGCTCGCCTTCGGCAGCCCCCTCGGTCTTTCATCGTCGGTGACGATGGGCGTCGTCAGCGCTGTGGCACGTCAGCTCGCGCCCGAGGACCCGATGATTTACATCCAGACAGACGCGCCCATCAATCCGGGCAACAGCGGCGGCGCACTCGTCGACGCGGACGGGCATCTCGTCGGCATCAACACGCTCATCCTCTCGCAGTCGGGCGGCAGCGAGGGCATCGGCTTCGCAGCGCCGAGCAACATCGTCCGCAACATCGTCGGCCAGATCATCAAGTTCGGGCGAGTACGGCGGGGGGAGATCGGGGTGAACGCGCAGACGATCACCCCTCTGCTCGGCGACGCGCTGGGCCTCGGTACCGACACCGGCGTCATCCTCGCGGACGTGGCATCGAGTGGTCCGGCCGGGCGCGCCGGTCTGCAGCCGGGCGACATCGTGCTGAAACTCGATGGCAAGGTGATGGAGAACGGCCGGCAGATGCGGATCAACGTGTACTCGAAGGGCGCAGGTGAGCAGGTCGCGCTCGACGTTCGCCGAGGCGAGCGCACGCTGTCGGTGCGAGTGCCGGTCGTGGAGCGCGCCTCCGATACGTCGAGGCTCGAAGATCTGATCGGCTCACAGCAGCCGGTTCCGAACCTCGGCATCACTGTCCTGGATCTGACACCCGCGATCGCTCAGATCCTGCCCGACCTGCGCCGCGATAAGGGAGCGGTCATCGCCCGCGTGACCACCGAAGTGCCGTTCTCACAGCAGGGACGCCTGATGCCCGGCGACGTGATCTACTCGCTCAACGGCAAGACGATCGAAAGCGGAGCGGACCTGCGCAGTGTTGCGGCGACCCTGAAGCCCTCGACGGCGGCCGTCCTGCACATCGAACGTGAAGGGATTCTGCATTACGTTGCGTTTCGCGTAGAACGCTGAGAAAAGGCGACTGGACCGCATTCAGCATTCGCCATTTAGCATTGACACGCCCCCAACTTCAGCCGCCCCGGGTGTGCATCTCGAGGTGCGCGTCTTTCTTCAGCGCGCGCAGCGGCACGAGCGTCGTCTGACGATCCATCCCGAGGCGTTCTTCCGCGCCGCGATCGGCGCGCAACGACCACACGGCGTGAATCAACTGACGTAGCTCCTGGCGGGTCGCACCCGCCCGGAGCGGACGGCGAAGATCGGTGCCGCCGGCGGCGTAGAGACACAGTAACCAGACGCCGTCGGCGGTGAGGCGCGCGCGGTCGCACGTTGCGCAGAACGGCGCGGTGGTGGACGCGATGATGCCGAAGGTAGTGCCGTCAGGCAGGAGGAAGCGTTCGGCCGGTGCCGACGACCTCTCGTCGATCGGGATGACGGCGCCGTAATGACGGGCGATGCCCTCGAGCATCTCGGCGCGCGGCACAACCGCCGCCGGTGACCAGCGCGTGGCGCCGCCCACGTCCATGTACTCGATGAAGCGGATCTCCGCGCGAACGGACTTCGCGAACTCGATCAGCGCAATCAGTTCGTCCTCGTTGGTGCCGCGGATCACGACCGTGTCGAGTTTCAGCAACTCGAATCCAGCCTCTCCCGCAGCGTGGATTCCCGCGATGACGGCATCGAAGTCGCTGGACCCGGTCAGCGTCCGGAACCGGTCTCGCTTCAACGTATCGAGGCTCACCGTGATCCGGTGCAGTCCCGCGCGCTTCAACGCCGGCGCATTCGCCTTGAGCAGGATGCCGTTCGTGGTGAGCGCCAGGTCCTCGATGGCCGATCGCGACGCCAGCCGTTCGACCAGCACCGGCAGATCCCGTCGAAGCAGCGGCTCGCCGCCCGTGAGCCGCACGCGGTTGACGCCCTCGTCACCGAAGGCATCCACGAGCGCGGTGATCTCTTCAAAATTGAGGATGTTCTCTCTCGGCAGCCAGACGTATTCCGGCTCGGGCATGCAGTACTGACAGCGGAGGTTGCAGCGGTCAGTGACCGAGATGCGAAGACTTCGCATTGGCCGGCTGAACCGGTCGCTAAGGAACATCGGTACCAGAAAGTATATCGTCGCCCTGTAGTGAGGTCGCGAGGGTCACGCGGTCGGCGCGACGATGTCGGGTCGGGGATGAGGAGAGGAGCGGCTGTGGCCGAAGAACCGCGCCTCCACCGCCCTGCGGGCCTGCAGAGACGGACGCTCCACGAGGATGTACGATCCAACCGCGGCTGCGACGGCCAGTGTCAGGTTCAGCGGGAACGAGTTGACCAGGGCGTCCGAGGCGCGATTGAGGAACAGCTGCTGCCACAGATAGAGCGAGTAGCTGATCCAGCCGACAAACATCAGGGGCTGCGCGTTGAGCACTTGTCCGATGCGTCCTTCGTGGAAGGTGACCGCCCAGTCGAGGCACAGCACCGCGGCCAGGTTACTGAGCGACATGCCGAGCGCGAATGACGCCTGCGGATGATCCGTCAGCAGCCCACCCGCGATGCCGAGCAGCGGCACGACCACGAACAATGGGGACGCCAGCGCGCGCATGTAGAGCACGGAACGGTGCAGCCACGCGCGAGAACCCGCCAGCACGCAGCCGATGGCGATCGAGTCCGCGACGGTCTCGAAACGTGTGCCGACTCCGGCCGCGGCCCACGGGAGGAAATTCCATTCAAACAGCCGGACCGCCGGGCTGATCACCACCACCGCGGCGGCGATGAGAATCCCGCGCCTCACCCCAGACAGCAGCAGTACGGCCGGCCAGAGCAGATAAAACTGTTCCTCGACCGAGAGCGACCAGGTATGTCCGATGTACCACGAGCGCTCGTCGTGGTAGTTCGAGGTATATGTCACGGTGTGGGCGATGTCACCGGGCGCCAGCGAGAACGCTCCGAGGGCACTGGCAATCAAGGTGACCGCGAGAAAGACGTAGTAGGGGGGGAAGATCCTGAGGGTGCGCCTGAAATAGAAGCGTCCGATGCGGATCCGACCGTGCCGCGCCATTTCATCCAGCAGCAGGCCGGTGATCAGGAACCCGGAGATCACGAAGAACACGCGCACGCCAAGCGCGGCAACTGCCGAGAAGCTCCCGCTGCCTTCCGACACCGGGAACCCGGAGGTGCCTGCCAAGTGGCCGAGCAGCACAAGGGCAATTGAGATTCCGCGTAAACCGTCGAGCGATGGGATTCGATGTTCAGCGGGCTGCGCGACGCGATCCTCCGCGGCTGCACGCGCCCTGCTCGACCTCGACCGGGTCAGGTGACTGTCCATGCGCTCGTCAGCTCCGTTCCCGCGTCGCGAGCGTCCATTCACCACGAAATGGCGCGTCAAACCGCGGGAGGGAAGCGTAAGTCGTCGAGGACGCATGTTTCAGTTCAGGTTGTGAACGCTCAGCGTGGAATTTGCCGAGAATCTCCTGCGGCTTTCCGACAATAGGAAATCTGCCGTCCCCGGATGCGCGGGCAACGCGAGAACGATTGAAATAGCACGCGCCCCGTCGAAAAACGAAGGCGCTGTTCAGCGCCTTGCGCACGATCCGCCGTGCGCGGGCACCTTCTGCAAAGGTTGTGCTGGACCTCGACAGAGTCTAAGAGAACCCGTCGGAACAGCTCGGCTGGTATCGGCTGTGCAGGCAGAGCTGCGGTGATCACTGATTCGGCGCCGCCCCGGCCGGCCTCGCGGAGGTCGTTCGTCCGCAACGTCTTCTGGGGCTGGCTTGGCGTCGGCGTCAACATCGTCATCGGCATTCTGCTGTCGCCGATCATCATTGGCCGGCTGGGCGTCGAGCAGTACGGCGCATGGGTGCTGCTGTTCTCCACGGTCGATTACATCCGGATGCTCGACTTCGGGTTCCGGGCGGCGACCGTCAATGCCTGTGCGCGCTCCCGCGCGCGCGGCGACTGGCGCGGCGTCAATCGCGAAGCCTCCACCGGCATCACCTATTTCCTCGCCAGCGCCGTGGTGTGTCTCACGCTGGTGATCCTGCTGCGCGATTCATTGATCGGCGCGCTCAATATCCCTCCGTCGATGCGCGCCGATGCGCGGACGCTGCTCGTGGTGATCGCGTGCGCGGTGGCCTGCCGGCTCGTCCTGTCTCCCATGACCGCGGTTCTGGAAGCGTTTCAGCGATTCGATCTGGTGAACCGCGCGAACATCGCCGCGCTCGTGCTCCGTTCCGCTGGTTCGGTGTCACTGCTCCTCGCCGGCTACGGGCTGCTCGAGATGTCGTGGATGGTGCTGTCTGCGCAGCTGCTCGAGAACGCGTTGACAATCCTCTTCGTGAGACGGGTGTTTCACGACTTCACGGTTTCCCCTCGCCTGGTCGACACGAGAACGCTGCGCGATCTTTTCAGGTTCGGCCGCTACTCCGCGGTGCTGGCTGCCGCGAACATCGTGTCCATTCAGGCGCCTTCCACGCTGCTCGGACTGATTCGCGGACCACTCGAGGTGGGCTTCTTCACGTTCCCCTTCCGCCTCCTGATGTATAGCGCCGAGGGGCTCGCCAAAGTCGCCGACGTCACGTCCTCGGTCACGGCAGCCTTCGACGAGACGCGCCGCAAGGAACAGGTCTGGACCCTTGCTGTTGTCGTGAATCGTTCCTGCTTCACGCTGTTCATGCCGGTCGCGATATTTCTGGGCGTGTACGGCACCGAGCTCCTGACCGTCTGGACGCCGAGTATCGCGGAGAGGAGCGGCCCGCTGATTCCGATCCTGCTCGTCATGTTCCTGTTTGGGGTCGCCGGGCAATACAACGCCGGCGCGATCCTCATCGGCCAGGGGAGACACAGGAGCTATTCGTACGCGGTGGTAGGCGAAGTGATCGCCTCCGTCGTGCTGCTCCTGGTGCTCGGTCCGCGGTATGGTGCGGTTGGCGCCGCATGGGCCGTGTCGTCGACCTTCGTGCTGAACCGCGGGCTGTTTCTTGCCGTCCTGATCTGCCGCGAGAACGGGTTCCCGCTGACGCGCTACTTGCGGGAAATCTACGAGCGGCCCGTGGTCACCGGCGTTCCCGTGATGATCGGCACTATCCTGACGAAACGGGCCCTGCTGCCGGGAACTGACTGGCCGCAACTACTGACGGCAGCGGCGGCTATCGCGTTTGCGTACTTCTCGGTAGCGTGGTTTGCCGTATTGCCGCGGGAGCAACGCTTCCTGCTTCGTACTCAGGCGGCGCGCTTCGTGACTCGATAGGATCTCGTCAGGGCGTTCGAATCCGGCAGTTCGTCTCCCAGACTCAGCCCCACCGGGTGCAATTCGCGGCTGAGCAGCCCCTCCGTTTGAAAGGTCTCTCGGAGAAGGAGCCCGCCTTTTGGTTGGTGGCCAGACAGCTGGTAGATGGCACCTGAGAGCAGGACGCGCAGCGCGTGGATCGAGAAGAGCGGAGAACGCCGGCTGACGCCATCGAGCGCCTTGCGCAGGTAGTACTTCGGGTGATGCGTTTTCAGCAGCAGCACGCCTCCCGGCCGGAGCACGCGCGCCATTTCGCGAAGTGCCTGCCTGTTGTCGGTGTACGGGAGAGCGACCCGGCACAGCACGACATCGAATGACGCATCACTGAAGGGCAGCTGTTCCGCGCCCGAAGTGGCAAAGTGCACCGGCACGCCCGGGTAGTGGGCCGCGAACAGTCGTCTCGCAAAGCGTCCACTCTCGGGGGCGATATCGATCCCGATGCACGTCGCCCCGGCCGAGGCGAACGGGATCAGATCCTGACCGCCGCCGCACCCCACGTCGAGCACGCTGGTGACGCTGATGCCCTGAACCGCTTCGCGCGCGAGGCGCTGACGCGCGTGATCGCCGGCGAAGAGGAGCCACTCGTCTTCGAGATAACTCTCGTAGTCGGTCGCCGCCGCGCCGGTGGCACGCGCCAGCGGCGTCAGTCGCTCGCGACCGAACAGCCGGCGATAGGAATTGGCCGCCATCAACTGGAAGCCGACGCGCTCGATCGCCACGCGCGACGGCGCATTGGATGCGAGCACGGTGATCCAGGCGATGGGAGCCCCTTCTGCGAAACGCTGACGCACAATGTGTGTGAGCAGCGACTGGTAGATGCGCCGCCCGCGGAACTCGGGCACCACGTGGAAGTCGTACAGCGACACGGAGCCGGGGGGGAACTCGAGCACCGCGCCGGGCGTCTCGGCGAGTTGCGCCGGGCGGTCCGGATGGTAGGAGTACCCCCACCCCGCCAGGTGACCGTTGACCAGCACCGTATGCAGCGTTCGCCCCGACGCACGGGATCGAGAGTAGGACTGTGCACACACCGTGATATCGCTCGCGATCGATGCCGAACTACCGTTCCAGCGAAGCAGATCGTCGATGTGGTTCTCGTGATACTCCACGCGATCGGCGCCCGGGAGCCGCGGCTCGACGGGCCGCAACTGATCCGGCTTGATCGCGTAGATATGGCCTGTACGTCGCTCCCACAGGAGCGAGCCGGCCGTGTTCACGAGCGCTGCGATGCCGCCGGCAATTCCTTCCTCGCGCAGCCGCGCCCGCTTGTGCGCGAGCAGTTCGACGGCCGGCTTGATTCGCTTTTCCCAGCCGTTCGGTCCGGCGGTCTGCGTGACCAGAGACTTGAGGCCGTTCATGGCGGCCGTCCGCACGCGCTGCTGCATGAACCCGCCACGCGTCGCGTAGATCTCGATGGCGGTCAACTGCACGCACTGATTGCCGAGGCGTTTCTTGAAATCACTCTCGCCGATCGTCAGATCGAAGCCGCGCAGCCCGAGACGGTCGGCGTTCTGAATGATCCAGGCAAACAGGATCACGGCAGGAGACCGCTGCTCGTCCTCGAGAGAAATGGCCGGGGGACCGAGCAGCAGCACGTCACGCCACACGTAGCCGAAATGTCCGGCGAGCAGACGTCCATCGAGACGAAAGGCGGTGACGTGTGCGTGGACCTCGTCGGAGTTGAAGAGCTCCTCGTAGAACGCCGCACGGCGAGGATCATCGAACGCGCGAGGACGGCCCGCCTGGATCTGTCTGAGCGAATGCTGCCGATAGTAGTCGTCCCTGAAGCTCCGCCAGGACTCTTGGGTCTCGATCACTTCGAAGGCGACGTTCCCCTGGCGCTTGTACCAGTTCAGGAATTTGTGCGCGTTCGGCTTCGCCGGCGGGGGAGGAAACCAGCGGTAGCACGGTTGATGGCGCGGGAGGAACGGAAGCCCTTCTTCGCGGCAGATGCTCTCCAGGAGCGCAGCCGTATCGGACGCCGGATCGAGCCAGCCGACCTGCAGCGGATCCGGGAACCCTCCGCGGCGGAACGCTCGCACGAACTCGTGCAGCACATCCCTGCGATACGCCGGGTCCGCGACGATATCCCGGTAGTCGGCCATCGAATCGCTGGCGAACACGAGCGTGCCGTCCTGGCGCTTGACCGCGAGCGGAACGACGCCGACCAGCCGTTCTCTTGCGGTGACCATCACGACAAATGGTGCGTAATCGTCCTTGTACGCGCGATACCAGGGCATGCACCAGCCGGGGCTTTGAAACAGGCTCGCGTGCGGCGTTTCGTTCGAGAGACGTCGCCAGTCGCGTAACGGCGCGTTGCTCAGCGCCGCTTCGAGCGAGGCGAGATCTGTAAGACAGACCGTCTGGACGGGAAGCGGCTCCTGCGCAGCCGCCATGGGCGCATCGGCGCCGCGCGGCGCGACGGCACGGTCGTCAGCATCGACCAGGGCCGTGCGCCCTCCTTCGAGATCGCGCCGATACACGGACACGTTCATCGGCTCGCCAGCTCCATCACTGGCCGGCGCGGAAGAACAGATCCGACACCCGATGCCCACGCTTCGAATTCCACGAGGCTCACGGTGGAGTGATCGAGGAATCGCGGGAGCAGCAGCGGGTCGTCCTCGGGCGTGGCGAGGCCTGCCTCACAGGTCGTGGCGGACTGGACGCCCAGCGACCGCAGCCACGGAAGCATCTCAGGGAAGTGGATGCCGCTCGGATAGCAGAAGTGGTGAGGCACCCTTCCGGTGATCTCTGCAATCCGCTCGCGGTTTTCCGTGATCTCTCGACGGATCAGCGCTTCGTCTCGCGGCACCCAGTGCCGATGCGTGTGGAGCTGCACGTCGATCCCTGCGGCGAACACCTCCGTCGCTTCGCTGGGTGTCATGACGTGCATCAGCCTGCGTCTCTGGAATGGCTTCAGATCGAAGCCCGTTTCCGCCGCAAGCTCCTGGAGCATCCGGTCCTTCTCGGCCGGGCTCAGCGTGCGTTCGTCCGTGAAATATCTGCCCACCGCGTCACTCACCAGCCGACGTTCGACAGGATCCCGAAGGCAGACACCTTCGAACCCGGGGACGGTGGTCAGAGGCCCGAAAAAGGTCCGGCTCTTCCACAGCATGTAGGCCGCCGTGATACCCGGCACAGGCCCGTTATGTTCCGAGTAGTACGTCGTCAGATACACCGTTGCCGGAATCTGATAGGCCCGCAGGATCGGGAGTGCGAAGCGGTAAAAGTCGACGTACCCGTCGTCGAACGTGACGGCCACACTGCGCTCGGGGAGCGTACCCGTTCGAAGGCGGTGCAGCGCGTCCGAGAGGGGAAGCACGTTGAAACGCTGCGCCCGGAGGAACCTCATGCGTGAGGCGAGGTGCTCCGGGGCGATGAAAAGCGCGGGGTTCCAGAGGTGCTCGTCCTCCTGAGAGATTCCGTGGTAACCAAGGATGAGCAGGCGTTCGTGACGCCACCGGGACCGGCCGGCCAGGTCGAACACACCCGCATTTCGCATGGTCGAGAGAGCGGTCTGCTTGACAGTCCGGATCATAGGGTGGGGGCCAGGAAGGTCGGAGATAATCTAAGGCTCGACTGTTTGAGTCCCGCTCTCCACGCCTCCACAAAATGCATGAGGTGTGCCACGGATCGCCACGAAAGGGAACCGCATGAACCGACGACTGCGTGCTGCACTGCTCCTGACCGCGATTGCCGCTTCCGTTCCACTCGCCCAGGAGCAAGGCCCGCCGGGTCCGCCTCCGCCGCCGATGAACATCCCGAAAGATGACGCGCGGATCGAGAAACTGAAGGCGGAAGCGGTCGCCGATGTCGAATCGATGAAGGACCGCACGCAGCAGATGGTCGATTCGATCTTCAGCTTCGGCGAACTCGGCTTCCAGGAAACGGAAACGCACCGGTATGTCGTGGACATCCTGAAGAAGAACGGATTTACCGTCGAGGAGGGGGTTGCGGGTATTCCCACTGCGTTCATGGCCACGTGGGGATCGGGCAAGCCGGTGATCGCACTGGGAAGCGACATCGACGGCATCCCGCAGGCGTCGCAAAAGCCGGGCGTCGCGTACTTCGATCCGCTGGTGGAAGGTGCACCCGGTCACGGCGAGGGACACAACTCCGGCGTGCCGCTCAACATCACCGCCGCCATCGCCGTGAAGAAGATCATGGCGCGCGAGAAGCTGTCGGGCACGATCAGGATCTGGCCGGGCACGGCCGAGGAGTTAGTGGGCACGAAGGCGTACTTCGTTCGCGCGGGACTGTTCAGGGACGTCGACATCGCGCTGTTCGCGCACGTGAGCGACAACTTCAGCGTCGCATGGGGAGATCGGGACGGGACCGGGCTCGTGTCAGTCGAGTACTCCTTCAAAGGGCAGACGGCGCACTCCGCCGGGGCGCCCTGGCGTGGCCGCAGCGCGCTCGATGCCGTGGAGCTGATGAACATCGGTTGGAACTATCGCCGCGAGCATCTGCCGCTCGAGCATCGGTCTCACTACGTGATCACCGACGGAGGCGACCAGCCGAACGTCGTTCCTCGCACGGCGTCAGCCTGGTACTATTTCCGGCAGACGACGTATCCAAAGATCAAGGAGCTCTGGGAAACCGGGGATTCGATCGCGAAAGGCGCGGCTCAGATGGCGGGTGTGGAACTGCTGCCCACGCGCGTGCTCGGCAGCGCCTGGCCGCAGCACATGAACCGCGCCGTCGCACTGGCCGCGCACGCGAACATTCAGAAGGTCGGCATGCCGCAGTGGAGCGAGGCGGATCAGACGCTCGCGAAGGCGCTGCAGAAGGAGCTTGGCAGCCGTGAGCAGGGGCTGTCATCGCGCATCAACGCACAGCTCACGGGCCCTGTGCGTGACAACCGCGGGGGCGGATCCGACGACATCGGCGACATCTCCTGGAACGTGCCCACGATCACGCTGCGGTATCCGGCGAACATTCCCGGGCTCCCGGGCCACAACTGGGCGAACGCGATCGCCATGGCCACACCCATCGCCCACAAGGGAGCAACGGCCGGCGCGAAGGCGCAGGCGATGACGATGATCGATCTGCTCACGAAACCGGAGCTGGTGAAGATCGCGTGGCAGTACTTCAACGAGGTGCAGACCAAGGAGATGAAGTACGAGCCGCTGATCCGCGCCCAGGACAAACCAGCGATCGAATTGAACAGGGACCGCATGGCCAAGTACCGTGAGCAGATGCGGAAGTACTACTACGATCCCGCGAAGTACGCGACCTATCTCGAACAGCTCGGGATCAAGTATCCGACCGTTCGCGACGTGAAATAATGGCGGGATGCTCCGTTCGTTCAAGGGCGCGTCGCCGCGCGTGCACCCGACGGCGTACGTCGACGCGAGCGCGCAGGTGATCGGCGACGTCCACATTGGCGCCGAATCGAGCGTCTGGATGAACGCCGTCGTTCGCGGCGACGTGCACCGGATCCGCATCGGCGACCGCAGCAACGTTCAGGACGGCACGGTCGTGCACGTCATGAACCGCACGCATCCCACGACGATCGGCAATGACGTGACGATCGGACACGCGGCGATCGTTCACGGCTGTACGCTCGGCGACCGGGTCCTCATCGGCATGGGTGCGATCCTGCTCAATGGTGCGACGGTGGGCAGCGATTCGATCGTGGCGGCCGGCTCGCTCCTCACCGAGGAGAGCCGTTTTCCGCCGCGCTCGCTGGTCATGGGGAGTCCGGCAAAACTGAAGCGGCAGCTTACCGAAGGAGAAGTCGCGTCGATCCTCGAGTTTTCAGAGCGGTACGTCGGCTACCGTCTCGACTACATGTCCGCCTAAATGCCCCAGCAGACGCGCCCCGCACGCGGCATGCGGGACTTTCTGCCGGACGACGTCCGACGACGCGAATTCGTGATCGGCGTCGTCGAGGGGGTGTATCGCCGCTACGGATTCGAGCCTCTCGAGACACCGGCGCTCGAGAACATCGAGACGCTAACGGGCAAGTACGGCGAGGAAGGCAACAAGCTCATCTTCAAGGTGCTGCGCCGAGGCGAGCACGAGTCGTCCGGGGAGACAGATCTCGCGCTGCGCTACGACCTCACGGTTCCGCTCGCGCGTGTTGTAGCGGAGCACCGCGCCGCGCTGCCGAAGTTCTTCAAGCGCTATCAGATCCAGCCCGTGTGGCGCGCGGATCGCCCGGCGCGCGGCAGATTTCGCGAGTTCTACCAGTGCGACGTGGATGCGATCGGCTCGACGTCTCCCGTCATCGAGGCCGAGATGCTGTCGGCGGTCAGCGAAGTGCTGCGGAAGCTCGGCTTCGCGGACTTCACGATCCAGTTGAATCACCGCGCACTGCTCACGGCGCTGCTGAAAGGCGCGGACATCGACGTGTCGATGCATTCGACCGCGCTAGTCGCGATAGACAAGCTGGACAAGATCGGGCGGGACGGCGTCACTCGTGACATGACGACGCGAGGTGTTGCCGAGCAGAGCGCGCGCGAGATCCTCGACGCGTTCGAAAACCCCGACGTCTTCGACCGGTTGGTCGCGCAGGAGGAAGGCGGCGCGGCAGCACGCCAGAACGTCGCACGCATTCTCGAGCTGTGCGACGCCACGCCGGCTGCCGGTCACGTGAAGTTGACGCCGCGCCTCGCACGCGGACTCTCGTACTACACCGGAGCCATCATGGAAGCCTCCGTCCCGGATCTGGCCGGCAGCCTCGGTGGGGGCGGACGCTACGATGGCCTGATCGGCATGTTCTCGGGTGAACAGATCCCGGCGTGTGGCTTCTCGCTCGGCCTCGAACGCATTCTTGTCGTCATGACGGAGCGCAACATGTTCCCCGCGTATCTGGTGACCGCCGCGGCGGACGTGATGGTGACGCAGTTCGAGGGAGAGCCGATCGAGGAGAGCCTGACGCTCGCGAACGAGCTCCGTGCTGCGGGACTTCGCGTCGATCTGTATCCGGAACCCGACAAGCTCGGCAAGCAGTTCAAGTACGCTGCCGTTCGTGGCGTGACGTTCGTCGCGGTCGAAGGCGGTGACGAGCGCGCGCGCGGAGAAGTGACGGTGAAGAACATGAAGACGGGGGAGCAGAGCAGCATTCCGCGACATGCAGTTGCTCGGATGCTGCGGGAAGCGGCAACTTCCGCCTGAAGGCGGAAGCATCACGACTATGGAGATAACCCCACTCGGAAAACTCGGCCGAACACACACGGCAGGCGACCTGGCGGCCGCGGACGTCGGCAAGGATGTCGTTCTGCTCGGGTGGGTGCATCGCGTCCGCGACCTCGGCTCGCTCGTCTTCATCGACTTGCGCGACCGCCACGGCCTCACGCAGGTGGTCGTGCGTGAGAACGAGCCGCTCGTCGAGGAGGCCAAGCACCTCCGCTCCGAGTTCGTCATCGCTGCCATCGGAACCGTCGTCGCCCGCGGTGCCGACGCCGTGAATCCGAAGATGAAGACGGGCCAGATCGAAGTCGAGGCCCGCGAGATCCGCCTCCTGAACGACGCGAAGGTCACGCCGTTCCCGATCAGCAACGAAGAGGCGCCCATCGCGGAGGAGATGCGGCTCAAGTACCGCTACCTCGATCTCCGCCGATCGCGCATGCAGCGCAACCTCGCGCTGCGGCACCGGGCGACGATGGAGATCCGGAAGTACTTCGACGAGAACGGCTTTCTCGAAATCGAGACGCCGATGCTCACGAAATCGACGCCGGAGGGGGCGCGCGACTACCTGGTGCCGAGCCGCGTCCATCCGGGAGAGTTCTACGCGCTCCCCCAGTCTCCGCAGATCTTCAAGCAGATCCTGATGATCTCGGGAATGGACCGTTACTTCCAGATCGTGAAATGTTTTCGCGACGAAGACCTGCGGGCGGATCGGCAGCCGGAGTTCACGCAGGTCGACATCGAGATTTCGTTCGCGACCGAAGATCTCGTCTTCAGCACTGTCGAGCCGCTCATGGAGCGGTTGCTGGCTCTGATCGGCAAGACGCCATCGCGGCCGTTTGTGCGCCTCCGGTACGCTGACGCGATCGCGCGCTATGGATCCGACAAGCCGGACCTGAGAGCCGGAATGGAGATACAGGACATTTCTGGCGTGTTCGCCGAATCCACGTTCAGCGTTTTCAGGGATGTGGTGGCCGCCGGTGGAGAGGTCCGCGGGTTCGTCGTAACCGGTGGGGCGCGGTACTCACGTAAGGAGCTCGACGAGCTGACGGAGCAGGCGAAGTCCGCGGGCGCGTCAGGCCTCGTATGGGCGCGCAACGCGGGCGGCGCCGTTCAGAGCTCGGCGCTGAAGGCCGCAGGAGAAGGCACAATTCGGCGGGCCCTCGAGCGTGGCGGAGCGCGAGACGGGGATCTGCTGCTGATGACCGCGGGTGCGCATGAGCCCACATCGAAGGCGCTTGGCGCGCTGCGGCTGCACGTGGCGCGGAAGGAAAACCTGCTGGATCCGAATCGCTTCGAGTTTCTCTGGGTCGTCGATTTCCCCATGTTCGAATGGCTCGCCGACGAGCAGCGATATGAGTTCATGCACCATCCGTTCACTGCGCCCCTCGAGAGCGACGCGGCGCTGCTCGAAACGGACCAGGCGCGGGCGCGCGCACGCGCATACGATCTCGTGCTGAACGGGAGTGAGATTGCCGGCGGCAGCATCCGTATCCACGACCAGGCCGTGCAGAAACTGATCTTCAAGCTGCTGCAGATTTCCGACGAGGAGGCGAGGCTGCGGTTCGGCTTCTTCCTCGACGCGCTGGAGTACGGCACGCCGCCGCACGGCGGCATTGCCATCGGCCTGGACCGCACCGTCGCGATCCTCTGCGGTGAGTCATCGATCCGCGACGTCATCGCGTTTCCGAAAACCGCCCAGGCGCAGGACCTGATGGCCGCCGCTCCATCCACGGTCAATGAGAAGCAGCTGCGGGAACTAAAGTTGAAGGTAACCTAGCGGTGCCTGCCTCGCCATAGCCCGAAGGGCGAAGGCGGGTTAACATCGGTGAACTGAACAGGAGCTCAACCATTCCTCCCGCGACCGCTACCCGTAAGATCAACCTGCCAGAGCACGGCGCCGAAACGCTTTTCGGACCGCTCGACGAAAACATCAAGCTGCTCGAAGCGCAGTTCAACGTACAGATCCGCACGAATCCCAGCGAGATCATCGTCGAAGGTGACGTCGACGACGTGGAGAAGGCGGAGCGCGTGCTGGGGCAGCTCACATCGATGATGGATGAGGGCTACAAGCTCGGCAAAGGGGATGTGAAAACCGCGGCGCAACTCGTGGCGCAGGACGAGAACGTCGAACTCGCCGACTACTTCGCCAAGGGCACGCCGCGCACGTCCGGCAAGCGGCAGGTGATGCCGAAGAGCGTGAATCAGCGGCGTTACCTGGAGGCCATCGAGCAGAAGGACATCGTTTTCGGCATCGGTCCGGCCGGAACCGGCAAGACGTATCTCGCCATGGCACAGGCCGTGTCGTACCTGCTGGCGAAGAAAATCAGCCGCATCATCCTCGCCCGGCCTGCGGTCGAAGCTGGCGAGAAGCTCGGGTTCCTGCCCGGCGACCTGCAGGAGAAGGTGAATCCCTACCTGCGGCCGCTCTACGATGCGCTTTACGACATGCTCGACATCGAGCGCGCCGACCGCATGCTCGAGCGCGGCACGATCGAGGTCGCGCCGATCGCGTTCATGCGCGGGCGCACCCTGAACGACGCGTTCGTGATCCTCGATGAAGCGCAGAACACGACGTCGGAACAGATGAAGATGTTCCTGACGCGCCTGGGGTTCGGGTCGAAGGCGGTGATCACGGGGGACATCACGCAGATCGACCTGCCGTCGGGCCGCACGTCCGGACTCGTGGAAGCGATGAAGGTCGTAGGGAACATCGAGGGCATCGAGTTCATCCGCTTCGACGAGCGCGACGTCGTCCGCCATCAGCTCGTGCAGCAGATCGTCAAGGCCTACGACGCCTACACCAGTGGATCCCGACAGTAGCCCGCTGAGGGTCGCGGTGTCTGATGGCCGCGGCCGCGCCGTGCGCGACGGCGGTCTTGCGCGCTGGCTGCAACGGGTCGCGCCGCGCGATGCGCGCGGCGAGCTGGCCATCGCGCTCGTGTCTGACGCGCGGATGCGCACGCTCAATCGCAGCTACCGCCGCAAGGACTACGCGACCGACGTCCTTTCCTTTGCCGCCGAACCGCGGACCCCGGAGCCCGATCCGCGGGCTCTCGGCGATCTCGTCATCGCCACAGGTGTCGCGACGCGGCAGGCGCGCGAGGCCGGGCACTCGTATCAGACAGAGCTGCGGGTGCTGGCACTGCATGGCCTGCTGCACCTCCTTGGCTACGATCACGACAATCCGCAGGATGTCGGTCGGATGAAGCGGGTCGAAACGAGACTTCGCAGGAAGGGCGGGCTGCCGGCGGGCCTGATCGAACGCTTGTGATCCCGCTGCTGCTCTTCATCCTCGCGATCGTGGCCGTGTATGTCGGCACGATCGAGACCGCCTTCACGGTGCTGATGCGGCTCTCGCTGCGGCTGATGGTGGAGCGCGGAGGACGCGACGATCGACTCGGGTTCTACCTCGAAGATCCGATCCGTCTCTTCCTGCCGGCGCGCCTTCTGCTCGGCCTCAGCTTCTCGCTGGCGACGGTGTTCATAGCCGTCCTGACCGGACGCACTGGCGGGCAGTCGATCGGGATGCTGCTCTTGTTCGTGGCGGTGTTCATCCTCGTCTGTGAGCACGTGATTCCGATCTTCATCGTCCGCCGCAACCCGGAGCGCGTGCTCGAGATCCTGCTGCCACCCTTCGATGCGCTTGCGCGAACCGTTCGTCCATTGACGAATTCGCTCACCCGCCTGATTCACGAGCCGCGGCGCGAGCGCAGCGAGCAGAGCAACGGCGCCGCTGAAACGATCGAAGCCGCCGCCGATGTCACCGCGCCGGCGCCACCTGATGCCGACGCCGAACAGGGACTCATCGAGGAGGAAGGACGCAAGCTGCTCCAGTCGATCGTGAACTTCGGCGATACGCTGGTGCGCGAGGTGATGACGCCGCGGCCGGACATGGTTGCGGTTGCGTCTACGGCGACACTCGGCGACGTGCGCACGTTGTTCGAGGAGCAGGAGTACTCCAGGATCCCCGTGTATGGAGAGAACCTCGACAACATTCTGGGCCTGCTCTACGTCAAGGACCTCATTCACCTGCGTGACGCGAGCGATGCCGCGCTGCTGCACAGGGACCTTCCCCAACTCATTCGTCCTGCGACGTTCGTCCCCGAGACCAAGCGCGTGGCGGACCTCCTCAAGGAGTTCCAGCAGAAGCAGACGCAAATCGCCATCGTCGTCGATGAGTACGGTGGCACCGCCGGACTCGCCACGATCGAGGACGTGCTCGAAGAAATCGTTGGCGAGATCCGCGATGAGTACGACGTCGAGACCGAACGAGTGGTCGAGGAGGCGGATGGTTCCTACGTGTTCAGCGGCAAGGTGAACTTTGACGAAGTGCGCGACCGTCTGGACGTCGAGGTCGAGCCGGAGGGCTTCGAGACCGTCGGCGGTTACGTGCTCACGCGTGTCGGGCGTGTGCCGACCGCGGGGGAAACATTCGACCTCGATGGCATGCACGTCGAGGTGCTCGAAGCGGAACGCCGTCGTATCCACCGCGTCCGCTTCAAGCGCCTGGCGCCGGAGCCGGCCGACGCGGAGCGGTAGTCGGGGATCGGGTTCAGGAGTGGGTCGACGTTCGCGGGAGGCGCTGCGACGCGCTCACGCGCCGCCCGTGTTAGTCGCGATACAGGTCGGCGGTCATTTTTCGTACGCGAACCACAGATATCCGCCCGGACCGAGGCTCGGCGAATGCGGCGGCTTCAGGACCTGCTGGAGCCGCCGGAGAAGCGAACTCGGACCGTGGACCGCCGGCTGTGACCGCGGACTGCGGACCGCGGACCGCAGCCAAGTATCATCACTGAATGCCCCGCGCAGGATTCGCTTCGCTCATCGGCCGCCCCAACGCGGGGAAATCCACGCTCCTCAATCGCATAGTCGGGACCAAGGTCGCTATCGTCTCCGACAAGCCGCAGACGACGCGCAACCGGATCGTCGCCGTAAAGAATCTGCCCGAAGGACAGATCGTGTTCGTCGACACGCCCGGCATCCACCGCCCGCTGCATCGTCTCAACGTGCGGATGGTCGATGCCGCCGTGGAAACCCTGCGCGAAGTGGACGTCGTCGCGTTGATCTTCGACGCGTCGACGAGACCCGGGCATGGCGACGAGTACGTGTCCAACCTGATCAAGGACGTCAAGGTGCCGGTGGTGCTCGTCCTGAACAAGATCGATCTCATAGCGAAGGCGAAACTGCTGCCGTTGATCGAGCGTGCGCGGCAATGGCATGAGTTCGCGGCCATCGTGCCGGTGTCGGCTGTGACCGCGGACGGGATCGGTCAGCTGGAGCAGGTGCTGCTCGAGAATCTCCCCGAGTCGGAGCCGATCTACCCCGAAGACTTTCTGACCGACCAGGCGGAGCGCACGCTGGTCGCCGAAATGGTCCGCGAGAAAGTGCTGCACCACACACGGAACGAGCTGCCGTTCTCCACGGCGGTCATCGTCGATCAGTTTGACGAGTCGGAGCGCGACCCTTCGACTCGCTCCGCTCGCTCAGGGCAGGGCCTGCTGCGCTTGTATTGCACGATCTACGTCGAAACCGAATCGCAGAAGCCGATCGTGATCGGGCGCGGCGGCGACATGATCAAGCGGATCGGCACCGAGGCGCGCAAGGAGATGGAATCGTTTTTCGACACCAAGGTGTTCCTTGATCTGCGCGTGAAGGTGGATCCGGACTGGCGCAACAACGAACGCACCCTGGACGAAATAGGAGTGCCGCGGACCGCGCGCAAGCCGCGCAAGCGCTGACCCCGGCATCGCTTGGTCACGACACGATTCGCTCCGGCGCCCACCGGAGACCTTCATCTCGGCCACGTCGTCAACGCGATCTACGTCTGGGAAGCCGCGCGGCGCGAAGGCGGACGCGTGCTCCTTCGCATCGAAGACCACGACGGCGAGCGGTCGCGGCGTGAGTACGAGCTGTCTATTCTCGAGGATCTTGCCTGGCTCGGGTTCGTCGCCGACGCGCCGCTCGTCCGACAGAGTGAGCGGAACGGCATCTACGAGTCTGCCCTCGATGCCCTGCGCCGGCAGGATCTCGTTTACGCCTGCGAGTGCTCACGGAAGGAGATCTCGGCCTCCTCCACGCCTGGCGGCGAACTGCGATATCCGGGAACCTGCGCGAAGAAGAATCTTCCTGAGGCCACTGGCCTGTCGCTACGCGTGCGGCTGCCACGGTCCGAGGAACGGTTCGACGATCTTCTTCAGGGGGAGCAGGTCCAGGTGCCGGCGGATCAGTGCGGTGACCTGCTGATCCGGGACCGGCACGGCTGGTGGACGTATCAGTTCGCCGTGACGGTGGACGACTTCGAGCAGGAGATCGATCTGGTCGTCCGCGGCGTCGACCTGCTGGCGTCGACCGGCCGTCAGATCCAGCTGGCGCGGATGCTCGGGCGTCGCGTGCCGCCGCGCTTCATGCATCATCGGCTGGTGATGAAGTCGCCCGCGCAGAAGCTGAGCAAGTCGGATGGTGACAGCGGAATTCGCGAGATGCGCGCCGCGTCGCTCTCCCCGGAAGAAGTGCTCGCGACCGCGCGGCGTCTGATGTCTTTACCCTGAGTCCCGCGAGCCGCGGCGAGACCTGTTGGTGTGGAACCGCCGGATGAGTGCGACGACCGGCCCGGCAAAGACAAGCATGAACGTCGAGGGCTCCGGTATCGGTGCCACCGACCCGGCACCAGCGCCATAGATTGCCTGGATGCCGTCGATATCCGGGCCCAGAAGAAAAGCGGGTCCCTTTGCGAATCGGAATCCGTGAAAGGGGTTCATGATGGCCTCAACGTCCATGACGTGCTGCATGCCCAGCGCGTGGCCCAGCTCGTGAACCATGACTTCGAGAAAGTCGATCGCCGGGAATCCGCTTTCGATTCCCCAAGGCAGAATGGAGTCACTATTGAAGTGGATGTCGCCGGCAAGTCCGCTGGTATCCGTAGAGACAGGCAGGAACGCGTGCGCGAGAACCTCGGCGTCCGCTTCGTCATGCGCACCGATCCTGATGTCGGGATGGCCGTCCGGAAAGTAGTTCTGGTCGGACGCTGGCGGACCCGAGTCCGGCCGTTCGACGAAATGCAGCGGGCTGTATTGCGCCCATAGACCAAGGGCCTGGGCAGTGGCCGCGCGCAGCTCAGCCTCGGAGATGCCCTGAAACGCCGGGTCCAGCAGGTTGATGAAGCTGTAGGTGAGAACGACCGGCGTGCCGACCCCTTGAACCTGTGGCCACCCGAATGGCTCCGCGCGCGCTGGCGTGACCGTGACCAGCAGCAGGCACGCGGCGGCGGCGCTGAGTGAGCGGACCGCGCGCGGACCGAACTCGAGGGTCACGGCACGCGTCCTGCGAATGAAGTGCCAAACGCGTCCCACGCAGATCCGCGCTCTCTCGGCAGATGAGGCCTCCGTCCTCCGGCGGTCAGATCTTGAATTTGCCGTTTTGAGATTTCTAATGCCATTAGTGTCCTTGGATTTGGCATCGAAAAATGAAACGTCTGAAATTCAAAATCTGCCGCAATCTGGAACTTCCTGCCGCCCCGAACTGAATACCACCAGCCAACGTCGTAAGCGGAACCGATGGGTCACGACACTGAACAGGATCCAAGCGATGAGACGCTGCTTTCGCGGGTCGCCGACGGAGACGTCGAGTCGCTGAGCGTGTTGTTCCGTCGTCGTCAGCAGAACGTGTATCGCTTCGCGCTGCACCTCACCGGCTCTGCCGCGGTGGCCGACGACGTGACGCAGGACGTGTTCGTGACCGTGATCCGGGATGCGCGGAAGTTCGAGCCGGGTCGGGCGCCCGTGCGGGCATGGCTCTGCGGGATCGCAAGAAACTTCGTTCGGCGGCGGCTTGCAGTTGATCGGGGCGCGGCCTCGATCGATGCGGATGACGGACTGGAGGCGGCCCTCCCCGGCGCCAGCCCGGATCCGCTGCAGGATCTGACGAGCAGCGAGGCCATCGAGGCGCTCCGGCGCGCGGTGCTCAGCCTGCCGATTCGGTATCGCGAGGTCGTCGTTTTGTGCGACCTGCAGGAGCTGTCGTATGCGGACGCGGCGGCCGCACTGGCATGTCCGCTGGGAACCGTCAGATCGAGATTGAACCGCGGCCGGGCGCTGCTGACGGCGAAGATGCTCGGGGAGCAGCAGAGAAATGAGACGCCACAATCGCGGCGGGTAACGGTGGCGAGGTGTCTGGCATGAACGAACAGCAGGAACGTGCGCTGAGGGCAGGCCTGGCGGCGCTCGCAGAAACGACGCGAAACGCGTCGGCCGGTCCGCACGTGCAGCAGGCGGTGCTGCTCGAAATGCAGCGCGTGACAGGGCCGGCGCGACCCAGCCTTCGCTGGCTGTCGCTCGCCGCGGCGCTGTTGCTCGCATCGACCTCGGGTGCATGGCTCGCATCGCGCACACAGTCGATGACGCCGCCGGCGAGTGAACCGTCGACGTTCATCGCAATTCCGGGCACCGGCGTGATGCCTCCATTCGAAAGCGGCTCGATCGTCAGGGTCTCGTTGTCGGTCACCAGTCTGCCCGAATACGGCATACAGATCGTGGCTGATTTCGGCACCGGACCAGTACTCGCCGAATTGCTCGTCGCGCAGGACGGCTATCCGCGAGCGATTCGCCTCGTCAACGATTCGGATTCTTCAAGGAGTACACCATGACTGTCAGATGGATCACCGGGTTCGCGGCGGCGGCGCTGCTCGCTCCTGCCGCTGCCTACGCGCAGGCGGGCGTGATCACGACGACGCCGGCGACGGCCGCACCGCGAGCGGCCAACGAGCAGGCGATGCCCACGGTGCAGGGTGCCCGCGGCGGAATGGTCGCGAGATCGGTGGAAACGAAGATCACTCCTGGTCGTCCGTACGCCGCCGAGACACTGACGGAAACCACGCAGGTCCTCGGCGACGGCACGCGCATCAGCCGTCGGTCAGCAACCAAGGTGTATCGCGACGGTGAAGGACGCACGCGCCGCGAAATGCTGGCGGACGACGGCTCCGTTCGCAGCGTGGCCATTTCGGATCCCGTTGCTCACGTGAATTACACCCTCGACACCAGGGCGAAAACCGCTTTCAAGTCGACGGTCAACATCGTCGCGCCAACCTACACCTTGACCACACGTGAAGGTGTGGCAACCGCGACCATCACCGCCGACGGACAGCCGATGGCGCGTGGCGGGGGCGGTGGCGGCGGCGGCCGTGGCGGTGCAGTCAGCGGGACGTTGATGCGCACGCCTGAGGCCGAAAACCCCAACGTGAAGAAGGAAGATCTTGGCAGCCAGAACATCGAAGGCGTGATGGCGACCGGTAGCCGGGTAACGACGATAATCCCCGCGGGCGAGATCGGCAACGACAAGGAGATCCGCGTTGTCTCGGAGCAGTGGTTTTCCGACGACCTGCAGGTGCTCGTCATGACGCGCCACAGCGATCCGCGATCGGGCGAGACGGTCTATCGCCTGCGCAACATCCTCCGCGCCGAGCCGGACCAGAATCTATTCACGGTGCCGGGCGACTACACGATCCAGCAGGGCGGCGGTCGCGGACGCGGCGGGCAGGCGCAGTAAGAAACGGCTTCCGGCTGCCGGCTTGCGGGTTGCGGCCTGCGGCTTGTGGGTTTGAAGGTCTGTCGCGTCCAGCCCCTCTGGGTTAAGACTTACTCACAGCCAGTGACGCAAGCCGCACGCCGCGACCCGCAAGCCGGAAAGCCGCCAACTCGTGCTACCTTGAGCAGTTCCCGTAACACTGACGGAACTGCTCATGGCGCAGCGGAAGCTGGACGTTGTCCTCGACTCGGTAAGGCGCCTCCAGCGCATGGGGGCCACCTCGAACCTGGTGAACCTGCTCCAGAAGCAGCACCCGGCCGACCTGGCGCAGCTTTTTTCCGAGCTTCCCGACAAGGACCGCCGGTCAGCGTTCTCGCTGCTGGTCGAGCGCAACAGCCGCCTCGCGATGGAAGGGCTGAGCGAGCTCGGGCCCGAGGCGGGCGCTGTCCTGCTGACCGATCGCTCCGCCGA
>DATLLF010000122.1:0-12348 GCA_035537955.1 Vicinamibacterales bacterium | reverse complement strand
GCATCGAGCGACAGGGTGGCCAGGGCATCGTGCGCATCGAGCTGGATCCCGACCGGGCGCGCGGTGCAGGGAGCGAAGTGCGCGTAGCCACCGCGACGATCCTTCCACCTGACGACGTGTCCGATGCTGGCGCGCTTCGGCTGACCCTCAACTGGGTCGGCGAAGACGTCCTCGAGGCGCGCTTCCCGATTCAGAAGGCGGGCGTGTACGTCGGCGCCGTCCAGCTCGTGAACGGCGCGGTGTTACCGCTCGCGCCGCTCACCTTGCCGTACTCGCCGGAGTTCGAGCCGCGCGCCGATCCGAACGAGGGGCGCACCACGCTGCGCGAGATGGCGCGCGTGTCGGGCGGCATCGAACGCACCGCATGGGATGACGTCTTCGACGCGAGCCGCATGCGTAATCGCCAGATCCGCGATCTCGTGATCCCGCTCACGCTCGCACTGCTCCTCCTGCACGTTGTGGAAATCGCGGGACGACGCTTACTGCTGTTTGCGGCGGCGAGTGAGTGGCTGCGGAGTGTCCGGTTGCCTCGTCTGCACTGGCCGCGGTGGTCCCGCAAACAGCGCGACCGAGCAGGTGTTGGCGCGACGGAGGCGCCCGTGGTCGAGAACGAAACAGTGGCTCCGCCGCCGACGGGGCCGCCGAAGCCCGCGATCTCACCGCTTGCCCGCGCCAAGGCAAAGGCGCGCGGGCGTGTGAAGACCACACGATAGTCCTGGGGTCAGATCTTGTTTCTTGCGCCAGCTGTCACATTTCGATGACACTCCGTGCAAGAAACAAGATCTGACCCCGCCTTGGACTACGATCGATTGAGGACGCGGACGGGGTCGAGCGCGGCGGCACGGCGCGCCGGGAGATAACTCGCGACGGCCGTGACGCTCGACAGAAGAACGGCGGCAACAGCAAAAATCAGCGGATCGTGGGCGTCGGTCTCGTACAGCAGGTTGTCAAGCGCGCGTGAAAGTGTCCACGCCGCGATCACCCCACCGACGAGGCCTGCGGCCGCGAGCACCAGTCCGCGCGACACGAAGAGCCGGACGATGTCGGCGGGGCGCGCGCCGATCGCCATCCGGATCCCCACCTCGCGCACGCGTTGCGCGGCGCCGAACGCCACGAGCCCGTACAAGCCAACCGCCGCGAGCAGCAGCGCCACACCGCTCACCGCCGTGAGGAGCAGCGTGCGAACGCGCGGCGCGGTGACCGCGTCGTCGCGGTTCGCGGCAAGCGCGCGCACTTCCGGCACGGGAAGATTCGGATCCATCTCGTGTATCGCATCGCGGATCGGGGCAGCAATGCTCGTCGCGCCCAGCGTCGAGCGCACCACGGCTGTCATGCCGTTCAGCGGCACGCTCGCGTGCGGCAGATAGAGCGTCGGATCCGGCGTGGCATCGACGCGGACGTCGCGGATGTCACCCACGACGCCGACGACCGTCCACGGGCGGCCATCGACTCCACCCCAGAACAGCCGACGTCCGACAGCATCGGCGTTCGGCCAGAGCGCGCGGGCGAGCGAAGCGGAAACGATCACAGCCCGCTGATCGCTGCGATCCTCGCTGGCGAACGTCCGGCCGCGAAGGAGCGGGATCCGCAGCGTTTCGAAATAGCCTGTGGTGACCGCTCGCCACGAGGCCTGCATGAAACCCGTCGGTGGCGCATCCGCCGCGCGCTCTTCGGGAGTGACGTTGTTGCTGAATCCCCATTGCCGGTATGGGTTCGTCGTCGTCGCACCGACGCTGACCACCCCGGGGATTCGTTGCAGGCGTGATGCGAGGTTACGAAAGAACGCTTCGGCCCGTTCGGGAGAGTACTTGCGTTCCGGAAGTGCGAGCGGGACGGCGATCACATCCCGCGCCACGAAGCCGGGATCGCTGCCGTCCAGGCGGATGAAGCTGCGGATCATCAGTGCCGATCCGACGACGAGCATCATGGCGAGCGCCACCTGCGCGATGACGGAGGCTTCGGTGATTCTCCGGTGTCCCGACGTCACGCGCTCACCATTCACAGCCACGCCGTTGTGTTCTGACGCAACGGTCCATGCCGGCACCAGGCCGAACACAAGCGTGGTGAGCACCACGAGCACCGACGCAAACAGCAGCACGCGGCCGTCGGTCGTTGCCGGGGATGGCAGAACGAGCAGGTCGGCGGTGAGCGCGAAGAGCGCGTCCGCGATCCAGAAGCTGAGCACGACGCCCAGCAGTCCACCGGCTGCTGCGAGGATGAGGCTCTCGAGAAGAAGCTGCCGCACGATGTGCATGCGGTTCGCGCCGAGCGCGGCGCGGATGAAGATCTCACCGCGGCGGTACGCGGCTCGCGCCATGAGCAGGTTGGCAACGTTTGCGCAGGCGAGGAGCAGCAGCAGCCCCACGGAGCCGAGGAGGACCCAGATGGTCCGTCGGAATGCCGGCCCGATCAGCCACTCGCCGAGCCAGTTCACTCTGATGTTCCACCCGGTCTGCGAGGGGTTCTCGCGGCCCACCCGCGCGGCGATCGACTGGAGTTCCTTTCGCGCGCTCTCGATCGTCACGCCATCCGCCAGTCGCGCGATCACGTCGAGACTGTGATTCGTCCGGTCGGTCTGTGTTGCGGCTCGCAAGGGAATCCACAGGTCCGCCGGCAGGAACTCGAAGTCGGGCGGCATGACGCCGATGACGACGTGAGAAGTGCCGTCGAGTGAGATCGTACGGCCTACGATTTCCCGGTCGCCCGCGAACCGCTGTCGCCACGTTCGGTGGCTGAGAACGACGACAGCCGGCGCCGCCGCGCCGTCGTCGTCCGCGAGAAACCCCCGTCCTGGCGACGGCGAGACACCGAGGACGGCGAACAGCTCGCTGGATACCGCGGCGCCTTCGAGGCGCGCGGGGTCGCCGACGCCCGTCAGGGTCAGCGAACGCGGCGCGATCGCGGCCATTCGCGATGTCGTTCGGCTGGCATGCTGCAGATCGAGGAACGTCGGTTCCGAGACCGAGAACGGCTCACCGCCGGGCGTGAGCTCCTGGATGCGTATGAGGCGATCGGCTTCGGCAAAAGGCAACGGCTCGAGCAGAACGGCGTTCGCGATGCTGAACGTTCCGGTCGTCGCGCCGATGCCGAGACCGAGCGTCACGACCGCGGCCGCGGTAAAGGACGGTGCGCGCCGAAGACCCCGAGCCGCGTGACGCAGGTCCTGGAGGATGGCCGTCATGAACACTGTTATCCCACGATTCGTACCAGTTCGTCAGGCAAGTGAACCCGTGTGAATCGGGCCGTCTTGCACGGAACGGGCGGGCCGCGTGAGGATCCGGCTGTCCGGAAGCGACCACTCGCGCGCGGATATGAACTGTGTGGGTGGCGATCGCCGTCCTACTCACGTTACCCGCAAGGAAGGATTACTGAATCCGCACGACAAACGTTCAGGCGCGCGTCATCAGCACTCGCGTCGACCTCCCAGCACCCTATGCGAGGCCGCAGTCGAATTGGGACCGGCGTGGCGGTGCCGACACGGAACAGGAGAGTAAGAGAGATTGCCAAAGGGTAAGCTGTGGCCGCATGGCCAACGCTCTCTCCCCGACGATGACGATGCGCGAGTTCGACAACGGCTATTGGTATCTCGACCAACTGAAGAACTTCGCCGAGCGCATCGGTATCCCCGCTGCGAAGAAGGAGCGAAAGGACGAACTCGAAAGGGCCATCGGGGCATTCCTGCGCACGGGCAATGCTGTGTTGCCCACCAGGCGTTCACTGCGCAAGACGGGCGTCAAGGACGTTGACCGTGGGCTCAACCTGAAGCTCCGGATCGAGAACTACACCAGCAACCGCGAGACGAAAAAGTTCATCGTCGAACAGGCCCGTACGATGGCGCCGGATATTCGTGAGAAGTCCGGGGTCTGGTATCGGCTCAATCGTTGGCGAGAAGAACGAATCACGAGCGGCGAGCACCCCACGTACGGCGATCTCGTCCGCCACTACATTGTGCTGAACAAGATGCAGCGATTCGAGAGGGTACCTCACGGCCGCTACATCAACTTCGTAGCCGACTTCCTCGAAGCCGACAAGAGGGCGAAGCGTGCGGACGCAATCGCCGCGTGGACAGAGCTCAAGAAGCTCGACGTCCCCAAGGACTATGTCTCCTGGGTCAAGGCGCGAGCGAAGCGCAAGCGCAACAACAGGTGAACGCGACTGTCTCATTGCGCAGGCGGCGCCACTGAGTTCCAGGATCCGGTAGGCGCGGCTGCGAAGACCGTCAGGCGAGCACGTCAGGACTTCTGCCCCCGCTCGGCGACCGTTCCGAGCGGCTGCCGCCGCAGCATCACGAGCGACGTGACGAGCGCGACGATCAGAGCGCCGAGCAGCCCCAGCTCGATCGCGACCTGACGAAATACCAGCGCATCCGCCTTCTCCAGCATTTGCGGCAGTTCCGCTGTCAGTACGAGCAGCCGCCGGACCACGGCGATCAGGCCGACCATCAGGAACGGTTCGGGGGTGAGCTTGTGCTCGCGGAACGACACCTGCACCGTGTAGGTGACCTCGACGATCAGCAGGATCAACAGCAGCCGATCGAGGAGCTCGACGATGTTTTCGGAAAGCGTTCCCGCGCGAAGGTTCAGCCAGAATGCGTGCGCGGCCGCGACGAGCAGCATCAGCGCCGAGGCGGCGAGCAAGGCGCCCAGGCCCACGTAGACGATGTCTTCGACCCAGCTGAATACGCGCGTCAGCCAATCGCGCGTGGAGGCCTGCCGAGGAGCGCTCATGACGCGCCCATTATCCTGCAACCGGGTCGAACGCCGACTCTGCACGACCGACCGAAGAGTCCTGCCACTCTCCGGCCGGCCGGCTCTCAGTCGCTACTTCTTGGTGGCGGGCTTCTTCTCGTGCTGCGCGGTGATCGCCGTCGCCACGTGCGTCGAACCGTCGTCGTGATAGCGGACCGAAACCGGAGTGCCAACCGCGATGGTTCCCTTGCGCTGCGTGGACGCGTTCAGCGAAAGCGTCATCTCACCGGTATCCTTGCCCTGGCGAGTGATGACGAGAGAGCTGTCGTCCATCGACTTCACCACGCCGGCAGTCGAGTGCGTCGGAGCCGATTTGGCTGTGGAATGTTTGGCCGCCGGCTGGGTCTGCGGCTTTGCCGCCTGGGCGGCGAATACCCCGCAGGGAACAAAGACGATCGCCCCCGCCAGCACTACCATCAGAACACGTTTCATGATTCCGTTCTCCTTGTTCGCCGTGCATCGGCGTTCTCTCTGTCGATTCGAAGCGATGCACCTGAAGGCGCGATGAACGGCAGATTAAATTCGCTTAATGGCCTGCGGTGACGCGACGGGCAGCCGGACCGTGAAGGTGGAACCATGACCGGGTGCGCTCTTCACGTCGATCGTTCCGTTGTGGCGGGCGACGATCCATCTGGCCAGGCTCAGACCGAGACCGACGCCGTCCCCTCCAATCGAGCGTGCGGGATCGGCGCGGAAGAACGGTTCGAAAATCTGTGGCTGCGCGTCTTCGGGGATGCCGAGACCCGAGTCGCGAACAGTGACGTGAGCGCTCCCGTCCTGGCGCTCGACGGCGATGACGACGCGGCCGCCCGGTAAGGTGAACTTGATCGCGTTGTCGAGCAGGTTCAGCACCACGCGCTTGAGCCATTCGGCATCGCCCTCGACGAGCACGGCCTCTGCGCGCTCGCAGGACAGTTCGACCCCTTTTGCCGCCGCCACGGGTTCGACCTGTTCGACTATTGAACTGACGATCGCGCCAACGTCGACCGTCGAGCGCGCGAGACGGATCTCTCCAGCCTCGGCGCGAGCCACCGTGAGGATCTGGCCGATCATTCGTTTGAGCTTGTCGATCTCCTCGAGCTGACCGGCGAGCCGCCGCTGCGCCTCCTCCCCCGGCCGCTCGAGCATCGCGGTCTCGATGCCGCTTCTGAGCGCCGCGAGCGGCGTGCGGATCTCGTGTGCGAGAGCCGTGCTGAACTGGCGCATCTCGGCGACGGCACGCTCCAGTCGCGCCAGCGTGTCGTTGAACGCGTTCGCCACTGCATCCAGTTCGTCGTTTGCGCCTCGAACGGGCAGCCGCCGTTGAAGGTCGGTGATGTCGATGGGCCGTGCCGCCTCCGCGACACGCGTCAGCGGCCGCAGCGCCACCCCGGCCATCCATCTTCCAACGGCGGTGGCGATGAGCAGGGCGGCGGGCACACTGACCATCAGCAGCACCGTGAACCGGTGGAGCACGTGATCCATGGCCGCGAGAGAAGCGCCCACCTGCAGCAGGTATTGATGCCCGCCGGGTTGCGTGATGACGCTGTTGGACAGGCGCACGCGTCCGTAATCGGTCTGCACGTCGAAGTTCACGGGCGCGTCGCGGAACTGGCGCACCTCCGCCGTCGTGAATTCGAGACCGAGTGGTGCGAACGCGTCCGACTGGGTGATGAGCTCGCCCGATGCAACATCGAAGACGGCGTAGTAGCGCGTCGCCTCGGCCACGAATGCGGCCTGTGCTGGATCGGTGCTGTCGAAGACGATCGACGGCGCTCCGCCGATGAACCTGACATATCCGTGTAATCCGCTCGTGAGCTCCATGAGGTTGGCAGTCACGTCGGCATCGAGCTGGTAAGCGAAGGCCCTGAATGACGCGATGGCGAGTGCAATCAGCACTGTGCCGAACACTCCCGCGTACACGAGTGTCAGGCGCGAGCGCAGGGTGAGATTCACGGCGGACCTTCGCTGAGCATGTATCCGACACCGCGGACGGTGTGGATCAATGGAGTGGGGAAGCCCTTGTCGATCTTGTTCCTGAGCGAGTTGATGTGCACTTCCACGACGTTGCTGACGCTGTCGAAGTGGATGTCCCACACATGCTCGATGATCAAGGACTTGGTGACAGGACGCCCGCCGTTGCGCATCAGGTATTCGAGCAGCGCGTATTCTTTCGCCGTCACGTCGATCTTCCGTTCCGCGCGCCGCACCGTTCGTGTCATCGTGTCCACCTCGAGGTCGGCGATGCGCACGATGTTTTCGCGAGGGGCGCCACGGCGTAGGACGGCGCGCAGCCGCGCGGAGAGCTCGGCGAGCGCGAACGGCTTGGTCATGTAATCGTCGGCGCCGCTGTCGAGCCCGACCACGCGATCGTCGACGAGATCGCGAGCAGTAAGGATGATCACCGGCAGCGCAGGCTTTCTTGCCCTGATGTCGCGCAGCACCTGGAAGCCGGAGCGGCCGGGCAGCATCAGGTCGAGCACCACCGCGTCGTAGTCGATGGTGCGCGCCTGCTCGGCCGCGAACGTGCCGTCGCGCAGGACGTCGACGGCGTATCCTTCCTGCTCGAGGCCCGAGCGGATGAAATCCGCGACCTTCTGTTCGTCCTCCACCACCAGCACACGCATTGGAATCGGTTCCTTACTTCAAGAAGATCCTGCGATATCCGCCCGCGATGAGCGCCGCGACATCAGCCAGGACGCGGGGGAGACGAAGGCCGCCGGGATAGGCCAGGTAACGCGGCTGCCATTCAGGGTCGAACTTCTGCTTGAACGCCCTGAGCCCCTGAAACCGGTATATCGGTTCGCCATGCTGGTAGACGAACGACGCGAGACGTGACCACAGCGGGGCCACCGGTGAGCTTTCGAATCCTGAGAGCGGCGCCATCCCGAGCATGAACCGGCGGTAGCCCTGATCCTTGCCCCACAGCATGACGTGAACGAGCAGCGCCTCCATCACTTCTTTCGGCGCGCGGGCGTCGTAGCGCATGAGATCGAGGGACAGTTCCGTTCGCTGCGGCCCCTCCCACAGGTTGGCGAACGCCACGACCCTTGCATCCTTCTCGATGACGGCCACGCGAAAGCGGGTGATGTATTCCGCGGTGAAGAATCCGAGCGAGAATCCCTTCTCGGCGCCGGCATGGCGCGCGAGCCAGTCGCCGGAGACAGCGCGCAACTGATCCATCACTTGCGCCACCTGCTCGACCGGGAGAACACGAAACGTCGCCTGCGCTCGCTCGAGCCGATGCAGGGCGTGGCGGAATTTCTTGCCTCGTGCGCCGTCGGTGCTGAAGGACGCGAGGTCTACCCGCGCCTCTTCGCCAAGTTTGACGAACGTCAGACCGAGGTCCGCATACCGGTGCAGATGCTCGCTCGAGATCTCATAGAAGACGGGTACACCGCCGAAATCGTCACAACGTTCGAGAAACAGCTGTATCAGTGTGTTGAGGCGGTGCGGCGGGCCCACGGGATCCCCGAGTGCCGCCCAGGTGCGACCCTGAACGCCGTACATCACGAACCCGGTTCGCTCGTCATCGAAGAGAACGGCCTTGTCGCGCAGGAAGACGAGATTGGGGAAAGTGGACGTCTGCTCGCCGATGATGGCCGCTGCCGTATCGAGATCGGCGTCGCTGGAAACTGGCGCTTCGTGCGGCGCATAACCGATCAAACGGGCCAGCGCGAAGAGCAGCACCGTCACGCCTGCTCCTACCGTCGCCCGAAGCATGCGCGATGCCTCGCCGTGCAGGCTGAATTGCCACCACAGTTCGTTCGAATACTCCACGTGCTTGAATGCGAACAGCCCCAGCCAGAGTGATGTCGCCAGAGCGGCGACGATCGACATGAGCCATGCGGGAGAAAACCGCGTCTCGAAGAGCGCCGCGCGCCGATCGAAGGCCGATCGTGCGCGCCAGAGAACAAGCACGATTGCCGTAAGGGCCAGAGCCTCTTCGTAGTCGCCGCCTTTCATCAGCGACACGACAATGCCAGCCAGCATCGCCGCCATGGTGAGCACGTAGGCAGCATCGAGCCTGCGCGCGAGGCCCTGCGAGAGGAGCAGCAGCGCAGCGCCGAGAACGCTGCCGGCGAAGTGCGACAGCTCGATGAGACCGAGCGGGAGCGCCCGGTCGAGCAGTCTCAGACGGCCGGCCGCAGCTGGAGTGGCCCCCGAGAGAAGGAGCACCACTCCCGCGAGAAAGGTGAAGATCGCCAGTACCCTCGGCGTGAGTTGTTCCGTCAGCCAGCCCAGTGCCGCGCCGAGGCGCGCGGCCTGGGAACGCCGCTGACGTATCTCGTCGGCCACGAGCAGCAGAGCCGCGACCGAAAGGGGCAGCAGATAGTAGATGGCGCGGTAGGCAATCAGCGCCGGCAGGAGGGCAGCGGCCGGCATGAAGGGCCTCAGGAGCACCACCATCAGCCCTTCGAACACTCCCATGGCTCCCGGCACGTGGCTCGCGAGGCCGAGAAGCTGCGACGTGAGGAATGCGCCGAGGAACGCGAGAAACGGAACACTGCCTGCCGGCAGGAGCACGTAGAGGACGGCCCCGGCGATCGTCCAGTCCAGTATCGAGATGGCGAGCTGCGCGATCGCGAGCCGCAGCGATGGCAGTGGCACCTCGATGCGCCCGAACCGCATGGGTCCAAGACCAAGGCTTGCCGAAATCACGTATGCGACGCTCGCACCTGTCAGAGCCCATCCGACTGGCGCAACGAGTGCCGGCGCGCGAAACCCGAGCTCGCCAGGCAGCCCGCTGAAGGCGAGGCTCAGCCCACCGACGAACAGCAGCCCAAGCCAGAACGTCACCATGTACGAGAAAACGATTCGCGACAACTCTTCCGCGGTGACGCCCCAGCGCGTATAGAACCGATACCGCACTGAAGCACCCGACAACATCGCGAACCCGACGTTGTTCGAGATCGCGTAGGCGAGAAACGATGTCAGTGCGATTCGATGGGCGGGCAACCGTCTGCCCAGATAGGCGAATGCGAGGAAGTCGTATCCGACCAGGGCGGCGAAATTCAGGATCGTGAAAGCCAGCGCAAGCGAGAGGCGCGAGGCCGGAACGCCGGCAAGATCGGCAAGCAGTGCGTGCCATGTGACTGCCTTCAGCTCCGTCCGCAGGACCTCCAGCGCCGCGAGGAACAGCACGAGCCCAATGATGGCGGGCAGCATCGCCCGCAGGCGCCGTGACATTGGTCCTAGTGTCCCGAATCAGTGATTCGCGACATAATTCGCGGGCGGCGCATCCCGGCTGGCGGCGTTGCTCGTCGTTCAGATATGCCCAATATCCTCGCTCCTCGCGCCTTGCCATCCGGGCGCGGCGCTCCGCGACTTATGCCACGAATCACTGATTCGGGACACTAGCGCGGGCTGCGTGCCTGCACCCACGCAATCGCTTCGAGAAGGCGGCGATCGAACTCTTCGCGGCCACCGTCGAAGGCATGATTCGTCGCCTCGACGATCCACAGTCGTTTGGGATCCTTCGCGCGGTCCAGCAGCCGCTCGACTTGCGCAACAGGAACGAACTCGTCATGCGACGAGTGGATCGCCGCGAGCGGCAGGGGCGCGACGCGATCCACCACGGCCCCAGCGCTGAACCCGGGTTCATCAGGTGCGCGGTGCGTGATGTAGATGACCATGTCTCTCCAGCGCCAGCCCAGCTCGTTCACGTCGGGAAGACCGAGCCCCACCACGCCGGTGATCTCCCCTTTTGTATCGGGATCCGTTGCCGCGAGCACTGACAACCCCGCACCTTCAGAGACGCCAATGAGGACCGGCTTGCGTCCGGTCACCTGCTCTGCGAACTGCGCGAGCACACGGTAATCCCCTGGTTCAGCCCGCGGATCAAGCGTCGTGCGTCCAGACGTGAAGCTCGTAAGGTAAGCCCTCACATCGAACCCGATGACGAAATATCCATGGCTGCTGAGCACGTCGGCGACGTGAGGTCCAAGGTGGATCCATCCCCCGTCACCGCTCGAGACGATGACCGGATCCCCCTGGCGATTGCCGTAGATATACAGGGATTGTTCGCGTCCTCGAATGACGAGAGCCTCTCGCCTTTGCCGGGCTCCGCCCAGACCGAGGTCGCAACAGGCGAGAACAATGAGAACGCCGAAGCGGAGGGCTTTCGTCATCGGCGGGCACGCGCATGCCGCGCGCGGCCCCTGTTGCTGATTATGCCGCCAGACCGTTGATGGGGCTACAATCCGTCCATGGGCATCATGGACTTCATCAAGGGCGAGCTGATCGACGTCATCGAGTGGACGGACGATTCGCGTGACACGCTCTCGTTCCGCTATCCCGACGACGACAAGGCCGTCAAGAACGGCGCGCAGCTGATCGTCCGCGAATCGCAGCACGTGCAGTTCGTCTACCTGGGCGAGTTCGGCGACACGTTCGGGCCGGGCAAGCACACGCTGACGACCGACAACATCCCGATTCTCACGAAGCTGAAATCCTGGAAGTACGGCTTCAACTCGCCGTTCAAGGCCGACGTCTACTACCTGAACACCCGTCTCTTCACGGGGAACAAGTGGGGCACGGCCAACCCGATCATGATGCGCGACGACGACCTTGGCATCGTCCGCGCGCGCGCGTTCGGGATCTACGACTTCCGCATTACCGATCCCAAGCTGTTCCTGAAGGAAGTCGCCGGATCGGATCAGAATTTCCGCGTGGACGAGTTCTCCGACACGATGCGCTCGCGGATCGTCAGTGTGTTCGCCGACGCGCTCGCGTCGGCGAAGGTGCCGGTATTCGACGTGGCGAGCCGGTACGGCGAGCTGGGCGAGGCGCTGCTGCCGCTGATCAATCCGGTCATGGCCGCGAAGTACGGGATCGAGCTGGGAAGCTTCGTCATCGAGAATGTCTCGGTGCCGCCAGAAGTGGAGCAGGCGATCGACAAGCGCTCGAGCATGGCGGCAGTCGGCAATCTCAACGACTACGTCAAGTTCCAGATGGCGCAGGGAATGGAGAAGGGCGGCGGATCCGGCGGCGTTGCCACCGAGCTTGCGGTCGGCCTCTCGATCGCGCAGCAGATCATGCAGCAGCAGGGCATGCCCGCGGGAGCGGCGAAGGCAGCGACCGCGTCCGCCGTCACTTTGCCCGATCTCCTCGCGCCCTCGGATGTGGCGCAGGCGCTCGGTGTGCCGGAAGCAGACGTGATGACGATCATCGAATCGGGCGAGCTCACGGCGAAGAAGATCGGCTCGTCCTATCGCATCAAGAAATCCTCGTTGGACGAGTACCTGGCGAAGTAGGGATCCAACCGACGTCTCAGCACGGACCTTCAGGTCCGCATCTCCGACATTGACGTTCACTGCAGAATCGAAATATTCGTGTGCGGCGTGCGGGGCGCAGGCGGAATGGAACCCCGGGAAGGGCGCACTCGTGTGCTCGTTCTGCGGTACCGAGACGCCGTTCAGTGTCGATCCCGCCACCGGAGCGCTCGTCGAACACGATCTCGCCAGGGCGCTCCGCGAGATCCCCGACGCGGATCGCGGCTGGCTGGCCGAGAAACGGACCGTCCAGTGCCAGAACTGCAAGGCGGTGTCGGTCTACGACGTCGCTCGGACGGGACAGAACTGCGACTTCTGCGGCTCGCCGGCACTGATCGACTATCAGG
>DATLLF010000121.1:0-17555 GCA_035537955.1 Vicinamibacterales bacterium | reverse complement strand
CGTGACCTACTACACCACGGCCATCCCGACGAGCTTTGCCTCGACTGGCAACCGCTCGTTCGCCAGCAATCAGGCGGGCGCGATTTGGCAGAACGTCGCTGCGACGGCGCCGCCCGAGCCCTTCGTGGCCGCTGGCACCATCTCGCCCATCCAGTAGTCACACTTCGATTCAACGAGGGGCCGGCTGTGCACGTCGCAGCCGGCCTTTCTCACGGACGGCGTCCCTTCCCCTCCGCCAACAACGTTTTGCAGTGCGGAGTGCCAGTAATTGTCAGCGCGGACGCGAAGTGCCCTCATTGCAGGTGACCCCGCTCGCGGTAGTTTCCTCTATCTAGTGGCAAAATAGTAAGTTGTGTCGATTCGTCGCCAGCTGATGCGGAGCGGCATTGCGCTTGCTCTTTAAGTTCGTCAACGAGGTTGACAGGCCTTCCGGCCCTGCGCTCAAGGAGACGATTGTGAAGACACTGAAGAAGAACGAAGGGTTTACGCTTATCGAGCTGCTAATCGTCGTGGCGATCATCGGCATCATCGCGGCGATCGCGATCCCGGGTTTGCTGCGCGCCCGTATGTCGGGTAACGAAGCATCGGCCATTGGCTCGATGCGTGCGGTTGGCAGCGCGGAAGCCAGCTATTCGGCTGGCGCGGCGCAGGGTGGCTACGCGGTGTCCCTCGCCCGTCTGGCGGCGGCGTGCCCCGGTGGCAGCCAGGGCTTCATCTCGACTGACCTCGCTCTCGACCCGTCGGTGAAGAGCGGCTACACGATCACGCTGGCTGGCGGCGCGGGTTCAGTGGCCCTGACGGCCCTCGACTGCAACGGCGTGGCGGGCAATTCGGCGTACTACGCGACGGCGGCTCCGGTGACGCTCGGCACGACTGGCGGACGCGGCTTCGCGACCGACGCGGGCGGTTCGGTGTGGCAGGACACCACCGGCGCGGCGCCGGCGCAGCCCTTCGCGGTGGCCGGCACGGTTTCGCCGATCCAGTAGTTCCGTTCGGCGTCCGTCCTCGAATCGGGGTGCGCGCAGTGGCTCGCACCCCGATTCTCTTTTGTGGCGACCTCGTGTTTTCTCGGGTACATTGCGGACAGATGCACCATTCCCCGGGCTTCGGCATGCGGACGCGCAGCGCTGAGAGTGGCTTCACGCTCATCGAACTGCTGATCGTCATTGCCATCGTCGGGATCCTGTCAGCCATGGCGATGGCGGGTTACCGGCACGCGCGACTCCGCGGTTCAGAGACGGCGGCGATCGCCGCGCTGATTGCCGTGAACCAGGCGCAGTTTTCCTTCTCGCAGACGTGCGGCAACCAGCGTTACTCCCCGACTCTCGCGGGGCTCGGCGCTCCCGCGCCAACGACAGGGCAGGCCTTTCTGAGCAGCGACATGACGGTGGATCCCCTCGTCAAGAGCGGATATCTCTTCGTCATGGCCGGAACGGCTGTGCCGGACGCGCCGCAGACCTGCAATGGCCTCGCTCCGGTCGCCACCTACAAAGTGACGGCGGATCCGACGATGCCCGGAACCTCCGGCATCCGCTTCTTCGCGACCAACACGGATCGCGTGGTCTTCGCGGATTCGGCCACCTTCGCGCAGGACATGCCCGAGACCGGAGCACCGGGGCATGGCACGGAAGTAAAGTAAAATTGAAGCTCCTTTTCGAGAAAACCTGATGCCTTCAAAGAGCCGCCGGCTGCTGCTGGCCTTCGCCCTCGTGGGCCTCGCTGCGTCCACCGCTTCGAGCTACGTGCACTACAAGCTCCTCACCGATCCTGCCTACGTGAGTTTCTGCGATGTGGGCGGCAAGGTGAGCTGCACGCAGGCCTATTTGAGCCGGTACGGCAGCTTCATGGGCGTGCCTGTCGCGATAGGCGGAGTGATCTTCTTTGCCGTCGCCGCGGTGCTGGCGGGCCTCGCCGGCAGTGCGAAGTCCCGTGCGCGCGAGAATGCCGCCGGCTATATTTTCGTGTGGTCCACGATCGGTCTTGCCTTCGCGCTTTACCTCGCCTGGGCATCGTACGTGGTGCTCGGCGTATTCTGCATCCTGTGCGCGATCACCTACGCTTCGGTGATCGGATTGTTCGTCGTTTCCGGCGGCGCGACGACGTTCCCGATGACGACGCTGCCCGGTCGCGCAGCGCGCGACGTGCGCACGCTCGTGTCTTCACCTGTCGCTCTCGTGATGTTGCTGGTGATCGGCGGCGGCAGCGCGGCGCTGATCGCATCGTTCCCGAACGAGTCGAGCGCGGCCGCTGCGCAGGAGACGGCGTTTGCGAACTTTCAGCCGCTGACGCCGGAGCAGCGCAAGCAGGTCGAAGACTGGTGGGCGGTGCAGCCCGTGGTGGAGCTCCCGATTCCGCCGTCCGCGGGCACGAAGGTTCTGATCGTGAAGTTCAGCGACTTCCAGTGCCCTGCGTGCAGGCAGGCGTTCCAGTCGTTGAAGCCCGTGCTCGCGAGATATCAGGGCCAGGGTGTCGAGTTCGTGAAGAAGCACTACCCGCTCGAGCCTGAGTGCAACCCGAACGCCCCAGGAATGAACCATTTCGGTTCGTGCGAGGCCGCCGCCGCCTACGAAATGGCGAAGAGCACGCCGAATCTGGCGAAGCTCGATGAATGGCTGTTCGATCACCAGCAGACGCTCTCGCGCGACGTCGTGCGGAAGGCCGCCGAGGAGCAGGCCGGCATCACGGATTTCGATGCGCGTTACGAGGCGACTCTCCAGACGGTTCGCACCGACGCGAGCCTGGGCAAGCTGCTCAACGTGAGCTCGACGCCGACCATCTTCATCAACGGGCGCAAGATTCCTTGCTGCCCGCCTCCGGCCTACTACGACGCGTTCATCGACATCGAGCTGAAGAAAGCCAAGTGAGCTCGGAATTCACAACCTAGAAGCCTGCGGTTCGCCGCCCGAATTGCCGATAAGTGGCACGGGCGCGTGCTGTCCCGAGCGGGTGCCGGTCTGTCCGGTCACGCTGGCATGCGCAGTTCGAAGACTGAGTTCATGGTTGTGAGTGTTCGCCGATGCCTGCCGCGATCCTGATCGAGGAGTTGACCAAGGACTACGCCGTCGGCTTCTGGCGGCGTCGGCCTTACCGTGCGCTCGACCGCCTGTCGCTGGCGATCGAGCCGGGGGAGATCTTCGGCTTTCTCGGTCCGAACGGCGCGGGCAAGACGACGACGTTGAAGCTGCTGATGCAGCTGATCTTTCCGACCTCAGGCCACGCACAGATTCTCGGACGACCGATTGGAGATGTGGCGGTTCGACATCGCATCGGCTACCTGCCGGAGAATCCCTACTTCTATGACTACCTCACGGCCGAGGAGCTGCTCACGTATTTTGCGCAGCTTCTCGACGTCCCTGCGGCCGACCGTCGTCGTCGCGTGAGCGATCTGCTCGACCGCGCAGGCATCGGCCGCGAGCGACGCTTCCAGATGCGCAAGTTCTCGAAAGGCATGATCCAGCGTGTCGGGATTGCGCAGGCGCTGCTGAACGAGCCGGACGTGATCTTCCTCGACGAGCCGATGTCGGGGCTCGATCCGCTCGGGCGAAAGGACGTGCGGTCGCTGATTCTCGAGCTGCGCGAGCAGGGACGGACGGTCTTTTTCAGCTCTCACATTCTCGCGGACGCCGAAGCGCTGTGCAGCCGCGTGGCGATCGTCGCCGGTGGACGCCTCGCCGCGACCGGACGCCTCGGCGAGCTCGCTGAGTTCGAGATCCGCGGTTGGGAGCTCGTCGTGAGCAACCTGTCGCCGGCCGCGATCGAGCGGATCCGTCCGGCGACGACGCGCATCACCGAGATCGGTCCTGGCCGCTACACGCTCGAGTTGCCGCTCGCGCAGGCGCCGGAGCGATTGATCCCGGAGATCGCGGTCGCCGGCGCATCCGTGGTCTCACTGAACCCGGTTCGCGACACGCTCGAAGACTTCTTCATGCAGCGCGTCGCCGAAGCGGGGCGAGGCGCCCGTGCCGGCACCGGAGAACAGCGTGCGCGCGGTTAGCCACATCGCGCTGAACGTCTACCGCGAGTCGGTTCGAGACCGCGTGCCCTACAACCTCGTTCTGTTTGCCGTCCTTCTGATCGGCTCGTCGTACCTGCTGGCGCAGCTCACGGCAGGGCAGGACGTGAAGATCATCAAGGACCTCGGGCTCGCGGCGACATCTCTCTTCGGGCTCTTCATCGCCGTTTTCATCGGCATCGGTCTCGTATCGAAGGAAGTGGAGCGTCGCAGCATCTACACGATTCTGTCGAAGCCGATCAGCCGGCCGCAGTTCATCATGGGCAAGTACGCCGGCCTCGTGCTGACACTGGCGGTAAATGTCGCGGTCATGGCGGCGGCGTTATACGCCGTGCTCGCGTATATGACCTGGATGGAGAGCGCGGACTTCAAGGCGGCGTGGGATACGCCGGGTGTCGATCCCGCACTGCTCAAGGCGCTGTTCCTCATCTTCATCGAGCTCATGCTCGTGACAGCGATCGCGGTGTTCTTCTCGACGTTCTCCACTCCGATCCTCTCCGCGGCGCTGACGTTCGGTTTCTACATTGCGGGAAACTTCAACGCTGATCTGAGGAATTTCGAGCAGGTCGTGCGATCGCCTGCTGCCGCGTGGCTCGCGCGCGCGCTGTATCACGTGCTGCCCGACCTGTCCGCGTTCGACGTCAAGACGCAGGTCGTGCACGGACTTCCGGTATCTGCCGGATACATCTGGTCAACGGCGGCCTACGGTGCGGCGTACATCGCGGCGTTGCTGCTGGCGGCGACGGTCGTCTTCTCGCGACGAGACTTCAAATGATCAGGATGGCTGCCGCACTCGCGTGCCTGGTGGTAGCCATCGCGCTGCAGGTCGGGCGGGACCGCGTGTATCCGCGCCACGATCATGAGACGCAGCAACTGCTGTATGTGCGCTCGCCGCAGGCACTCGGGCGGATCGTTCTTGGATTCGACGCGCTCGCGGCGGACGTCTACTGGATCCGCGCCATCCAGCACTATGGCGGCGACAGGCTCGAAGGCAACGGCCGGCGGCGTTACGAGCTGCTCTATCCGCTGCTCGACCTCACGACGTCGCTGGATCCGTACTTCAACATCGCCTACCGGTTCGGCGCGATCTTCCTGAGCGAGGCCTCTCCCGGCGGGCCTGGCCGTCCCGACCAGGCGGTCACGCTGCTGCGCAAGGGGCTCGCGGTCCAGCCGAACAAGTGGCAGTACTACTATGACATCGCGTTCGTCCATTACTGGGCGCTGCGCGATCCGGTCGCGGCGGCGACGTGGTTCCGCCGAGCCGCCGAACAGCCGGGCGCGCCGAACTGGCTGATGCCAGTCGCCGCCGCGATGCTCACGCAGGGCAGCGACCGCGCCTCCGCGCGCTTCCTGTGGCAACAGATGCGCGGTGCGGATCAGGAGTGGCTGCGGCGGCGTGCGCAGCATGCCCTTCAGCAGATCGACGCGCTCGACCAGATCGATCGCCTCAACGCGATCGTGGCGGAGACGCCGAAGCTGCCCCGTGAGCCATATACGTGGGCGTGGCTGGCGCGCGCACGCGGGTTCAATGGTGTGCCGGTGGATCCGTCCGGCACTCCCTACGAGCTGGATCCAGTAACCGGCCTGGTAACGGCGGCGGAATCGTCGATCCTCTTTCCGCTACCGAAGCCCGTGGAACCTCACCGTTGAATTCGGATCCGCTCGAGCTCACCATCATCGCGCTGCTTGGCCTCGCGATTGGCAGCTTCCTGAACGTGGTGATCCACCGGCTGCCGAGGCGCCAGTCGCTCGCGAGTCCTGGCTCGCGCTGTCCGTCATGCGGCTACGAGCTGCGCGCCCTGGACAACATTCCGCTGGTCAGCTACGCGATGCTGCTCGGCCGTTGCAGGAAATGCGGCACACGCATCAGCCCGAGATATCCCGTCATCGAGCTCATCACCGCGGTCCTCTTCGTTCTGCACTACTTCCTGTTCGGCTGGACCCCATTGCTCGCCGTCCGGCTGCTGTTTTCCGCGGCGCTCGTGGCGCTTTTCGCGATCGACCTGGAGCACCGGCTGCTCCCTGACGTCATCACGCTGCCGGGAGCGGCGGTCGGTCTCATCGCGAGCGCGTTCCTACCGCCCGGTCTGCGCGATGCGCTGATCGGCATGATCGCGGGCGGAGGAGTCATCTGGGCCGTCGGCGAGGCGTATTACCGCTACGCGGGGGAGGAGGGGATGGGAGGCGGCGACGTAAAAATGCTTGCAATGATCGGCGCCTTTCTCGGATGGCAACTGGTTCTCGTGACGCTGGTGTTCTCGTCGATTGCGGGGGCGCTCATCGGGCTGGTTGTCATCGCCCTCAAGCGCGGCGACATGAAGTACGCGCTGCCCTACGGAACGTTCCTGGCCATCGCCGGTGCGATTGCCTCCCTGTACGGCGATCGGATCTTCCGCTGGTATACGGGTTTTTACGGATGAGAGCCACAAGCCATTTGCCGAGTACAACGAGCGAGCCGCGCGGGCGGAGCGGGGAGTGAGGGGCTCCCGCGACGCGTGTAAGGGGGTCCGGGGGACGAAGTCCGCCGGGAAAAGATGACAGAGACGGGCGTCCTGTTCGTTGGCCTCAACGCCGTTATCGCTGCGCTCGTCGGCGTGCTCGCGTTCGCCGTCATGAAATTCATCGTCGCGGCGCGTGCGATGGGGAAGGAACCCGTGGTCGGATCCGAGACCGCCTTCATGGCCGCGGCGATGGAGCAGGCGGTGCAGCGGCTGCGCGAGCAGGAGCGCGCCATGAAGGAGCGCGCGGAAGCGTCGGAGCGGCTGAGCGAAGAGATCATCGCGAGCATCACGTCGGGCCTGCTGGTGGTGACGAGCGAGCGCACCGTTCGCATATTGAATCCTGCCGGGCGCCGCATCATGGGGATCGCCGACGTGAGCGCAGGCGTATCGCTCGATCAGGTGCTGCGATCGGCAGCACCGCTGGCGGCGGTCATCGAAGAGTGTCTGAGCGCCGGACGTCCGGTGCTGCGGCGGTCCGTGCAGGTCCGTCACCCGAGCGGGGCGGCCATTCACCTCGGCGTGACCGTGTCGCCGATCCAGGACGCTGACGCGCGCGCGCACGGTGCAATCTGCCTCTTCACGGATCTCAGCGCGGTCGTGGATCTCGAGGAGCAGCTACGGCTGAAGGACAGTCTCGCGCGCCTTGGCGAGCTCACGGCCGGCATCGCGCACGAGTTCCGCAACGGGCTGGCTACGATCCACGGTTACGGCCGGCTCCTTGATCTCGAGCGGCTGCCGGAAGACTTTCGCCCGTTCGTGATCGGGATCCGTGAAGAGACCGAGGCGCTGCGCCAGGTCGTCGCCAACTTCCTCAACTTCGCGAAACCTGCGGAGCTCGCGCTGGGGCCGGTCGCGTTGCGCGCCATTGCGGACCGGGCGGCCGAAGAGATCCGCGCGGAAGCGCGCGCGCGCGGCGGTGATGTGCACGTCTCCGGTGACTTCGAGGTCGTGCTGGGAGACGAAGTGCTGCTGCGCCAGGCATTCAGCAATCTGTGCCGCAACGCGCTCGAAGCCTGCGCCGAAACGGGCGTGGCGCCGCAGATCGACATCGAGGGATCGCTCGATCGCGTACAGCGTTCTCAGGTGATGACGGTCACCGATAACGGACCCGGCGTGAATGCAAACGTCACCGCGCGCATGTTCCGGCCGTTCTTCACAACCAAGAAGTCCGGCACGGGTCTCGGTCTCGCCCTCGTGCAGAAGATCATCGTCACCCACAACGGCCGTGTGACCGCCGCCAACGCCGACAGCGGCGGCGCCCGCATCACGGTGACCTTGCCGCTTCGATCCGAGTAAGCGTGCAGATCCGTGATTCCCATTGCAGATTTGCGTCCGCCGCATAGCGGTTGCAGACCTGTCATCCCCCCGTAACTCATTGCAACTGCTCGTGAAAAGTACCCAGGGAGGGGTGTGCCGGCTGGGCTGGCAGTCCCATTGCTGAACCGCCCTGTGCCAATGTTCCGCGTCCTTCGCACAGAACGGGGGTTCTCGCTCACCGAGTTGATGATGACGGTTGCCGTCGCGGCCACGATCATGGGAATGGCCGTGCCCGTGATGACCGACGTGTCCGCAACGATCAAGTTGAACGAAGCGGCGCGCATGGTCGAGCGTGAGCTGCAGGACGCGCGCCTCAAGGCGGTGCAGACGAACCGGCCGCTTCGCGTGCGGACCAACTGTCCCGGCCTGGGTTTCATTCGCACCTTCGAAGTGCTCGGCACCGCGGCGGATGCTCTTGCCAGTCGCTGCCTGACCAACACCATCTACCCGTTCCCTTCAGATCCGGACAATGACCTGAGCACGTCGCCGAACTACGACGGCCCCGTGCGAGTCGTGCCGAACGCCGCGACGGTGACGACAGTGAACCTTGAGTTCCAGCCGGACGGCACCGTGTTCACCGTCGCCGGACCCGCGGTCAGCAGAATGGCCACCGAACAGACGATGACGATTACGCGAGCGGGCAGGTCGCGCACGGTGAGAATCAATGGCGCAGGCAAGATTCAGATCCAGTAGCGGCTTCAGCCTCGCCGAGGTGCTCATCTCGATGGGCATTCTGACCGCCGTCTCGCTCGGCGTGGCGCAGCTCTTCGCCGTGTCGACGCGTGCGAACCTCGTCGCGCGTGGTCAGACGTCGACGACCGCGATGGCGGAGCAGAAACTGGAGCAGTTGCGGTCGCTCACCTGGGGATTCGATACGTCCGGGCAGGGGCTGCCCGTCAGCGATACGACCTCGAACCTCGCGATGGATCCGCCCTTGCCGACCGGTGGTGGTCTCAATCCCTCGCCTGGTGACTCGCTCGAACAGAACACGCCCGGCTATGTGGACTTCCTCGACGCAAACGGACAGTACGTCGGCACCGGGGTCACAGCTCCCGGCACCGCGGCATTCATCCGGCGTTGGTCCGTTCGTCCCCTGCCGACCAATCCGAACAACACGCTGGTGCTGCTGGTGCTCGTGACGCCGGTAGCGAACGAAGGCTCACGGCGGGCCACCAATGGTCCACGTCCGCGGATGCCAGGTGACGCGATGCTCGTGAGCGTCAAGACGAGAAAGTCCCAATGAGCGCGCGCCACCTCTCGACGGAATCGGGATACACGATCACCGAGCTGCTGGTTTCGACCGCGATCATGATCACCGTCACCGGCTCGATCTTCGGTCTGATGAATCCCGCCCAGGGTAGCGGCCAGACGCAGCCGGAAGTCGCCGACATGCAGCAGCGCATGCGCGTCGGCAGCGACGTGCTGTTCAAGGAGCTGGTGATCTCGGGCGCCGGACCGTATCAGGGCGCGACGACGGGATCGTTGATCAACTTCTTCGCGCCGATCCTGCCGCGTCGCACGGGGCGCAACGCGGCCGATCCGACGCAGGGACCGAACAGCTTCAAGAGCGACGCCATCACGCTGTCGTACATCCCGAACAGCTATTCGCAGACGACCATCTCGAACAACATGCCGCAGGTCGCGGCCGAGTTGAAGGTGTTCGATCAGCCGAACTGTCCGAGGGGGCGCGAACTGTGCGGCTTCGAAGAGGGCATGCAGGTGATCATCTTCGATACGAGCGGCAACTTCGATACGTTCGTCATCACCGAGGTGCAGGATGAGGCCGGCCATCTCCAGCATCGCCAGCAGCCGCTGAATTTTCCCTACGCAAGCGGCGCGCAGGTCACGCAGATCGTCAGCAACACGTACTACCTGAATCGGACGACGAACCAATTGATGCGCTACAACGGCGCCGAGGAGGAGCTGGCCCTGGTCGACAACGTCGTCGACCTGCGGTTCGATTATTTCGGCGATCCGGCCCCGCCCCGGTTTCCGCAGCCGCCACCGGGCACGGCCAACTGCCTCTATGACAGTGGCGGCAACTACATCGGTCCGCCACCGCTGGCGGCCGACGCCGGCTCGCTCGCGTCGCTGCCGGCGGCGATTCTTACCGATGGCCCCTATTGCGGCAGCGGCGCCAACGAATTCGACGCCGACCTTCTGCGCATCCGCAAGGTGCGCGTATCGCTGCGCGTGCAAGCCTCTCTCTCGACACTGCGCGGCCCCGACACGAACCTCTTCATCAAGCCAGGGTCCGCGCTGGCGGGCGAGCGAACGCTGCCCGATTACCGGGTCTCGTTCGAGGTGTCGCCGCGGAACCTGAACCTCGCGCGATGATGCGTATGACACCCACGAACACCGCGGCTCCGGCGCGGCAGCGCAGACGACTCGGCAACGAGCGAGGGACTGCACTCATCATCGCGCTCATGTCGATGTTGCTGCTCACGGCACTCGGCGCGGCCGTCGTGATGGTCAGCCGTACGGAAACCTCCATCGCCAACAACTATCGCAACAGTCAGGAGGCGCTGTACGCCGCTGATGCGGCGGTCGAGCGCGTCGTGCAGGACCTGCTGATGGTGCCGCGGTGGAACGACATCCTCGGCGGCGCGGTGACCTCCAGCTTCAGCGACGGCGCGCCCGGCAACATTCTCCTCCCGGGCGGCGGCCGCATCAATCTCACGAACGCGACCGCTGCGCTGCAGTCGCAGACCGACGCCGCGGACTTGTGGGGCCCGAACGATCCGCAGTGGCGGCTGTTTGCCTGGGGCCCCATCTCACGATTGCTCGACACGACCACGATCGACAGTCCGATGTACGTGGCGGTGTGGGTTGCCGACGACCCGGCTGATGGTCCGTCGGCCGGCACGGCCGATGGCGACCCGCTGCTCGACGCCAACGGAACGTTGACGATCCGCGCGGAAGCCTTTGGTCCGGCGGGGACGAGAAAGGTCATCGAGGTGACGGTGGCGCGCACGTCCGGAACGGAAATCGAACGCGGGCAGATCGCCCAGCGCGGCCAGGAGGAGTTGAACCAGCGCGCGCGCAAGGCTGCCGTGCAGACACCGGGCAAGAGCCTGACGAACATGCGGATGAACACCGGTACCGGCAACCTGGGAGTGCAGTGACATGTCAGCGAGCATCAGCAGTACTCGGGTGACGTCGCCCGCGCGACAGCGGACCGCGGCGATATTCTTCGTCGCCCTGACGCTGTGGTGGACGGCGACCGCCTCCGCGCAGCTCGATCCGCTGCTGTTCATCAAGCGCGTTCCACCGACGGTCATCATTGTCGTCGACACAAGCATGCGAATGCTCGAAGACGGTAATGGCAACTACTACGATCCGATCGACTACCTGGTGAGCAACGACGTGGCGGTCGCCACCGCGCTGAATGTCAGCACCGCGACCCGCTATCGGCGCACGATCGTCAACCTGCAGTTCGAGAGCATCCAGGACGGGGGCAGCAAGTTCGAGGCGACCAACATCCGCGCCACGGCCGATAGCGTTGCCGCCTACGCGACGTTCTACAACAACACGCGGCTGGAAATGACGAAAGCGGGGATCGACAAAGCCGTCAGCGAAAACGCCGGGTCCGCATACCGCTGGGGGTTGATCAGGCTCCGGCAGCAGTCGCCGGCGTGGCGCCTGTCGTCGAATTGCGACAAGCCCCTGCGCGTTACCGGCAACGCCGCGCTGGCGCTGGTGAATGACAGCAATCCATGCAGCGCGGGCTCGTCCGGCCGCTTCGGCATCTTCGCGCCGACCGTGAGCTCACCCAATTATTCGTCTGAAACGGTCTTTGGCGGGGGCGCTCGCGTTGTCGCGCCGGCCGCGAACACGTCGGGATCGGTTCTGACCGTCGTTCGCCGTCCCATCGGCGATTCGAGCGGCCTCGTGCCGGCGGGAGGGGGAGCGCGCGACTACGAGGATCGTCCGATTGCACACGCGCTCGATGATGCCCGCGCCGCCGCGGTGGCTGCGATGACCGCCGACAGCGCCGCCACGCGTATCTGCAGGAACACCGTGGTCGTGCTCATCACATCGGGCAAGGACGATGGCGATCCGGCGTATGCCGCCTCCCACGATCCGGCAGCAGTGGCCTCCACGTTCATGAGCGTGAACGCGAGCGGCGTGACCAAGCGCATTCCGATTCATGTCATTGCCGTGAAGCCACCCGTCGCCGACGAAGCCCAGCTCCAGGCGGTCGCGGCGAACAGCGGCGGCCGCTATTCGAAAGTCACGAACGCGGCACAGATTGCGCAGAACATCAACTATGCCGTGCAGGCGGGGTTCGCGCGAGCGGCGGATTTCGATGCGGGAAGTACGAGCGAGTTTCTGCCCGTCAGCCCGATCGTGGGAACAGTGAACCTGAAGGGCGCGACCGACGCGCTCGGCACACCGCTCCCGAACACGGACATCGACGCCAACCCTGGCGGTCAGCCGCTGCCGCAGCGCAGCAACATGATGGTGACGGCGGGGTTTGCGCTCCCCGGGTTCGACGGCGTGGTGCGCGCCTTCAGGGTGTACCGACCTGAACCCGACAGCACCAAACCCACTGGATGGAAGTTCGTCAACGACGGCACACGGCTCTGGCCAGACCTCGACGGGCGTCCACAGCTCGCCGGCAAAGCGCGTGCGCCGAAGGACCCGACCACGAGGAACATCTTCACCTACATCCCCAGCGGTTCCGGCGGGTCGGTCGTGGCGTTCACGACGGCAAACGAGTCCATCCTGCGCCCGCACATGAACATGACCACGTCCGCTTCGAGCTTGATCACGCTGGTGCGCTCGCAGAACCTGGGCGCGATCATCGGGTCCACGCCGGCGCTCATGGACGTTCCCTCGCTCGATCCCCCACCCGATGAGGATTACGGGTTCGCGGATTCGGTCGGCACGTTCGCGGGCAGCTACAAGAACCGGCGCGCCATGCTCTTCTTCGGCGGAAATGACGGAATGATCCACGCGGTCGACGCACGCACCGGCTTTGAAGTGTGGGCATTCATTCCCTACAACCTGCTGGCGAAGCTGAGGACGCTCGAGGACGGCCAGCCCGTCGAGCAGTTCGATTACTTCGTCGACAGCTCACCGAAGATCGCCGAAGTGAAACTGAACGGCGCCTGGCGCAGCCTGCTGCTGATCGGCGAGGGCCCCGGCGGGACCTTCTATCAGGCGTTCGATGTCACCGAAGCCGGGATGAACGTCGCGCCCGACCTCGATGGCGGCGCCGCGGTCAGCGCCTTGCTGGCAGAGTTCGACAGCCCGAATGAATCCATTCAATTCAAGTGGGCGTTCCCCAGTTATTCGAGCTTCGATCCGACTTTTACCGCGACGTTCACGGTGACGGATGCGACATCCGGAGGAAAGATCAAGATCTTCGGTGACCTCAAGTCGACGGCGACGAAGGCAGAGAAGACAGTCGGGTTCACCTGGTCCGACCCCGCCGTCGGTCCGCTCGATCCGGATCGAAGCACGAACGCGGTGATCGTGGGCTCAGGCTATTTCCCGGACATCGAATCGCTTCTGCCCGGGCGCGGCGCCAGTGCGCCACGGGCGGGTAACGCGCTCTACTTGATCGACGCCGACACGGGAGCGCTCATCGGCAACGCGAGCGGAAACTGCTCGACGATTTCGAGTGGTTCCGGCAGTAGCCCCGGTTGCGCAAGCATCGGCGACGTGAACGGTGACGGTCGGAAGAATGCGCTGCAGGCGGATCCAACTGCCGCGGGCGAAGCCAGCAGCCTCGTCGTGCAGAAGGCTTATCTTGGCGACCTCGACGGCAAGTACTGGCGCTTCAACTTCACGTCCGCAGGCGCGATCTCGACCTCGCAGATGGTCGACACTAGTCAGCCGATCTATGCATCATCGGCGCTTCTGTTCATCGGCACCGCCGAGGTCTACATGTTCTTCGCTACCGGCAGCGATCTTCTGCCTACCACCGCATCCGGAGGTACGGGCACGTTCAAGCTGTACGGACTGAAGGATAACGCGCCCGGCGCAGGGGCGACGACCAAGTTCTCCATCAACCTTGCCGCGACGACGAACTCCAGCGGCCTTGCGACGGGCGAACGACCGTCGACTTCGCCGTCGGTGGCTGGCGACATAGTCTTCTACTCGACGACGACCGAAGCGGCGATCACACCCTGCGCGGATTTCTCCGGAAAGCTGTACGCCTTGACCTACGTCGGTGGGGCCGCGTACGACGCCAACGGCAACGGGAAAATCGACAATACCGAGAGCCCGATCGCGGCCACGATGGACGGTCGCGCCACCGCTCCGTTCATCGTCGATCAGCACCTCTACGTCGCCACCGCGGGATCGGCGGGGGCGAGCGTGCAGGCGTTCGGGGACCCGCAGGACTTCAACAACGGTGTCGGCCAGGTCGGCGTCCGCATTCTGTCGTGGCGAGAAATCCGATAAGACGGCCGGCGAAGAAGCCGGAACCGCCGAAGACGGCGCCGATGACGATCATTGCAACGCTGCTGGTCGCCGGCGCCGTGTGCGCGGCCGGCATTGCGTGGATGGCGCCCGCACCGCTGCCTGAAGAAGATCCGATCCTGCCTTCGCCGTCCGCGCCCGTGACCGCGCCTCTCGACAGCACGCCTACGCCGCCGGAAACTGAACCGGCAGCGCAGCCCGCATTCCTCGATCCATCAGGCGCGGGGGCCCATGCTTACGCCTCCGGCGATTACGAGCGAGCGCTGGCGGAGTACCACGCGGCGATCGAGCGCAATCCCGACGATGCCGAATCGCACAGCAACCTGGGGCAGATGCTCGTGCGGCTCAAGCGCGTCGAGGAATCGCTTCCGCACTTCGACCGTGCGGTCGCGTTGCTCCCTCAGCGGTGGGCGTATCACTTCAACCGTGCGCGTGCGCTCGCATTACTCGAGCGATGGGACGAGGCGATCGCCGGCTATCGGCAGGCACAGCAGCTCTTTCCCGACGATTACGCAACGGCTTTCAATCTCGCTCAGACGCTACATCGCAAGGGTGACGAGTCATCGGCAGTGGAGCAGTACCTGCGCGCAATCGAGCTCGATCCATCGGATGCGACATTCAGGCTGGCGCTCGGTATCAGCTACGAGCGGCTGCAGAAACGACCGGAGGCGGCAGCGGCCTACGGCGAGTACCTGCGGCTCCTTCCGAGCGCGCCAGACGCGGACCAGATTCGTGCGCGCATCGCGCTGCTGACTGCCGCGTCGCAGAATTAGCTCACCGGCCCACCGCCAGCACGCGCACTTTCTGCGCCCACACGATCCCGCCTCAGCGTCGAATCAGCGAAAAGTCGAAGGGATTCGTGGACTGTACGTTTCGCGGGAAACGGCGCATGTCCTGCACACTCCACGTGCATGAACGATCGTGGTTTCACGCTGATGGAAGTGCTCGTCGCGATGGCGCTTCTGTGTGTGGCGGCGCTCGGTGGCATTCAGCTGGTCGCCGTCGCGACGGGGATGATGTCGCGAGCACGCGTGCAGTCGCTGGCCACCGGTCTGGCGGCGTCGCGCATGGAGCAGCTTCGCGGCCTGCGGTTCGAGTTCGATGACGCCGGACTGCGATTGACGGACGCGGCGACCGACGTGTCTGTCGACCCGCCCGCGCCTGGCGGCGCAGGTCTGGCGGTGTCGTCAGCGGCGTCACTCGAGGGCGACGTTCCAGGCTATGTCGATTTCCTCGATCGAAATGGAGCGTGGACCGGCAATGGAACGGCTCCTCCCGCAGGCACTGCGTTCGTTCGTCGCTGGGCGGTCGAGGCGGTCGATCCTGGCGGTGATTTGCTCGTTCTTCAGGTTCTCGTTCGCCCGGTCACGAGCGGCTCTGCGAGCGGATCCGAACGCGTGGCCGGCGAGACCAGGCTCGTCACGTTGCGCGCGAGAACACGTCGATGAACCGTCAGCGCGGCTTCTCCGTAATCGAGCTGCTCGTCGCGTCTGCGATCCTGTGCCTCGTGAGCGGCGCCGTGCTCGGGCTGCTGCACGACGGCCTTGCCGGCACGCCAGTCCTGGAGGAAACCACCGACTTGCACCAGCGGGCGCGGGTCGTCGTCGATGCGATCGCGACGGAGTTGCGCGGTGCGGCCGCGGGCACGCCAACGGGCGCGCTCTCACGCTACTTCGCGGCGGTCGAGCCGAGACGTCCGTCCGACGGAATTGGTGTGGCGTCAGCGGAGGTGGTCACGATTCGCTACGTTCCAGCGGGTGGTGCGCACACGAGGTTGGCGCAGCCGCTGGCGCCAGGGGCGACGACGGCGATCCTCGATAACACGGGCTGCCCTGTCAGCACGAGCGCGTGCGGGTTCGCCGCAAATACGGCGGCGGTGCTCTTCGACACGAATGGCAACGCGAGCATCGTCGCGATCGGAGCGACAGGGCCGGGCGTGCTCACCATCTCCGACGTCTCGGCTGGCCGCACCATCACGTATCCGGCGGCCAGCGAGATCGCCGAGGCCATGCAGGTGACGTTCTCATTCGATTCCGGCACACGACAGCTTCGCCGATCCGAAGGCGGCGGCATGTTCGCCGTTGCCGACAACGTGATCGGCTTGACGTTCGAGTACTTCGGCGACGACTTCGTGCCGCTGTCGCTCGCGCAGTTCTCGGACGGACCATTTCTCGGCAGCGGCGCCACGGCGTTCGACGCGGACCTGCTGAGGCTGGTGGCCGTCCGCGCGACGGTCCGATTGGAAACCGGTGTGGACGCCATGCGAGGGACCAATGCAGTGCTGTTCGCACGTCCCGGAAGCGCCACGGGCGGACGCACCATTCCGGACATCGTGCAGCGGATCGACGTCACGCTGCGGAACCGCAACTGACCCAGGAGGTGACGTGAGAAGCGCGAACGACAGAGGCGCGGCACTGCTGATCGCGATCACGCTCGTGCTGATCGTGGTCGCGATTGCCGCGGCGGTCTCGGTGACGAGCAGAACGGAAACGCTGATCGCCGCCAGTTTCCGCGAGGGAAAAGAGATGCTGTACGCCGCCGAGGGTGCGATCGCTCTTGCCGTTCGCGATCTCGATGCCGCCGCAGACTGGAACCAGGTCCTGTCTGGCGCAGCGTCCTCATTCACTGACGGCGCATCGATTGGATCTCGCTCGTTGCCGGGCGGGGTGACGATCACCTTGTGCTGCGGTACGGGCTCGGTCAGCGACGATGTACAACAACGTGCACATGGCGGCCGCGACTGGGGAGCCGATACACCGCAGTGGAAGATGTTTGCCTGGGGACCAGCGGCGGACTGGTTGCCGGCAGGGCGCCTGTTCACCCCGGTATACGTTGCCGTGTGGGTCGGTGACGATCCCGCAGACGGAGACGGTAATCCCGTTCTGGACGCGAATGGCATCCTGCTGCTGCACGCGGTTGCACTCGGTGTCTCAGGCGGCCGTCGGGCAGTGGAGGCGGTCGTTCAGCGTCCCGCAGCCACCGGATTGCCGCCTCCGCCCGGTCTACGCATACTCTCGTGGCAGGCCGTGCGGTGGTAAAATGAGATCGTCAATGCTTCGAAAACTGGTGCCCGCCGCGGTGCTCGTGACATTGCTCGTCGCGCCTGCTACGACGTACGCGCAGCAGACGCCGCCACTCGGGGAGATTGCGCGCAAGGAGCAGGAACGGCGCAAAGCTCTGAAGGCACCTGCCGCGAAAGTGCTCACGAACCAGGATCTCCCGCGCGCCGCGGCGCCTTCGCCTGCGCCCGCGGTGGCCGACGCCACACCGCAACCCGCTGTCGAGAAGGCTCC
>DATLLF010000120.1:0-14119 GCA_035537955.1 Vicinamibacterales bacterium | reverse complement strand
AGGCGACGTCTGCGCTCCGTGTCAAGCCGCATGACGAACCTACTGCCCCATCAGCCACACAACCGTCGCCGCGGCGAGCGCGAGCCGGTACACCGCGAAGACGTCCAGCTTGTGGACCGCCAGGAAACGCAAAAAATACTTGATTGTGACGTATCCCGTCACCGCCGAGACGATCACCCCTGTCGCGAGCAGCGATGCACTGCCGGCGGGCAGCGGCATCGACGCCAGCTCGATCCCTTCCTTCGCAGCGGCGGCGAGCATAGCAGGGATTGCCAGCAGGAACGTAAAACGGGCCGCGGCGTCTCTCCGGATGCCGAGGAACATCCCCATCGCGATGGTCCCTCCCGAGCGCGACATCCCCGGAATCAACGCAGCGGCTTGCGCACAGCCGATGAGGACCGCTTCCCACCAGCCGATCGACTCCTCGGCGCGTGTTCGCGGTCCGAGCCGTTCGGCGGCGAGCATCAGCACGGCGCCGACGGTCAGCGCGGCGGCGGCAACGGCCGGCGTCCGCAGCGTCTGCTCGATGACATCGTTGAACGCGAGTGCCACCATGACCACGGGCACGGTGCCGATCACGATCATCCGCAGGAGCGCGGCGGACCTCCCCGGCCGGCGCGCAAAAACCTGCGGCAGCGATGCGGTCATCGCCACGATCTCGGCGCGGAAGTAGAGCAGGATCGCGCAGAGCGTGCCGACGTGGAGCGCCACGTCGAAGGCGAGCCCAAACTGAGGCTCCAGCTCCCAGCCGAAGAACGCGCGCGCAAGGATCAGGTGCGCCGAACTCGAGACGGGCAGGAACTCGGTGAGCCCTTGAATGGCCCCGAGAAGGACGGCAGCAGCGAAACTCACGCGTTACGAACCGGCGCCGCTACGATGCCCGTCTTTTGCTGGGGCGCGTCGACGTCGCCGCCGCCGCCGCGGGCTGCCCCTTCAGTGGCTTCCGCCCCTGCAGAATGATCGCGATCGCCGAGGCGATGAAGACGGTCGAATACGTGCCGCTGATGATCCCCACGAGCATGGTGAAGGCGAAGCCCTCGAGCACCTCGCCGCCGAACAGATAGAGCGCGAGGACGCTGAGCAGCGTGGTTCCCGCCGTGATGACCGTCCGCGACAGCGTCTGGTTCACCGCGGTGTTGACAATGTGCGTGAGATTATCGCGCCGCATGCTGCGCATGTTCTCGCGCACCCGGTCGAAGATCACGATGGTGTCGTTCACCGAATAGCCGGTGATCGTCAGCAGGCCGGCCACGACGTTCAGCGTGATGTCGTATTTGAAGAAGGCGAGAAACGCGAGGCAGACGAGCAGGTCGTGCAGTGTCGCCACCACGGCGCCGACGGCAAACGAGAACTGGAAGCGGAGAGCGATGTAGGCGAGGATGCCGGCCATGGCGAGGACCGTGGCCATGATCCCCTGCCTGCGCAACTGCTCGCCGACCACAGGACCGACGATCGTGGTACCGACGGGCTTCTCACTGAAGGTGCCGACGTTGGCCGCCTTGAGCGTGGTGACGATCCGCCCCACTTCCCGGCTCAGGTCCGTACCGGTCTCCTCGCCGACGCGTTTCACCCGGATCATCACGTTGTTGTCGGCCGGCTGACCATAATGCTGCACGGTCGCGTCGCCGCCGAGCGCTCCGGTAATGGCATTCGAATCGGGCTGCTGATCGAAGTGGAGGATGACGACCGTGCCACCTTCGAAATCGACGCCTTTCTGCAGGCCTCTCGTTCCAATCAAGAAGGCGCCGGCCAGAATGACGGCCGCCGAGAGTGCCAGCGCGTACCAGCGCCAGCGGACGAAATCGAAATTGGGAGTGGAAAAGATCTGCATGACGGCCTTAGATACTGATGGTCTTCGACGTGGCGGACCGGCGATTCAGCGCGATCTCGAACAGCGTCTTGGAAACAAAGATAGAAGTGAACAGATTGGTAAGCAGCCCGATCGTGAGCGTGGTCGCGAAACCGCGGATGGGACCGGTGCCGAACTGGAACAGAAAGCCCGCGGCGATCAGCGATGTCACGTGCGTATCGAGGAGCGTGAGGAACACTCGCGAGAAACTCGCGTTCACCGCCGCCCGCGCCCCTCTCTGCGCCGCCAATTCTTCCTTGATGCGTTCGAAGATGAGCACGTTCGAATCTACCCCCATGCCCATCGTCAGGATGAACCCGGCGATGCCGGGCAGAGTCATGGCCGCTCCGAGATAGGACATGAGTCCGAGCAGGATGACGAGGTTGCAGACCATCGCGACGATCGCATTGATACCTGACAGCCTGTAATACGCGAGCATGAACAGGATGACGAGGAAGAGACCTGCGAGCGAGGCCAGCACGCCCGAGCGGACCGATTCGGCGGCGAGACTGGGGCCGATCACCTCCTGGTGCAGGTAGGTCATCGCGGCGGGCAAAGCACCCGAGCGAAGCACCAGCGAGAGATCATTCACCTCGTCACGCGTGAAGCTGCCGGTGATGCGCCCCTCGTCGGTGATGCGTCCCTCGATGCGCGGCGCCGATTGCACCCGGCCGTCGAGGATGATCGCCAGCGAACGGCCGATGTTCTCGCCGGTGACCTTTCCGAACTTGCGCGCACCGTCGCCGGTGAGCAGGAAGCGGACCGCCGGACGATTGTTCTCGTCGATCGTCGGCGAGGCGCCGCGCAGATCCGCACCGGTGACCGCGGCAACCTTGCGCACCAGGTAGTACTGCGTGCTGGTGTCGCCCCCGCCGCCGGCACCGGATACGACTTCGAGCTCCTCGGGAAGATTGCCGCCATGCGCCTGCAGCAGCGCCTCGCGTGAGGGTGCCGGCCCGGTCTCGACGAGCTTCAGCTCGAGAAGAGCGGTCTTGCCAATGATCTCTTTCGCACGCTCCACGTCTGAGATGCCGGGCAACTGGACCATGATCTGGTCGTTCGACTGTCCGTAGCGGGAGATGTTCGGCTCGGACACTCCCAGGCTGTTCACGCGCCGGTCGATCGTCTCCAGCGCCTGGACGACCGCCTGCTCGCGCATGTCGGCCTCGACGTTCGGTTTCATCGTGAACGTATAGGTGCCGCCGGTGGCGGAGCTTCGATCGTAGTTCTGCGCCACCTGCTCATCGGCAATGCGGCGGAATTCTGCGTCCCTGTCTGGCGCGACGCCTTCGATTTTGAACGAGTTCTCCGATGCAGGGACGATCGACGCGAAGTTCACGCCGGCCGTGCGCAGCGACTCGCGCAACTGCTCGCTCGTCGTCGTCGTGAAGATGCGGATCGCGTCGCCGGTCTGGACGCGCATCACGAGGTGCACCCCACCCTTCAGGTCCAGGCCGAGGCGCAACTGCTTCGACTTGAGCCACGCGGGCGCCGGCAGCCCGTAGCGCTGCGCGAGTATCGGATAAACGCCCAGGCCGGTGAAGATGACAAAAACGGAGAGGATGGTGACGATCTTCCAGCGAATGTTCTTGATCATGATGACGAGCTACCCGAGTCCTGCACCACCGGCTCCTGCCCCTGGTATCCGGCGATCGCGGCGCGGGCCACCTCGATGCGGACCCGGTCTGCGATCTCGACCTGGAGCGTCTTGTCGGTGACGCGGGTGATCTTTCCGTAAATCCCGCCGGTCGTGACGACCTTGTCGCCGACCTTCAGGCTGTCCTGGAACTCTTGAATTTTCGTCTGCCGGCGCTTCATCGGCAAGAGAATCAGGAAATAAAAAATGATGAGGATGAGCGCGAAGGGCAGAAACGATGTCCACGCCTGCGATTGCCCGGGCGGAGCCATCGCGAGTACGAGCCGGTCGATCACGAAATACATTCTCGTTATAGTTGGGGTCGGCGGGAGAAGGTTTGATGGAACTCCTGGCGGAGTTTTTCAAACGAGCCGAACACGATAGCCTCCCTGATCCTTCGCATCGTGTCAAGGTAAAAGTAGAGGTTGTGGATCGTACTCAGCGTAGCTGCCGTCATTTCACCCGCTATATATAAATGACGCAGGTACGCTCTCGAGAAGGTTCGGCACGTGTAGCAGCCGCAGCCCGGATCCGGCGGGTCGGCGTCATCCGCGTAGCGCGCGTTCTTGATGACCAGCGGTCCGCGCGAGGTGAACAGCTGCCCGTTCCGCGCGTTTCTCGTGGGCAGCACGCAGTCGAACATATCGATCCCGCGCGCCACGCACTCGATCAGGTCGTCGGGCATGCCCGTGCCCATCAGATAACGCGGCTGGTCCTCCGGTAACAGCGGCGCCGTGTGAGCCACGACGTCGTACATGACGGCGGGCGGCTCACCCACGCTCAACCCGCCGATCGCGTACCCGTCGAAGGCGATCTCCCGCGTCAGCTGCACGCTCTCCGTCCGCAGATCGGGATAGATGCCTCCCTGCACGATGCCGAACTGCGCCTGGCCAGGATTCCTAACCGTCGCGCCGAGCGATCCGCCTTCCTGCAGCTGCAGAAGCCGCGTGCGCGCGCGCCGCGCCCAGCGCGCCGAACGACGCATCGCCTCACCCGCGCCGTCACGAGCGTCGGTCGAGGCGACGCATTCGTCCAGCACCATCGCCACGTCGGAGCCGAGCTGCGCCTGAATGTCGGTCGCCTTCTCGGGCGTGAGCATGTGCAGCGATCCATCGAGATGTGAGCGGAACTCCGCACCTTCTTCGCGGATCCGACGCATTGGGGCAAGGCTGAATATCTGATAGCCGCCGCTGTCGGTCAGGATCGGCCGCTGCCAGCCGATAAAGGCGTGCAGTCCACCCCTGCTCGCGATGAGATCGTCGCCGGGTTTCAAGAACAAGTGGTAGGTGTTGCCGAGGATGATCTCCGCATCCAGATCGATGAGATCGCGATGCGTGATGGCCTTGACGGCGCCTCGCGTTCCGACGGGCATGAAGGCGGGCGTCTGAACCACGCCGTGCGGCGTGCGAATCTCACCGCGACGCGCCGGGCCATCGGTCGCCTGAAGACGGAATGCAAATGCCGCCATTCCTCACAGGATATCTGTCCGTCGTGCAGGCCTGAAAGGGCTGCGGCCATGACACCGGTGATGCGGACCTTGAGGCCCGCGCTACAACGTCTCTGTGTTCTGTCTTCTGTCTCCTGTATTCTGATGCCGTGAAGCGTCTGCGCGTCGGTGTGCTGTATGGCGGCCGGTCGGGTGAACACGAAGTGTCGCTCGCCTCGGCTGCTGCCGTATTCGCCAACCTCGATCGAAACCGTTACGAGCCCGTTCCGATCCGCATCGAGAAGGATGGTCGCTGGAGCATCGCCGAACGTCCGCCGGCCACGATGTCGGCGGGAGAAGTGATCGAGCAGGCGCGTCTCGAAGCAGCGCGGCCGCCGCGTCCCGGACGCGAAGTACATCTCGTCGCGCATCCCAGCGCGGAGACGATCCTCTCGATCGATCGGTCTTCCGGCGCACTCTCGGATGATGGAAGCCGCGCCCTGGTCACCGGCCTGAACATCGACGTGATCTTCCCCGTGCTGCATGGTCCCTATGGGGAAGACGGCACGATTCAGGGGCTGCTCGAGCTCGCCAACGTTCCCTACGTCGGCGCCGGCGTACTCGCGTCAGCGGTCGGCATGGACAAAGGGCTGATGAAGGTCGTCTTCGCCGGCCACGGCCTGCCTGTCTGCGGTTACAGCATCGTCCGCGCGCACGAGTGGGAGTCGGCACGGCAGGACGTCGTTCGCGACCTCTCAGCCGCGCTCGGGTATCCGATGTTCGTGAAGCCGGCGAACCTCGGCTCGAGCGTGGGCATTTCAAAGGCGAAGGACGAGGCGAGCCTCGCGACCGCCATCGATCTGGCGCGGACCTACGACCGCCGGATCATCGTCGAAGCGGCGGTGCCCGACGCCCGCGAGATCGAGTGCGCCGTTCTCGGCAACGACGCGCCGCAGGCGTCGGTGCCGGGCGAGGTCATTCCTGGGCGCGAGTTCTACGACTACGAGGCGAAGTATATCGACGCGGGCTCGCGGACGATGATCCCCGCCGAGTTGCCGTCGGCGACCGCAGAAGAAGTGCGCCGCATGGCGATCCAGGCCTTTCAGTCGGTGGATTGCGCGGGGATGGCGCGCGTGGACTTCCTGCTGTCGCGCGAGGATGGGGCGCTGTTCGTCAACGAGATCAACACGATTCCCGGCTTCACGACGATCAGCATGTACTCGAAGATGTGGGAGGCCAGCGGAGTCCCGTATCCCGATCTGCTGGACCGCCTGATCGCACTCGCCATCGAGCGCCACGAGCACAAGCAGCAGCTGCGCACATCGGTCACATGATCCGTTCCGTCAGTGGTGTAGCCGCGCTGCTCGGTGTCGTCACGCTTCTGGTCACGACGACCCGCGTAGCGACGGCGCCGCAACTGCGCGGAGTCGACGGCCTCGTCCGCGCGTACGATTCCATCCTCGAGGCACGGTTCGACCAGGTCGATGCGGAGCTGCGCCGCGCCTGCGGGCCTGCTCCGAAGGAGGCCTGCGACGTACTCGCCGCTACCGCGATCTGGTGGCGCGTGCAGCTCGACCCCGAGAGCCGCGCGCTCGATCCCGAGTTCTCCTCCGCCGTCGATGCCGCGATTACCTCGACGGAAGCATGGGTCGACCGCGAGCCGGACAGCGCTGAAGCGTGGTTCTACGCGGGAGCGGCATACGCGACGCGCGTTCAGTGGCGGGTGCTGCGCGGTGAGAAGCTCTCCGCCGCGCGGGATGGCAAGCGGATCCTCGGCGCACTCGAACGGGCGATCGAGCTCGATCCTGCGCTCGACGATGCCTACTTCGGGATGGGCTTGTACAAGTACTACGCGGATGTCGCGCCCGCCGCGGCGCGCATGCTGCGCTTCCTGCTGCTCCTGCCCGGAGGAGACAAAGAAACGGGGCTCGAGCAGATGCTGCGCGCCCGCGCTCGGGGCAGGCTGCTGCAGGGAGAAGCGGATTATCAGCTTTCGGTCATCTACCTCTGGTACGAGGACGAGACGGCACGCGCGATCCATCTGCTGGAAGCGCTGCGCACGCAATATCCAGGCAACCCGCTCTTTTCCGCGCAGATCGCACGCATCCAGGACGAGTACCTGCACGACATCACCGCCAGCCTCGGCACGTGGCGCACACTGCTCGCCGCGGCACGCGAGCATCGATCGAACGCCGCCGTGCTCGCGGAGGCGCAGGCGCGACTCGAGATGGCACGGCTGCTTGATACGCTGCACCAGACCGACCAGGCCATCGAGCACCTCGAAGCGATCGTCGTCCTCAAGCCGACAGCCCCTTTCGGTGCGCTGCCGCTGGCCTATCTCCGGCTTGGCGAGGCGCGGGATCGTCTCGGCGCGCGGCCCGAGGCAATCGAGGCCTACCGGCGGGCGCAGGCGCTGGCGCCGTCGCCTGACGTGCACGAGGTCGCCGAGACCGCCGCCGCCCGGCTGCGGCACGTACCGAACGTCCGCGACACGGAAGCGTATCGCCTGTCGCTCGAAGGGCTGCGGAGGCTCGAGCAGAACGACATCGCCGGCGCCGAGGCATCCCTCGAGCGCGCGCTCTCATTGAAAGGCGACGATCCGGTGACCCGTTATCGCATGGGACGCCTGCTGCAGGCGCGCAAAGAGGATGCCTCGGCGCTGGCGCAGTTCGAGACGACGATCCGCCACGCAAAGCGCTGCCCGCCGCCGATTCTCGGCAACGCGTATCTCGAAGCCGCACGGCTCCACGAGCGCGCCGCGCATCGCGATCAGGCGATCTCGTACTACCGCATCGCGTCCACCCTCTTCGGCGCCGCCGCGGAGACCAAGTCCGCCTCGACGAGAGCGCTCACCCGCCTTCGCGTGCGGGACGCTCGATAACGCGAGTCACGCACGCCGCACGCCGCACGTCGCACCTCGCACGTCGCACCTCGCACGTCGCACGTGACTATCGCTCCGCGCTGCTCGCGCCGACACAATTGTCGTGAGATTTTTGACTTTTCGTGCACTTTGTGCTTGACAGTCAAATTTTCTCATCCATAATCTACATCTTGTATGAGGGTGGAGTGCTCAGCCCACCTGTTGTAACCCTCGGTCACCGGTAACAAGCTGAGCTGCCAAGTTCCAAGGAGGAATAATGGCGAAGAAAACGGCTAAGAAGGGCGGCGCGAAAAAGGGCGGGAAGAAGCGCTAGAGCCGCCTGCCGGTCCGGGGGTGTCGAGAGCAGACACCCCCATTTTTTTGTTCGGTGACATCGCGACGACCCGGAGTCGTCGCACCCAGGCGAGAGCGCCGACAAACGCAGGCCGGCGAGCCGGAAGGCCGCGGCGCTGCAATGCGGAGTGAGCTCATCGCAAACCCACGACGAAGGGGGGGATAACGCGTGGCAAAGAAAACTGCTAAGAAGAAGGCTGGCGGGGCGAAGAAGGGCGGCAAGAAACGGTAAGACGCCTTCCCCGTTTGTCAAGGGGGCGGCTGTCGCCCCCTTGTTTCTTGTACTGCGTCAAGTGCAGACGCCAAACTGCAAACTCCAAAAACTACGAAACGCCGGAAACGGCTGCCGGAGATTCCCGGTCTCGGCGTTCTCTTCTTGCCGTTTTTGAAGTTTGGAGTTTGAAGTTTCGCTATTGCCACCCCTTCCCATCCCACACCCTGATCCGATCGATCACGTCCCCCTGCTGAATCCGGTCGACGACGTCCATGCCGTTGACGACATGGCCGAAGGCCGTGTAGCGCGCATCGAGGTGCGGCTGCGGTGAGTGGGTGATGAAGAACTGACTGCCGCCCGTATCCTTCCAGGAGAGCGCCATCCCCACCGTGCCGCGAAGAAACGGTCGTTCGTTCAACTCGTCGCGAATCGTGTAGCCGGGGCCGCCTTCTCCGTCGCCGCGGGAGTCGCCGTCCTGCACGACGAAATTTGGAACGACCCGGTGAATCGCGAGGCCGTTGAAGAAGCCCTTGCGCGCCAGCTGCATGAAGTTGCGTGCGGTCTGCGGGGCATCCAGCACCGCCAGTTCGAACTCGATCGTGCCCCGCGCGGTTTCGATGAACACGTGCGGCGAAAACGGCGGCTGCATCAGCGTCGGATCCTCGTACGGCGCAGGCGCGGATCCCGATACCGGCCTGGCCTGCGGGCGGTAATCCGTGGACTTGTCGAGGTCCGCCAGCAACTGGACCGCTTTCACGCGGACCGCCCACTCCGTATCCGATAACGCCGCCTTCAGCGTCTCGATGGCCTCGGCACTTCCATATGCGGCGAGCGCTTCGAGTGCCGACGCACGAGCCGAATAGGCGACGTCGGACATCCCGGTCTTGTACGCATCGCGCAGTGCGGCCACACCGCCATCCGGCTTCAATTGGCGGACGAGATCGGCCGCGGCGCTGCGGACCGCAAAATCCGGATCCTTCAGCCGCTCGACTGCGACGGTAGACGCATCTGGCGCTTTGCGTCGAACCAGTGCGCCCATCGCGACCGGCCAGACGCGCTTGTCTTCGTCCTTGAGCATGCCGCGCAAACGCTCCAACGCAGCGTCCCCCGGCAGGGACCCCAGTATCTCCGCGAGCGCGGCGCGTACCGTCCAGTTGCGGTCCGCCTCGAGACTGGAAAGGACGATGAGGAAGGTGTCGGGATCGATGGACGCGGCAGCGCGCATTGCCGCGGAGCGCATGGCAGGCCACGCCTCGGTCATCAGATCCTGCATCAGCGGCAGCGCCTCCGCGACCCTTATCGTCCCAAGCGCCGTCACCGCCTCGAGCCGCACGTTCGCGTGGACCGTCGTATCCGCCGCGAGCGCCATCAGCGGCTCGACCGCCGACGGCACGTTCAGCTGCCCCACAGCACGTGCTGCAGAGACGATCACTTCGATCGGCTGTTTCCGGTCGAGCAGCGGAACCAGCACCGGGCCGGCGGACTGGTCCTTCGAGGATCCGAGGCCCCGCGCCGCGAACGCGACCGTGTACTTCCCGCTGCCGGCCGACGCCAGCCCTTTCAATGCCGGTGCGGCGCGCGGATCGTTGACGCGCTGCAGCGCGTAGGCGACGGGCCACCAGTTCGAAACGGCGCGATCACCAGACAGGACGGCGCCGGCCAGCGGCTCGTACGCGCGCAGCCGCACCAGCGCGAACAGCGCGAGCTTGAACGCTTCTGCCTCCGGCGCCGCGGGCCAGGTTTCATCGTCGGCGCGCATTGCCGTGACGGTGGGATGTTTAGCGAGCTCCGCCGCCAGCTGGCCCACGGCCGCCGCGGCTTCCTTCGCGCCGATTTGACCGAGAGCCTCTGCCGCGCGTCCGCGGACGAGAACGGAGGTATCGGCAAGCGCGGACGTCAGCGCCGCGGCGGCAGTCTGTTCGCCGATCAGACCGAGCGCGAACGCCGCCATCTGGCGGACTTCGGGATCGGTGTCAGACGCGAGCACGCCGGCGAGCGGTTGAACAGCCTCCGGCAGACCGACGCGGCCGAGCGCAAGGGCCGCGCGACGCCGGATTCGCGCTTCGGGATCAGTCAAAAGCTTGATCAGATCCGGACCAGCGGGTGGCTCCGGCGCGACCTGTGGTTTACGCCCTCGCGTTGCCGGAGGGGGCGCGGGAGCCGGCGGCGCGTCTTCGCGGACGATCCGGCGGTCCTCGAGCCTGAGGATCCACGTCATCTTCTGCTCGACCGGGATCACGGGGGCCGCAACAGGAGGTGGCGCCGTTGCGCAAGCGGACGCGCACACGATGGCGACGAGGCAGATACAGGCGAGAAACGGAACAGGTGACGCGTGCTTCATCATTGTCAGTTGGAGGCGCGCAGCTCGAGGCGCTCCTGGGTCGCCGATGCAATGCGATCGTCCACGAGCGTGACGCCAATCCCCGGACCGGCGGGAACGGCGATCGTTCCATCGGGCCTGACCTCGATCTCGGGATCGATCAGGTCCGGGGCAAAGTATCGGCGGCTCGCAGCAACGTCGCCAGGGAGCGTGAAGTTCGACAAGGTCGAGAGGTGGATGTTGTGAGCGCGGCCGATGCCGCTCTCGAGCATCCCGCCATGCCACACCGGAACGGCATGTTCCGCGGCAAGGTCGTGCATCGCAATCGACTGTCCGTGCCCGCCGGCGCGCCCGGGCTTGATGTTGATGATCCGGCACGCACCGGCGCGAATCGCTTCAGCGGCGATCTTGACGGTATGCAGCGATTCGTCGAGGCACACTGGCGTCCGGATCCTGGCCTGGAGCGCGGCATGGTCCAGCACATCGTCATAGTCGAGCGGCTGCTCGATCATCATCAGGCCGAATCGATCCAGTGCGGCAAGATGCGCGGCGTCGCTCAAGCGATAGGCGGCGTTGGCGTCGACCATCAGCGGCACGTCACCGAAACGGCTTCGCACGAGTTCCACAGCTTCAATGTCCCAGCCGGGCTTGATCTTGATCTTGATCCGCCGGTACCCGACGGCGAGCTCGATCTGGACGCGCTCGGCGAGCTGCTCCAGCGAATCCTGGATACCTATGGACACGCCCGACGCGATGCCCTTGTCGATGATGTCAGGGTGGCCACCGAGCACGTGGCAGAGCGGCACTCCCTGCTGTCGCGCGTAAAGGTCCCACGCGGCCATTTCAACAGCCGCCTTTGCCATATTGTGTCCGCGGATCACGCGCAACGCGGCGAAGATCTCGTGCGGGTGGACGAAGTCGCGTCCGAGCACGAGGGGCGCAATGAACTCCGAGATGATGTGCCAGGCGGTGCGCGTGGTCTCCGATGAGTAGTACGGATTCGCATCCGCGACGCACTCACCGACGCCGCGCAGCCCCTCACCTTCGACGGTGACGAGAACGAAGGAACGATCGTGAATCCTGCCGAAGCTCGTCTCGAAGAACCTGACGAGCGGAAGTCGAAGAAGACGCAGCTCGATCCGCTCGATTCGCACGTGACAATGCTATAACAAGGGCCAACTTGGACTTCCGTTACATCGCCATCGAAGGGCCGGTCGCTCTGGGCAAGTCGCTCGTCGCGGACCGGCTGGGCGGACGCCTCGACGCGACCATCGTTCTCGACGAAACGGAAAACCCCTTCCTCGCCGATTTCTACGGCGGTCGTTCGGGCGCGGGCTTTCAGGCGCAGCTGTTCTTCACACTCTCCCGTCATCGACAGCAGACGCAGCTGCGGCAGAGCGATCTCTTCAGCCAGCTCACCGTGTGCGATTACCTCTTCGAGCGCGACAAGATCTACGCGTACCTGAACCTGGACGACAACGAGTTGTTCATTTATCAGAGGCTCTACGAACTGCTCGCGCAGGACATTGCGGTGCCGGACCTGGTGATTTACCTGCAGACGCCGACCGACCTGCTCCGGAAGCGGCTCCGCGAGCGCGAGCGCGCAGATCCCGAATTCCCTCACCTCGATGACGAGTACGTGCGGGAGTTGAACGAGGCCTACAATCACTTCTTCTTTCATTACAGCGCCACGCCGCTGCTCGTGGTTGAAACGACCACCGTCGATCTCTCGTGGGGGGAAGAGGCCGTCGCGGATCTCGAGCGGCAGGTCCGCTCGATGGGTAAGGGCACCCGCTACTACGTGCCGCGGCGCTAGCGCGCCGATCGGCCGATCGACCGATCGATCGATCGGTCGATGGATCGTTGTATTCTGCTGAGAATGGCCTGGTTCAAAAAAGACAAGAAGCCGATCCAGCCGCCGGCCGACAAGAGCCGCGTGCCGGAGGGCCTCTGGGTCAAGTGTCCCTCCTGCTCGCAAATCATCTACAACAAGGACCTCGCGGCGAGCTCGAGCGTTTGCACCAAGTGCGCGCATCACTTCCGTTTGACTGCGTCCGAGCGGCTGAAAACGCTCCTCGACGGGGAGTGGCAGGAGCACGATAGAGGCCTCACGTCCACCGACCCGCTCTCGTTCACAGACACGAAGCCGTACCGCAAGCGGCTCGAAACCAGTATCGCGGGCACCGGCCTTCAGGACGCGGTGATCACCGCGACCGGCACGGTCGCGGGCATGCGCTCGTCTGTCGCGGCGATGGAGTACGGGTTCATCGGCGGGAGCATGGGAGTCGTGGTCGGGGAAAAGATCACGCGGGCGATCGAGCGGGCGATCGCCGAGCGCATCCCCGTGATCATCATCTCGTGTTCAGGCGGTGCGCGCATGATGGAAGGGGCGCTCTCGCTGATGCAGATGGCCAAGATCAGCGCGGCGCTCGCCCGGCTCGATCGAGCGGGCCTGCCGTACGTCTCGGTGCTGACCGATCCGACGACCGGCGGTGTGACCGCCAGTTTCGCGATGCTCGGCGACGTCAACATCGCCGAACCGAAGGCGCTCATCGGGTTCGCCGGTCCGCGCGTCATCGAGCAGACCATCCGGCAGAAGCTTCCGGAAGGATTTCAGCGCAGCGAGTTCCTGCTCGAACGCGGGATGCTCGACATGGTGGTGGACCGGCGCGAGATGAAGGACGTCATTGCACGTTTCCTGCGATTCGGTGGCAACGGTCGCCCTCCGACCGGCCGCGCGATCGCGTCGCGCCCCGTGCCCGCCACCGCGGCCGCAGGAGAAGAGCCCGCCAGTTGACGCCAGATTCGATCGCCTGGCTGTTCAGCCTCGAACGCCTCGGGATCAAGTTGGGTCTCGAGAACATGGCGAAGCTGATGGCGGCGCTCGGCGGGCCGCACCACCGTTTTCCGAGCGTGCTGATCGCCGGTACGAACGGCAAGGGATCAGTGACCGCCATGGTCGACGAGGCGCTGCGTGCGGGAGGATTCCGCAGCGGTCGCTACACCTCGCCGCACCTTCTGCGAATCGAAGAACGATTCGTCATCGACGGGCGCGAGATCGAAACGCCGGCGCTCGAGGATGCCGTGCACACGGTGCGGCGTGCGGTCGATGCGCTACTCGATCGTGGTGAGCTGGAAGCACCCGCGACCTTCTTCGAGTGCGCAACGGCCGCCGCCTTCCAGTTGTTCGCGTCTGCGAGGGTCGACATCGCCGTACTCGAAGTGGGTCTCGGTGGACGCCTCGACGCGACCAACGTCGTTACGCCGCTTGTGTGCGCGATCACGACGATCGATTTCGACCACCAGGCGCAGCTCGGGTCCACGCTCCGTTCGATTGCCGCCGAAAAGGCCGGGATCATCAAACCGTCGGTGCCGGTGGTGATTGGACGACTGCCCGCCGACGCGCAAGAGGTGATCCGTACGACCGCTCGAGAGGCTCACGCGCCGGTGATCAACGCGG
>DATLLF010000119.1:0-6273 GCA_035537955.1 Vicinamibacterales bacterium | reverse complement strand
CCCAGCCTGAACGCGTTCGATCGGCAGACCGACGTCGACTCGCCGCTGCGCTCGAACCAGGACCTGGGCGGCGCCGCGCTGAACATCGACTGGAAGCTCGGTCCGGGCCGGCTGACGTCGACGACGGCATGGCGCTACTGGGACTGGGATCCGTCGAACGACCGCGACTTCATCGGCCTGCCAGTCACGACGATTTCGGCCGGAACGTCGAAGCAGCGCCAGTGGACGCAGGAATTACGCTATGCGAGGGACGTGTCGCGCACGGTGAACTTCCTCGCCGGTGCGTTCGTGTTCGGTCAGCGGATCCAGTCGGATCCCGTCATCAAACAGGAGCAGGGGTCGGCTGCGTACCGATTTCTCCTGGCACCGAGCGCGCTGGCGTCCACCCCAGGGCTGCTGGACGGCTATGGCTTCAACCAGTACCTCGACTACAACAACCTGAGCGCCGCGCTGTTCGGCCAGGTCCAGTGGTCGGTGACGGATCGGTTCCGCGTCCTCCCAGGCCTGCGCCTGAACTACGACGCGAAGGACGTCAACTTCGACCAGCAGGTGTACGGGGGGCTACAGACAACCGACCCGGCGCTCCTCGCACTCAAGCTGTCAGTGCTAGCCCCACAGGCTTATACCGCTGACGTCGACGACACCAACCTCTCAGGGCAGATCACGGCAGCCTACAAGTTCACCGAAAAGATCAACTCCTACGGTACATTCGCGACCGGCTTCAAGTCCGTCGGCCTCAATCTGAACGGCCTCCCGACCGACGCGCTGGGCCGGCCGATTCTGTCGACGGCCACGGTCAAGCCCGAGGACGTCCACAACTACGAGTTTGGCATCAAGACGACGCCCAGCTACAACGTCACCGCAAACCTGGCGGTCTTTGACACCGAGATCAAGGACTACCAGGCGCAGGTGACCAATGGCAGCGTCGGCGTCGTCCGCGGGTATCTGGCGAATGCGGAGAAGGTTCGGGTCAGGGGCGCCGAAGTGGACAGCAGCGCCAGAGTCAGCCGCAACCTCTATCTTTACGGCGCGCTGGCGTACACGGACGCGAAGTACGTCAGCTTTCCCGACGCGCCGCCCGCCATCGAGGACACCGGCGGACCGCCGTTCGTGGACATCTCGGGTACCTCGCTTCCGGGCATCTCGAAGTGGGCCGCATCGATCGGCGGAGAGTGGGCCGGGCCCGGCTCGTTCTTCAGCCGCGCCGGCGAGTACTTCGCGGCGGTCGACACGAGCTACCGCTCGTCGTTCTCGTCAAGCTCGACCTACTCGAACTATATGGTGATCCCGGGCTACTCGCTGGTCAACGCTCGGGTCGGCTTCCGCGTGACAGACGGCTGGACGCTGTCGGTCTGGTCGCGCAACCTGTTCAACAAGGACTATTTCGAGCTCATGTCCGCGCAGCCCGGCAACAGCGGGCTCATCGAGGCGCAGGCCGGCGATCCGCGAACGGCCGGCGTCACGCTTCGCATCAGCCTCCGCTAGTAGCGAACCGCTGGCCATCGCCCTATCGTCCAACATCGTTCCCTGAGAATTTCGCTGTCAGCGGTGGTTGGTAAGATCTCGTACCGATCGGGACTCGGCGTGTTGGATCGCGTCTACGAGGATCGTCTGAGCGACCCCATTCCTGAAGGGCTGTGGCCGCGAAATCAGCGGAGCTGCAGGAGGAACTTCGCCAAGTTAGAGTTGAGATGGAGCGTCACGAGGTCGCCAGCCAGGCGTACGAGGCGGCTGGACTCCAGAAGCCGCCGGCGACTCGATCATCGCTCGATCGCGATCGAGCCAGGGCTCGGCTGGATCATGCGGTCGAGCGACTGGGAAAAGGCGCAGGTCGTACGGAATGATGTCGTAGACGGGCGTTCTTCGAAAAGAAGTGGATCCTGCCGGACATCGAGAACGTGGCGGACTTCGGCTAGGGGTTGCGGCTCGCCGGGGTCGGAGCGGCGATCGGTGCGACCGGAGCCGTCGCTGGGACAAAGCTGATGCAGAGCCTGCTGTTCGAAACCGCCGCGCTCAACCCGCCGATGGTCGCCGCCGCCGTTCTGATCCGGATGTATCCTTGCGCTTCGTCTGTCTCTGCATAGTAGGCACGGTCTGTGAGCAGCCGCTCGCCGAGCAGCCGGCTGGCCTCGGCTTGAATCGTCATCGGATCGATCCGCACCCTCAAGGCGTCGCCAAGCCGGAGAAGAAAGGCGTGCCGTGATTCGCTCTCCTGCAGCGCCACCTCGGTGCGGTTGAGACGATGGAGGGCCTCGCGAAGCCGCACACCCCCTTGGACGAGCTCGGCTTCGGACGTGTCGAGCAGCAAGGCCGCGAGCTCGCCGTATCCGGCAGGATCTCGTCCATGTCCGGTTCAGGCGTCAGCTCCGGGTGCATCTCTGTCCAGTAGTGAGCCGTGCGAATGAAGGCGAGATAGGCCACCAGGACTTCGAAGGTGGCATCGCCAACAGCGGCGCGAACGGCGGCGCGTGCGCGGGCTGCGGCGCGTGGCGACAAGAACATGATCGTTCAGCGCATCGAACAGGTCGGTCTCGCACTGAGTGCGAGGCTCCGGCAACCGACCGTCGAGCGACACTTGCTCGAGGCGCTCGAGAATGCTCGCGAGCGCCGGACCCTCGGGGAGCGGCCGCCGCAGCATCTCGATCACCTGCGCGACTGTCTCGGGGCCGCTTCGGTGTCTCCGGCCGGACGGCCCTGGCCGATGAGAAAGCCAACATGCCGAACGATGCAGTAGCGGATCTCGCAGAATCGCGAGAGATGGACAAAGAGCCGCTCCTTGAACACCGAAGGCAATGGGCTGTCCAGGTAGGCCGACTTCGAAAACCGCGGCTCGATCCGGCTGTGCTGTTAACGCCGCGCCTCGAGCGCTGCCCCAGACAACTGCTCGTTCCGAAGACCTTCCTCTTGGCACCGTTCGCGTCGTCAGGCCGCCAGGACGCCGCTTGCCGGAAGCGGGAGACGCGGAATTTCGACCAGCCCGCCCAGGTACGTCCGGGTCTCCGTCAGCGATGAGGCCACGAGAGTCGCGCCTGCATCCCGCAGCAGCTGTGTGCTGTCGTCCGCCAGCGCCCGCGGTCCCCAGCGTCCGACCAGGATTCGCACCTCCGGTAACGCCGCGTGGAGCCTCTTGACGAGATAGCGTGTCTTGGACGGAGGGCTGGGCGGTAGATCAGCGAGGCAGATAACCGAGACCCCTTGCGCTCGTACCAGCGACACGAGTTCCGAAGCGAGCATGCGCCCCTTGGCGACCTCCACGACGATTGGCAGATCGTCCAGCAAATGCCCGAGCATCTCCAGCGCAAGCTCGTCAGCCACGCCGTTGGTCGCAAATCCCAGCACGCGCAGCGGTTCCCGTAATCCGGGAAGTGCCGGATCATCAGGCGGTGGTGGCTCCGGCTCGAGGCGCCGGATCAACTCGGCCGCGTCGGACAGCAGTTCTCGCGTCGCATCGATGACCGCCGTTTCTTCGTCCAGCGATAGCCGTTGCTCGAGGCGGTCGCGCTCCGCATAGTTGAGCGCCGGCAGCAGCAAGGCGTCGTAGACCGTGCGCGGCGCCTCCGTTTTGATGTGCCGCTCAATGAGGTCGGCCGCCTCGCCCTGATCCCGGGCCAGCAAGCGCTGATAGTAGCCAAACTCGGGGGCGAGCGCGGGCGTGTCGACCATCAGCATCCCGACGAACTCGAGACCCGGTACATGCTTGCCAAGCACGACGAGGCACACCGTCAGCGGTGTCGCCATGAGCAGGCCGAGCGGTCCCCACAACCACGTCCAGAAGGCCAAGGACGCGAGCAGCGCCACCTGGGACACTCCCACCGCGCCCGCGTAGAGGACGGTTTCAAGCACGAGATTCGTGAACAGCTCGAGCACGACGAACAAGCCCACCACCCAGAGGGGACCCGACCAGCCCGGGAGGGCGGCAAGACTGACCAGGATAGGTGCACCGGCGCCGATCACGGGTCCGATGTACGGGATGAACCGGAGGGCCGCACCAAGCGTTGCCCAGACCAACGGGTACGGCACGCCGAGGGCATAGAGCCCCAGCCCGGCGGCGATGCCGTAGACCAGATTGACGAGGGACTGGATCAGGAGCTGGCGGCTGACACGGGTTCCCGCCTCATCGAACGCCTTCGTCGTGACTGTCAGTTGGCCGTGGCCAAACAGGCCAATCAGCCGATCGCGCAGGTCCCGGCGTTCGAGCAGCATGAAGATCACCATCGCCAGCACGAGGCCGGCGGTGCTCAGGGGGCCGACGATCGGACCAAGCCACGAGAAACCCGTGAAACCGGTGACCAGCTCGGAGGTGACCACAACGGGCCGGGAGCGCGTTCCTGTCGGCGCGCTCGATTGTTCAAGATCGGTTTTGATACCTTCGATCGTCTCTTGAAGCTTCTCGACCGATCCTCCCTTTCCTGCTCCGCGGACGTCCGCGATCTTCGCGAGGATGTTGACGCGATATGTAGGGAGGTCGTCGGCCAGATGATCCATCTGTCGCGCGAGACCCCAACCGGCGAGGCCGAGGACGATGAACACCAGCGTGACCGCGGCGAGGACAGCCGGGACGCGGCCGAGCCAGCGCTCGAGCCAGCTGACAGGAGGCGTCAGGACGAACGTGAGCAGCACGGCGAGTGCGATGGGCACGAGCACGGCCTGCGCCCAATAGAGGACGACGACGACAAGTACACAACCGGCGAATATCACCCACGGTTTCAAGGTGTGCCACGTGTCATCCATGGAGTCCCACGCCTGTACCGTATTGCGCAAACCCATCCAGGTCTGTTCACACTTGGACAGCGCGGGTTTGACCAGGTGGCGCACACTTGCGGCCACTCCAGGGGACAGGGGTCCGGAGGACCCGGAGGTCTGATGTCATGCGCGCGCCGCTGATCCTGCCACTATTCGGGACCGCACTCAGGGCCTGGTGGGATGACGATGCACCTCGCCTCGGCGCGTCGCTTGCCTACTACACGCTGTTTGCGATCGCGCCAGTACTGCTCGTCGCCACCGCGATCGCGGGGATGGTCTTCGGCCCCGAGGCCGTCCGCGGGGAAATTGTTGGCCAACTGGATCAGCTCGTTGGGCGCGAAGGCGCGCACGCGGTGCAAAGTCTTCTGGAGGGAGCGAGTCAACGACGAGCTGGGATAGTCGCTACCGTTGGCGGTAGCATCGCCTTCGTCGTCGCTGCCACCGGAGCATTCCTCGAACTTCAAGCGGCGCTGAATACGATCTGGCGGGTCAAGCCGAACCCCGGCGTCAATCTCAAGGCCTTCGTGATCGATCGTCTGCGCTCGTTCGGCCTGGTGGTGGCAATCGGTTTTCTGCTGATGGTCTCACTCGCGGTGACGGCCGCGCTCGCTGCGCTGAGCGGGTGGCTCTCCGAACGCTCCCCGAACATCCCGCTGGTGTGGAGCGGAGTCACCATGCTGGTGTCGCTCATCGTGACCACGGCGCTGTTCGCCCTCCTCTATCGCGTCCTGCCCGACGTACATCTTCGCTGGCGCGATGTGACGACGGGTGCGTTTGTGACGGCGGTGCTCTTCACGATCGGTCAACAGTTCATCGGCCTGTATCTCGGTCAGAGCAGCGTGGTCTCCAGCTACGGTGCCACCGGATCGGTGATGATCCTCCTGCTGTGGGTCTACTACTCCTGCCAGATCCTGTTATTCGGGGCCGAGTTCACTCGCGCGTACGCGCTGCGCCACGGTAACCAGCCCGCCCCTGAATCATTCGCTGAACAGGACCTCGTCGCGCTCAGCGAGGCGACTTGAGGACAGTGCGACATGGCCGCGAAAATCTACGATCCTGCGTTTCCCGACCACGACGTCGTCCGCCGTTTGGATGTCGGCGACCAGGTCCGGACCACAGAGGCGTCGCGTCAAGCGCGGGCGCTGCAGACCGCAATTTTCAACAGCGTGAATTTCTCGAGCATCGCCACCGACGCGAACGGGGTCATTCAGATCTTCAACGTCTGGGCCGAGCGGATGCTGGGCTATACGGCCGCCGAAGTGATGAATCAGATCACGCCTGCCGACATTTCCGATCCGCAGGAACTGATCGCGCGCGCGAAAGCGTTGAGCGTCGAGCTCGGAACCCTGATTACGCCGGGCTTCGAGGCATTGGTGTTCAAGGCCTCGCGCGGGATCGAAGACATCTACGAGCTAACCTATATCCGCAAGGACGGGAGCCGGTTCCCCGCGCTGGTGTCGGTCACGGCGCTGCGCGACGCCCATGAGGCGATCATCGGTTACCTGTTGATCGGCACCGACAACACCGCGC
>DATLLF010000118.1:0-10411 GCA_035537955.1 Vicinamibacterales bacterium | reverse complement strand
CGCATCGTTCACGCCATCCCCCACCATCGCGACCCGTTTGCCCTGACTCTTCAACGCCTTGATCGTGTCGACCTTGTCACCCGGCAGCACCTCCGAGAACACGGTGTCAATCCCAAGGTCGGCGCCCACGGCGTCGGCCACCGCCTTCGCATCGCCGGTCAGCATCACGACTTCGATCCCTTGCGCATGAAGCCGCTGAATGGCCTCACGGGACTCCGGCCGCACGGCGTCCGCGACCGCAAATGCTGCGACGGCGGCGGTCGACGTCAGGAGGTAGACCGAGGCCTGCCCACGCCCGGCTGCCCGGTCCGCCGCTTCCCGAACGGGAGGCGCCGGTGTGAGCCCCAGACGCTTCAGCATTGCGGGTCCGCCCATGTACAACTCCTGGCCCTCAACGACGGCCCGAACCCCGTGCCCAGGAATCGCCTCGAATTGTTCGGCCTTCGGGACGCGCAGCGTTTGCTCTTCGGCGCTCTTGACGATCCCCTGGGCGATCGTGTGTTCAGAGTCGCGTTCGACCGCCGCCGCAAGTCGTAACGCGTCGTTGCCAGTCAGGCTCCCGTCCGTGGCCACATCAACCACCCGGAACTCCCCCCGCGTCAGCGTGCCGGTCTTGTCGAACACCACGGTGGTCAGGTTGCGTGCTTCCTCGAGACCGCGCCGGTCGCGAACCAGCAGTCCCGACTGTGCGCCCAGACTCGTGGAGATCGCCGCCACCAACGGCACGGCGAGGCCAAGCGCGTGCGGGCACGCGATGACGAGCACGGAGACCAGGCGCTCGACCGCAAACGCGCCCGTTGCTCCGAGCGCGAGCCAGACGCCAAGCGTGAGGGCGCCCGTGACCACCGCGACCATCGTCAAGAAAAAAGCTGCGCGGTCAGCCAGGGCCTGCGCACGGGAGCGGGACGCCTGCGCCTGTTCCACCAGCCGCATGATGTTGGCGAGCGCGGTCCGTTCGCCGGTGCCGGTCACCTGCACCCGGAGGGAGCCGGAGCCGTTGACGGTGCCGGCGATGACCGTCGCGCCCTCGAGCTTTGCCACCGGAACCGATTCGCCCGTGATCATCGACTCATTGATGTCGCTCCTGCCACTCTGCACGATGCCGTCGGCCGGCACGCTGGCGCCCGGTCGCACCAAGACCAGGTCCCCCTCACGGAGCAGGGAGATTTGCACATCTTCGACGGTCTCGCCGACGATGCGCTGCGCGGTGCTGGGCAGCAGCCGCGCCAGCTCGCGCAGGGCGCCGGACGCCTGCGAGATCGATCGCATCTCGATCCAGTGGCCCAGGAGCATGATCGTTACGAGCGAGGCCAGCTCCCACCACAACGCCTCGCCGGGATACCCAAGCGTCACCGCCAGACTGAAGACGAACGCGACGGTGATCGCGAGCGAGATCAGCGTCATCATGCCGGGCAGGCGGTCCCGCAGTTCCCGGACTGCACCCTTCACGAACACCAAGCCGCCGTACAGATACACGGCAGTGCCGAAGAGCGCGGGGATATACAAAGACCCTGTGAAGGCCGGCGCCGAAAAGCCGAACAGGTGCTGCACCATTCCGCTCCACACCAGCGTCGGGATGCTGAGGAGCAGCGTGATCCAGAACCGATCCCGGAACATCGCCACGCTGTGCCCTTCATGCCGGTCGTGCGCGCCAGGCTCACCGTGACCGGGGTGCCCCGTCGTCCCATGCGGCCCCGGGGACTTACTGTTGGCAGCGTCCGGCACCGCGCGATGGTGCTCGTGCGCCGCGTGTTCTGGCGAGGGCAAGTTCATTCGTGGGCTCCGCCTATATCAGGTGCACGAACTCTCCTCACGTGCAACAGCGCGACCGTAGCATACTGACGCGCGGGTCCCGACACAAGGGCGCGTTCGAACCTTCGTGGAAGGATGTGCCGCGTTTGTCGAAGCACAGCGGCGGTAGTCGGTTCAACCACGAACGTTCGGCACGCGTTCGGTCGAACCAGGAGCAGGTCATGGAACTCACGGGCATTCATCATCTGACCGCGGTATCAGCCGCCATCAAGGAGAATCGCCGCTTCTACACGCAGACGCTCGGGATGCGGCTCGTCAAACGCAGCGTCAACCAGGACGACGTGAGTGCGTACCACTTGTTCTATGCCGATGCGAATGGAAGCCCTGGCACCGATCTGACGTTTTTCGATTGGCCGGTACCACGCGAGCGCCGTGGCACGCGCAGCATCGTTCGGACCTGTCTGCGCGTGCAGGGTGAAGCCGCCTTGAAGTAGTGGGTCGAGCGCTTCGATGATCCAAGGTCCCTCACGGCGACATCTTCGCCGTACGCCCGATGCGAACTACGATGCCTGGGCCGAGCGACTGAAGGAATTCGCCGTTCCCAACAGCGGCAAGGTGGACCGCTTCTGGTTCCGCAGTTTGTAGGTGCGCGAGCCCAACGGCGTCCTGTTCGAGATTGCGACCGACGGTCCGGGCCTCGCGGTGGATGAGGACCCCGCGAAGCTGGGCGAGACAGTCGTGCTACCACCGTTCCTCGAGCCGAATCGTCAACAGATCGTCGCAAACCTGAAACCGATCGATTGATGGAGTGATGAATCATGCCACCCGTTAGCGAGCCTCACGCCGGCCAACCCATGCGGCGCTCAGGACCTTCGCCGAAGGACGCGCAACTCGTCGCGATTCTGTTGCATGGCCGCGGGGCATCGGCTGATGACATCCTGGGCCTGGCGCATCAGTTCAGCGCCACTGACATCGCCTATGTGGCGCCTCAGGCCGCCGGTTCGACCTGGTATCCGTATTCGTTTCTCGCACCGATCGCGCAGAACGAGCCGTGGCTCGGATCAGCCCTCCGCGTGGTCGCGGGCCTTGTTGAGGATTGTGCCCAGCAAGGAATTCCGTCGGAACGGCTTGTGGTGTTGGGCTTTTCACAGGGCGCGTGCCTCACGCTGGAGTTCGCGGCACGACATGCGTGCCGCTACGCGGCCGTCGTGGCGTTTACCGGCGGGCTGATCGGACCTCCCGGAACACCGCGGGAATACGCTGGAGACTTCGCGGACACGCCAGTCTTCATCGGGTCCAGTGACGTCGATCCACACGTACCGCTTGAGCGCGTGCAGGAATCGACGGCTGTCTTCCAACGCATGGGCGCCAGCGTCGACGAACGCATCTATCCTCGTATGGGTCACACCATCAATGCGGACGAGCTGCGAGCCGCTGCCGCGCTGCTTGTCACAGTTTCACGATGACTGAGTCGGCGCAACTCAAAAGAGTGAACATTCCACCACTGTCGACGGTTGTTCAGGGAGAGGTGCTCAATGTTGGACAAACAAGACATGGGAACGGTGTGCGTTTCGCTGATTGCCGGCATCAGACCGACGTCTCTTCCCATCCCCGAACCGAATACAGCAGCGGCTTGGTCCAGAGACTCTCGAGACCCTCAAGGATGTCGGATGCCCAGTTGAAGACGTTCCGGCCCGCGACGACCTTTCGCATGGCTAACATGCGCCTGACCTGCTCGTCGCCCGTCATGTCGATGGCTTGCATGAGTCCCGCCGCGAACGCGTCGACATCATAGGGATTAATGATCAGCGCGTCCTCAAGCTCCTGTGCAGCGCCTGCCAGAGCGCTGAGCACAAGCACGCCGTGCTCATCGTCCCTGGCCGCAACGAATTCCTTAGCCACGAGGTTCATGCCGTCGTGCAGGGAGCTGACGATGCAGAAGTGGGCGAGCCGATAGAGCGCCACCAGACTGAACGCCCCGAGAGACGTGGTGTAGTAGGTCACGACCGGGGAGCCACCTGCAACCGCGTAGCGCGCATTGAGGGCGCTGATCCGTTCCGCGATCTCCGCTTCGATCGCCGAATAGCTTTCGAGATCGGACCGGGAGGGCACGCCAATCTGGACGAATGTCAGCTTGCCTCGTAGCTCAGGTCGCCGTGACATGAGGGCATCGAGCGCGCTGAGGCGTTCAGGAATACCCTTGGTATAGTCGAGCCGATCGACGCCGAGTCCGACGATGTCCGCCCGGAGGTCGAGCAGTTCCCTTAGCCGCTGCTGTTCCGGCAGGAGCGCTGGGTCAGCGGCGAACGTTTGAATGCGGTCGTAGTCCACACCGATCGGCACTGAGACCACCGTGCACGAGCGTCCACCGAAGCGAACCCGCGACGATTCGAGCTCGACATCCGCGTGCAGTTCTTCTTCGGCGGCCACCAGAAAGTTTCGACGATCTCGCTCCAGTTGAAAGGCGATCAAGTCGTTGGCCAGGAGCCCCGCCACAAGCTCGCGTCGCCACGGACAGATTCGGAGGCGATCTGGATACGGCCAAGGGATGTGCCAGAACAGCGCCGTGCGGGTGTTGGACCGCAGTGCCCGCAAGGCTGGCGCCACGAGGGCCAAGTGATAGTCCTGAATGAACACGGGCGCGTCAGAGGCACCGAGTTCCGCGTGAATCGCGGCGGCGAAGCGTCCATTGATCTCCCGATAAGCGGCCCAATCCTCGCTCCGAAACTTCGGACGCACGTCGACCACATGGCACAGTGGCCACAGACCCTCGTTCGCAAAGCCTCCGTAGTATGCGGAGAACGTCGGCTCTTCGAGCCACAACCGCCGAAGCGCGTACGACGGGTGCTCAGGAGGGACCAACACTTTGTCGGCCGCATCCACGACGAGCCGGTCCGCGGGACCAGCGCCATGCGCGATCCACACACCGCCGCGTTCGCGCATGAGCGCGTCCAACGCCACCGCAACACCACCTGTTGCAGCTTTCACCGCAATTCGGCCATCCTCATCGCGGCTATGAAGGTACGGCTCGCGGTTGGACACGACCATAAGCGGGCGAACCGGGTGCACGTCGAGTTCGCCTGCCCGAGCCAACCCGCGGCGAAACAGAATCGGTCCCGCGAGCTCGTGAATCGCAATCGACGCAACCAGCAACAACTGCACCTGGTTGCCCCATCCCGGGAATTCGGTGGCGACCACCGAGGCAAACCCGAGGGTAATCCCGGCCTGAGACACCAACCCGGTCCACGCATACTTTGCGATCGGCTCCGGAAGTCCAGACGACTTGACCCCTGCCGCGACACCAAGCCTAATGAATCCGAGGCGGACCGCGGACAAGGCGACCGCGCTGATTCCGATGGCCGCCACCGCGTCGAGCCGAAGGGAGGCACCGATCGCCACGAAGAAGACCACCAGCACCGGCGGCGCGCCACGGCGTACGGCGGCCCGCAGCGTGTCCCCCTGCGCGACCGCCAAGTTCTCAATGACCACGCCGGCGGCGAGGGCGGCCAGCAGCGGTTGGAGCTGTTGCGTGGTGCCCACCTGACTCAGCACGGCGCACACCGCCAGCAGAACCAGCGCGATGTCACGGCCGATGTAGCGCAGGTACAGTGCGAACAACACGCCGATGAGCACACCAAAGGCGACGGCGCCACCGATTTCCCACGCGAGTCGGGCAAGAATCTCCGTGCCCCCGCCTTCTCCCGTGTCGAACACGACACGCGCCAGCAGCATCGACACGGAGAACAGCACCAGGATGGCGAGGTCGGCGAGCACAACGACGGCCAGTACCGTGTCGCTGAGTCGCCCACGTGCTCCCGAATCGGCGACCACCGCCGCGGTCATCGTGGGTGAGAAGGAGACGACAATCACTACTACCAACGCGAGCATGGTGAGTCGTTGCAATCCGACGGCATCGGGCGCAATCGGCAGCCACGGCCATACCATCCATGCCACCGCCGAGAGACCGACCATGGCCACGGCCAGCGTCGCGGCCGTCATACGCACGATCGCCGCCAATCGGGATCCGAGACGTTCCATGCTCAACGTCAGACCAGCGATCAGTGCGATCAACGTCGTGGCGATTCCCGTGACCACCTGAAGTTGCGCACTCATCGATTCGGTGATCAGATTGCCAAGCGACGGCCCGACGACGACTCCGAACAGGAGATACCCCGTCACGCGCGGGAGATGGAACCGTCGCAGGGCGTCACCCGTGACCGCGGCGCCCATGAGCGCGAACCCGAGTGCGAGCGCGGTCGCGGCGGACCCTGTCGTCACCCCGCGCACTGAGGCCATGGCGCCGACCGCCAACGCGAGCGCCAGCAGGCGTCTCACTCGCCCACGCTCCGGGGAGGCAACAGCACTGCCACGAGCTCGGCGGCGATCGTGCCCACCACTACGGCGGCAAGCAGTATCGACGCGTCGGCGCCGACCACGCTGACCGCGTTGAGCGCGAATCCCACACCGAACACGCCTGGCGGCAGGAGGTGAAATCCGAGATCCCGGGGCGCCGTCACACCGACGATGCGTCTTGCGACAGTGCCGGCCGCCAGCTGCCCGGAGACACGCAGGACGACGTAGCCCACACCGAGTGCGAGCGTCGAAGACGAGAGATCGGCACGAGCCCCCGCCACCAGCAGCACGAGCACCACGAGGGGGTGCTGCACAAACAGCACATCCCGTCGAATCGTCTCGCGCGGGTGTCGTGCCGCGTATCGCCAGAACACGCCAGCGACCAGTCCTCCGAAGAGCGCGGACAGCGAAAGTGCGGCCGCGACACCGCCGACGAGGAGCAATGCCGACACGGCAAATACGCGTTCTTCCGTTTCAGAAGAGGCCCGCGTCAATAGCAACCATGCAGCGGCAGCCAGAGCCAGGATGACGCCGCACGCGTGTGCGACAAGGATACCAGCGCCTGCGAAAGAACCTGCGCGGAGCCACGCCAGCATCAGCGCGCCTGCCATGATTGGAAGCAGGACGCCAAGTTCGATGACACGTCTGGCCGCCGACCTCGGCTCCAGGGAGTCGTCGGACGGCAGCGTGAGAGAAGTAGCCGCGCAGATGCCCCCGGTCAGGATCAGGATCCAGAACGGCCGGACGACCGATGACATCGCAGCGAGCGCCACAACTCCGAACCCAGCCGAGACGACGAGCACCGTTACGGCCGCAGCGAGACAGGCGGCCCCGAGCGTGCGAGCGTCACCGGTTCGACGATTATTCGCGCTCAGGCCGACGAGCACGCCAAAGGCCGCCAGTGCAACGGGCACCACCGGATCGAGCAAGGTCAGCGTCGAGAGAGACAGTAGGTTGATGCCCCGGGGGCCTATTGCAATTCCTGCCATGAGGAGGAGCCCCACCGGAGCCGACGTGGCCGACCACACCAACAGCCGGCGCCATCGCCGTGACCGCTTATCTTCACCCGGCGACGGTCCTAGCCCGTCATCGCCATGAACGTCGAGAGACGGCGCAAGAACGCTGAGCGGATCGCCGGTCGGATGCGCAGTCATCGTTCGAAAGTCGTCACAAAGTGGGTGTCGCCCCGAGTGACGGCCACGATCACGCGATCACCCTGACCCATGGAGGTGTATGAACGCATCACCTGGGTTGGGGTCGGCGCGGAGACATCGGCGACGAGAGTGATGATGTCTCCGAGGTTCAGTCCGGCGCGATCCGCTGCGGACCACCGTTCGATACGGACCACTTCGGCACCGATCTTCGTCCGCGCTCGTAAGGTGAGACCAAGCGACCGACTCGCGGGCTGCGCCGCGGGGGCGTTCGCTACCAACGCGACCTCGCGGATTTCGCCGCGGCGGCGCACGCGAAGGCTGAGTGTCTCGCCCACTGAGAGACGAGCCACGCGCACGTCCCAATGTTGCCGAGTGGCGAGCGCTCGACCGTCAACCGCTTCGATGACGTCGCCAACCATCAATTGCCCGCTGCTCGCACCGTCCGGGTCAACCCAAGCCACGACCACACCCACGGACGCGGCGGTCACGGATGCGACGGGTGGCGTCAGGTCCTGCACCTCAATGCCAATCGCTCCTGGGGGGCTCGGCGGCGCGGCCAGCAAACGCTCCGCTTCCGCGAGCACGGTCGCACCCGGTACGATCGCCAGCCCCCGACGGTAGGTAATCACCAGCCCCGCCAATTCCGCGTCATTGGTGAACAGGAACGATCCAGCGGCCAGATCGGTGCGCTCCGGCGCAGCCCACAGCGGTTCCGACCACAGCGGGCTATCGATGGGATCGAGCGATCCCACAAATGCTGGGCGCAGCGACACGCCCGCCGGTGAGATGTCACTGGCCACGAAGTAGCGTGGTTGCTGCGGTTGGCGTGGCGTCCACGGCACCGGAGGAGAGGAAGATAAAGGAATCGGTACATGGACGACTGCGAGGCCCGAAGCCGCGTCGCGGGCGAGGATGGGCGCATCGTTCCATCGTTCCCGGCTCGATTCAGGCGGGACCAACGTCACGGCCAGGTCGTCGCGCAGTCTGATGGCCGCCGTCCGGGGTGAGGTCTGCAGAGAGCCGACGGCTGACGGCACGTCGAGCGCGAGGAGCGATGGCTGCAGACGCGCCTGGAGCTGCGCGATCTCTCCAGCGAGGTCGTCGTACTTCGGAACACTGGCGAGCTGACTCAGGACCGACGGGACTGGATTGGGGGTGACGGGACGCTCCGGGAATCTGATGCGTGCCAGGAGCCACAATGCGGCGACGGCCATCAATCCTGCGGTCAGCAGCAACCGTGTCTCGCGTGAGACGCGAGGACGATAAGGACTACTGGTCTCCATGGACCGGACCCTTCCAGGGATTGATCGCGTGGGCCGACGTCAACGCGTCAATCCGCGCCATCCGTTCACGAGCACGGTTGCAGTAACCAGAATCCACGGCTCAGCGTCTCATACCACCGGCTCGAGATCGACCGCCGCCGTCAAGCTCGCGGGCCAACTGGCTCAGGACAGCCCGCGTGCTATCGAGGTTATCCCTGGTGGTCGTCTTGAGCACTCGCTGCACAGCCGCTGAGATGGTCCCGGGCGTTTCGCGATTCAACGCCTGTCCCTGACGTGTCGCCTTCGTCCCACTCGGATGGACAGCAGCTGACCCGGTCGATCGATCTGGAACACGTCCTCGTCGGGTTCGTCATTTCCCACGTAGATAACCGTGTCGCACGCGACGTGTGAGCGCTCGCGCTCCAGGGCCAGGCCCTTGTGCGGGGCATCCGGCAGTGGTATTGCCGCTACTACATGGGCCGCAGAACCGCCGACGACGCCCGGCAGATTCGACGCTGGCGGGCGATCACCGGCACGTGGCGGCGATTCGGAAGCACTGCGAACCCGGCGATCTCGAATGTCGGAGGCGCCAGCGGCAGGCGGTCCTTCACTGGGCATACGGACCACCGCCTGACCTGTCGAAAACGTCCGCCAAGTGTTCGCGGTCGAGCGCGAGCTGCTCAAGCTCCTGAAGGAGGTTCCTGACCTCGGGACGCGCATCGGGGAACTGCGGATATGGCTGTAGCGCGTCAGTCCAGATACTTCACGAACACGACCTCGTTGCGCTTTTCGTTGTACAGCAGCTCGTCGACTTTCGCACGCACGGTCAGAATCCCGAATCCACCCGGTCGCATCCCTTTTTCCTCGCGCACGATCGCGTGCGCCGTCGGATCGTCTTCCGGCTGGCCGATGGCGGCGTGCAGCAGCCCCTCCACGTTGAAGCCGGGACCGGGATCCGCGATGCGATAGAGCAACATCCGTTTTGCCCTGAGGTAAGCGACCCGCACGGTGCGGGAAGGGTCGAGCCCTCCGCCCCATTCGATCGCGTTCATCAGCAGTTCGCGAAACGCATAGCCTATCGACTCCCGGACGTCGACCGCTAGATCGCCTTCGAGGTGCGTCATGAAGCTCTCGATTCGATCCACCACCGCCCGCTCGCACGGTACCAGCAACTCGACCCAGTCCGGCCGCGCTGACACCACTTCAATCGCGGGCGCCACCGCGGTCTGGGCGAGCACCTCGCGCAGGAGCTCGACGAGCGCCTGTGGCTCGACGGGCTTCGCGACGTACCGCCACGCCTGTTCGCGAACCACTTTGAGCAGCGTTTCCGGCGTGTCGTCCGCGGTCATCACGACGACTTTGGGGCGCGCCCCTTCCTTGGGCAGCGCCGCCAACACGTCGAGTCCATTCATCTTCGGCATCCACACATCGAGGAGCATCAGATCGTAGGAGCCGGCGCGCAGGCGTTTCAGGGCGTCCACGCCGTCCTTCGCCGACGCGACAGAGAATCCGGCGGTCTTCAGCGTTTCCGCCAGGAGTTGACGCGTCGACCGGTCATCTTCGACGATGAGAATGTTGCTCATGGCGTTGCTTCCTCTGCCGCTGGCGGTGTGCGGCCGTGCGTGGTCGAACGCTGGCGCGGCGGAGCGCCGGCCGTAGGCGCTGCATCTCCCAGGTCAGCACATCGTAGGTCGCCAGCGACTGAGAGAGGTCCCCGTTCTTGCCCTGAAGCTCGAGTTGACGCGCGGCTTCGACCACCGGAGCGGCTGCGAAATTTGTCGCAGCCCCCTGCAGCGCGTGCGCCGGCTCGCGAAGCGCCTCGCCGTCGCCGGCGGCGATCGCGCGCCGCATGGCTCGCATCCGGGCGGGGCAATCTTCAAGAAACAGACG
>DATLLF010000117.1:0-2645 GCA_035537955.1 Vicinamibacterales bacterium | reverse complement strand
GCGGTGGACCCCGTGCTCACGCCGCTGGCGATCGACGTCTCGAGGCCGTTCCCGTTGCTGTCGTCACTTTGCCTCAACCTGGCGCTTTTGCTCGATCCGCAACGGGGTGGTCATTTGCCCCGGCTGGCGATCGTACAAGTGCCGTCGGGATTCTCGCGGCTCATACCGATACCAGTCGCGGGCCCCGCCACGTTCGTCTTGCTCGAGGACGTCATCAAGGCCCACCTCTCGCAGTTGTTTCCGGGACAGAACGTTCAGGAAGCGACCGTGATCCGGCTGGCGCGCGACGCGGAGCTGGAGCTCGACGACGAGGGCGGACGCACGCATCTCGAACTGGTCGAGCGCGAGCTGAAACGCCGGCGTCGGAGCGACGTCGCCCGGCTTGAAGTCGAAGCAGCGGCATCGGAAGAGCTGATCGCACTGCTGCGCGAACAGCTCGATCTCGACCCCGCCGACGTCTATACGGTGCCCGGCCCGCTCGATTTGCGCGTGTTGACTGGCCTCGCCGATCTGCCCGGCTTCGATCAGCTGCGATATCCGCCGCTTCAGCAGGTGAACCTGCTGGCGGACGAACAACAGGCCGACCTGTTCTCCGTTCTCGAGTCGCGCGACGTCGTGCTGCACCACCCCTATGAGGCTTACGACCCCGTCGTCGCGCTCATCGCGCAGGCAGCTGACGATCCGGACGTTCTCGCCATCAAGCAGACCCTGTATCGCACCAGCGTCGGTTCACCGGTCATCGCGAGTCTGCAGCGCGCCGCCGAACGCAACAAGCAGGTGACGGTGCTCGTCGAACTGACCGCGCGCTTCGATGAAGAGCGAAATATCCGGTGGGCGCGCGCGCTCGAAGAGGCCGGTGCGCACGTGATATACGGCGTGCGCGGCTACAAGACACACGCCAAGATCTGCCTCATCGTGCGACGCACCGCGCAGGGGCTGCGGCGATACGTCCATCTCGCGACCGGCAACTACAACGAACGAACCGCGCGGATCTACACCGATCTCGGGCTGATGACCTCCTCACCGGCGTTCGGCGAGGACGCCAGCGCATTCTTCAGCGCGTTGACCGGCTACTCCGATCCGCCCAGGCTGAAGAAGCTGGTGATGGCACCGACCGACCTGCGGCGGCGGTTCGTCCGCTTGATCGAGCGCGAGCGGCGCCGGGCTGAGTCCGGCCAGCCGGCGGAGATCATCGCCAAGATGAATTCGCTCATCGATCAGGAGATCATCGAGGCGTTGTATGCGGCCTCGCGTGCCGGTGTCGCCATCCGCCTGAACGTGCGGGGCATCTGCGCGCTGCGACCCGGCGTGCGCGATGTCAGCGCCAATATCGAGGTGATCTCGATCGTCGATCGGTTTCTCGAACACTCGCGCATTTACTACTTCCTGAACGGCGGAAACGAACAGGTCTTTCTGGCGAGCGCCGACTGGATGACCCGCAATCTCGACAAACGAATCGAACTCATGTTCCCTGTCGAGGATGCGGATCTACGGGGGCGTGTGCTCTACGCGCTGCGAGCGATGTTCCGTGACAACACGAAGGCGAGACGGCTCATGCCGGACGGCACCTACCAACGCATCGCGCGCAGGCGCGGCGAAACGCCGTTCCGGGTCCAGCAGCACCTGCAGGAAGACGCTCGAGATAGAAACGTGCGTGCGCGCGATCGCGCCGGCGTCACGTTCGTGCCCGAGCGCCGTGATCAACCAGAGGAGTCCAATCCGAAAGCGCGCTGATCTTCGACAGCCGCCATTCTCGCGCGCCGCTCTGCAACATCGACTGGGTAAATTCGGGGACAGGCAATTTACGCATCAATTCCTCCGCAGGGCGATGATCGGATCGACGCGCGCGGCCCGCCGGGCGGGGATCGCGCAGCCGAGCCCGCCGGCGCACACCAGCACGAGCGCCACTGCGGCGAACGTCGCCGGATCGGCGGCCGTCACGCCGACCAGCATCGCCCTGATGCCTCGTGTGGCGCCGATCGCCGCCGGCAGGCCGACGAGAAATCCAATCGTCAGCTGCGTCATCCCCTGGCGGACGACCAACCCAAGAATGCGGCGCGACGTCGCACCGAGCGCCATGCGGACCCCGATCTCGCGTGTTCTCTCGGTCACCGAGTGTGCGATGACCGCGTAGATTCCGACCGACGCCAGCACCAGCGCGATGGCGGCAAACACGCCGAACGTCGAGCCGAACACGCGGTACCTCCAGTTGCGCAGCCACAGGGACTCTTCGAGCGTGCGCTGCCCGCGCACGGCGAGGCCGTCGTCCAGCGCCTGGACCTCCCGGCGGATCGCTTCGGTCGCCAGCGCCGGGGGGCCCTGCGTGCGCATGATGATCTCGACCCCGGTCGGTTGCTGGCGGTATGGCAGGTAGATCACGGGCGACAGCTCGAAGCTCTCATCGTCCTGGAGGATGTTGCTGACGACGCCGACGACGGTGAGCCAGGGCCCGGGCACGGGAGGCGTGTCCCGGGCCGTTTCGACGAGGCGCACACGTTTGCCGATCGGATCCTGACCGGACCACGCTTCGTTGACGAATGCTTCGTTGACGATCGCGATCGGCAGGCTGCCGGCCCGGTCTGCGACCGCGAACACGCGGCCGATCTTCGCGGCGACCCCCAGCACGGTGAAGTAGTTTTCACTGA
>DATLLF010000116.1:0-4776 GCA_035537955.1 Vicinamibacterales bacterium | reverse complement strand
CGGAACGGAAGACGGATCCTGAAACTGCCGCGCGGTTGCAGGCGCTCGGTTATGTATCAGGGGCGCCGGCAGGCAGCGCGCGTCCGGACCCGAAGGATCGTCGCGAGATGGCCGCGTATATTGCGCAGGTCACGTCAGGTGTGCTGCAGGGCGCGGCGCTCGAACGCGTGCTCGAGCTGATCCTCGCCGCAGAACCGCGCAACCCGCTCGCAAATCTGCGGCACGGATATGTCCTCCTGGAATCGAACCGGTGTAACCGAGCGATGGCGCGAACGACTCCGCGTACAGGGCGCGGTTCGGCGGCGCCGCGCCGGCGAGAACGGGCGAGAGATCGATGCCGTCCGCGTCGAACGCGCCCGCGCCGAGCTGTTTCGTGATCGTGGGGGCGAGATCGACGAGGCTCACAGGAGCGTCGACCGTACGCGCATCGAGGCCGGGGCCCGCGATCAACAGCGGCACCCGCAGTGTGGTGTCATAGACAAAGATGCTGTGAGCCATCTCGCCGTGCTCGCCGAACGCCTCACCATGATCCGCGGTGAGGACGACTACGGTCGTCGGGGCGGCCTCACCAAGGCCCTCCAGCAGGCGGCCGACCTGCCGGTCCGCTTCCGCGACGTCGTCCGCATACCGCGCCTGCAGCGGCCGTCCTGTTCGCGCGTCCCCGTAGGGCGCATGCGGCTCGAAGAGGTGAACCCAGAGAAAAAAGCGATCCGCTCGGTGCTGCTGGAGCCAGTCGAGCGCGTCGTCCACGACCATCTGCCCTGGACGTTCGTTCGCCGGCCGGCCGTCGTCGCCCCGCGGCAGTTGATCCCCGTAGGTCTGGAATCCTTTGATGAGGCCGAAGCGGCGATCGAGCGGAAAGGCGGCGACGAATGCCGCCGTCGTCAGGCCACGCTGTGCCAGTGCGTCGGCAAGCGTGGGGACGGCCAGGTCCATTCGCATCCCGTTGTGTCGTGCGCCGTGCCCCGGCGGATAGCGACCGGTGAGGATCGTGGCGTGTGAGGTGAGCGTAATCGGCGCGGCAGCAAACGCATTGGCGAATCGCACGCCGCGGGCCGCCAGGCCGTCCATCACCGGCGTGCGTGCCGTCGTATCACCATAGGCACCCAGGCGATCCGCGCGCAGGGTGTCGATGGTGATGAGGAGGATGCTTCGGACGCGCGCGCCGCTGCCCGGCGACTCACCCTGTTGCGGAGCCTGGCACGCGGCGCAGCAGAGCAGCGCCGCCGCCATCAATACCCGGATCACGCTTCAGTATAGAGAAACGTCAACTCCAAACTACAAACTCCAAACTACAACAATGACCTAATGGTTTCGTTCTTTTTGTAGTTTGGAGTTGTCGTGATCTCTACTCGTTCCTGAGAGCACTCATAGGATCCACGGCGAGCGCCCGGCGGGCAGGGAGGTACGTGGCAATGAGCGCGACGGAGACGAACAACAGTCCGGCGATGAGAAACGTGATCGGATCGAGGCCGTTGATTCCATAGAGCAGGCTCTGTACGAGCTGCGAACCCGCGGCGGCGATGACGAGACCGAGCGCGACGCCGGCCCCGGCGAGGATGGCGCCCTGCTTCAACAGCAGCCGCAGCACATCGCCCGATTCGGCGCCGAGCGCCATACGGATCCCGATCTCACGCGTGCGGCGGCTCACGGCATAGGACGTTACGCCGTAGATGCCCATCGCGGCGAGCAGCAGCCCGACGACGCCCAGCGTTCCCGCGATCGCCGCTGCAATGCGCTGCGGGATCGTGCCCAGCGCGGTGATGTCAGACAGCGGCAGCGCCTCGGTCACCGGCAGGTTCGGATTCATTGTGCGCACCAGCGATCGAACCTCCGCAAGCACGCTGCGCCCATGCGTTTTCACGACGAGGTGTATCCGCCCCTGGTATAGCTGCGCGAGCGGCACGTAGATATAGGGCTCTGCCGCCTGCGCAACCGACATGAAGCGCGCATCGCCGGCAACGCCGATCACCGTCGTCGGGTAGAGACCGTCGCCGGTGTCCGTCTCGACCTCACGTCCCACGGGATCCTGACCCGGCCATGCGGCGCGGGCGAACGCCTCGTTGACGATCGCGACGAGCGGCGCACCGCGCGAGTCCTGCGGCGCGAAGTCACGGCCACGCACCAGTCGAATGCCGAGCGTGCGGAAAAAGCCTGGCGCGACGATGTTCCAGTCCGCCGAGATGGCTGGGTCCTGCTCTCGGCCGGCGGTGCCTGGGAGGCGCACCGAACCAAATCCCATTCGACCGCCGTCGAGAGGCAGATCCGCGGCCAGTGTCACGCTCGCGACCCCCGGCAGCGCGGTCGTTCGCTCGACCAGCTCGCGCGCGAACTGGCGGCCGGTGTCGGCGGTCAGCCGCCCGAGCGCAAGGTCGAACGACACGACTTCAACGTTGCGCTGATCGAATCCTGTCGGTGTGCTCGCTGCGCGCTCGAGCGCGCGCATGAACAATCCCGCCGCAACCACGAGCACGATCGACATGGTCACCTGGCCGACGACGAAGACGTTGCGCAGCCGAAGACGAGCGGGGCGGCCGTCGAGCGCGTCCGATTTCAGCGACGCGACGAGGCTCGTTTTCCGCGCCTGCATCGCCGGAGCGAGACCGCAGAGGACGGCCGCGACCAGTGACGCCATCGCCGTGAAGAGGACCACCCGCCAGTCGGTCGTGATTTCGACCGAGAGCGGGACCGGCAGCTGCGGCAGGAGCGCCAGCAGCAGGCTGGTCAGCCAGCGTGACAGTACGAGCCCGGCGACGCCGCCGAGGGCGAAGAGCACCGCCGTTTCCGTCAGGAGCTGCCGCGCAACGCGCCCTGGGCCGGCACCAATCGCGATGCGGACGGCAATCTCGCGCGTCCGCGAGGCTCCTCGGGCGAGCAGCATCCCGGCCAGATTCACGCACGCGATCATCAGCAACAGAGTGACGATTCCCATGAGCAGCGCGATGAATCCGGCCATGACCTTCGTCATCCCGGGAAACACCGACAGGGGCGCCGCGCGGAACGTCATCTGCTCGTTCGTGTCGGAGTGCTCCTGCTGTAGAGCGGCGCCTATCGCGTCGAGTTCCGACGTCGCCTGCACCACGCTCACGCCGTCCTTCAGTCGCCCGCCCATGAACAGCCACGTCGCGCGACGGGACGTGAACAGCGTGTCGCGATGGTCGGGCATGGCCTGCGTGAGCGTCGACAGCGGCACCCACAAGTCCCCCTTGATGACCGTCGTCCCCTGAAAACCTCGTGGCGCGATCCCGATGACGGTGAACGGATAGCCGTTGATCGAGACAGTCCGGCCCACGATCTGCGGGTCCGAGGCAAACCTGCGGGTCCACAGGTCATAGCTGAGCACGGTCACGGGGTTGCCTGCGCCGACGCGATCATCTTCGGGCCTGAGCAGTCGTCCGCTCGCGGGCAGCGTGCCGAGAATCGAGAAATAGTTGCCGCTCACGAGCGCGCCGTATACGCGCTCGGCGTCGCCGCTGCCGCCCAGGCTCATTGGCGTGGGCTCGATCAGGTGTGCGAACACCCCGCTGACCGTCGTCATGCGGTCGCGGATGTCCGCGTAGTTCGGGTACGAGACGGTGTCGAATTCCGCCCCGGGGCTCGACCGGCCGATGTCTACGAGCCGATCAGCATTGGCGAGTCCGGGCATCGGACGGAGCAGCAACGCGCTCCCGACCGAGAAGATCGTCGCATTCGCCCCGATCCCGATCGCCAGCGACAGCGCAGCGGTGGCGGTGAACAGCGGACTGCGAGCCAGCAAGCGAAGCGCGAAGCGGACGTCGTGGATCCAGGTGTCGATCATCGTGGTGTCTCCGAGAAGTACGAACGACTTCGTATGTTACGCCCTGGAGGGACGGGAAGTTCCGCTGGCGCGCAAGTTGCGAACGGCTCGACGAAGGAGGTGCACGGCACCATGGCTGATGAAGACGATGACGACATCGATACAACGGTCGGTATGGACGACGACGAAAACGATGACATGACCGCTGGTGAAGACGACGAAAACGATGACATGACCGCTGGTGACGAGGACGCCGGAATGGAAGGCGAGTCAGGCGGCATGCGAGGAGCCGGTGGCGGAGACAGCCGATCGGGCGGCAGCAGCAAACGGTCATCCGGGGGTGGATCGCGCAAATCCTCCGGCGGTGGTTCGCGCAAGTCGTCCAGCTCGCGCGGCGGTTCGCGCAAGTCGAGCAGTGGCGGCGGATCTCGCAAATCCGCAGGCGGTCGCGCGGGCTCGCGGAAGACGTCGGGTGGCGGCGGACGGACCTCTGGTGGCGGCGGACGGACTCCGGGCGGGGGATCGCGCTCGCGCAAGTCGTCCGGCGGTTCGCGCAAGACGACGTCGCGTGGTGGCTCGAGCAAGACCAGCCGCGGCGGCTCGAAGAAAGCTTCGGGGGGCAGGAAGAAGAAGTAGGTTCGTTGGGGGCCGTCGGCTCCGCTGGGTCCGTTGGGTCCGCAAGACCCAACGACCCCGTGGTGCCGTCGTCAATGAATACTCTTTTCGTTCGCGGACGATCGAACTCGATACGCAGACGCTCGACGGGATCGCTGCCGGCAGTAGATAATTGCGCAGAATCCTCGGACCGATATGCGCATACACATCCTGCTTGCGGCCTGCAGCGCCATGTTGGCGGCGTCGACGGGCATCCAGCGTCCGCAGTCGCCCGCGACCACCAGCGAAAAACACCTTCGGAACGTCCGTCAACTCACGCACGGCGGCGAAAATGCCGAGGCATACTTCTCGCCTGACGGGCAGCGGCTGATATTCCAGTCCAC
>DATLLF010000115.1:0-6836 GCA_035537955.1 Vicinamibacterales bacterium | reverse complement strand
GTTACGTCGCGCGCGCTTCGATCGTTGCCGTCGTCGGGCTGGCCGCCGTTGCCGCCGTTCAATCGCAACGCCTCAATGCCCTGCGATTCCTGTTCTCGGAGCGGGTCGGGTCGACGGTTCGTTATGGTGCTGCCACCAATGCGTTCGAAGAAGTCGTGTACCGGATGGAGGTGTTCGACACGTCGGCCGCCCTGTTCATGGCCGCGTACCCGTCATATCTATTCATCGGAACGGGACCCGGGCTCGTCTCCATTCCTGCGAGCCCATTCATGCCCGTCAGCGCCTACACGCGCCTCTACGTGGAGCCGGGTCTGAACTCGCCGCCGACGATGGGGCTGTTGCTCGAGCTTGCCAACGGCGGCATTGTCGCACTCGTTCTCTGGCTTGGATTCGTCTTTTCCGCCGGCCGCTCACTCGACTGGGTCGTTCAGCGAGACGCGACGGATTCACGCATCTGGGGCATCGCGCGATGGTCGTTCATCGCCGCGGCGACGATTTACCTTCTCGCAGCCGGCTTCCTCTCGTCGCTCTGGCCATTGTTTGCCGGGCTTGGCCTGGCCGCCGCATTCCTGCGGGACGCCTCGCCTGCGCCGCCGGCGCCTGTCGCACACGCGTGAGCCTGCGTCGCGTCATGTTCCAGCCGCTGCATCGGTTTGTGAGATGGGTGACCGGCCGGATGCTGCCGCCCCTCGCATATCCCGTGATCACGGGTCCATTGCGGGGGGCGCGATTCGTTCTTCGAGCCGCAGCAGGACAGGGCGGCGGCGCCAGCGTTTACGTGAATCGCATGGAGCCGGCCAAGACGCAGGCGCTGCTGGGCGTGCTCGCACCCGGGCAGGTCGTCTTCGACGTGGGTGCCAATATCGGGTACTACACTGTGCTTGCGTCACGACGCGTGGGGCCCGCAGGCCGCGTCATCGCCTTCGAACCGTTTCCCCGGAACATTGCCTACCTGTACCGGCACGTTGCTGTGAATCGTCTGGAGAATGTCAGCATCGTGCCCGCCGCGTGCTCGGACCGCTCCGGCCTCAGTCGATTCGTCCCTGGCGTGGACTGCGCGGAAGGCCGACTGATCGCGGACGCGAGCCCGGCGGCGAACGTCGAGTACGTTTCGACTGTCACCATCGACGAGATCGTTCGGCAAAGTGGTTTCGCACCCGACGTGCTGAAGATCGACGTCGAAGGCGCTGAGGAGCGCGTGCTCGCGGGCGCCGCCGAGACGCTCGGATCCGCGCAGCCCATTCTGCTGTTGGGCGTCCATTCCGACGCGCTGAAGAAGGCCTGTACTGCGCTGCTCGACGCACATGGATACGCGGAGCCGGTCGTCTGCGAAGAAGTGGAAGGCGATACCGAGCTGCTGTTCATGCCTGCGCGGCAGCAGGATGGACCCGCTCGTGCGAGACCGCGGCCCGCACGGCCAGGAACACTGTGCGAATAGGACTCAACCTCCTCCACGCAGTCCCGGAAATCGGCGGAGGATGGAACTACATCAGCAATCTCGTATCCGCCGTGGCAGAAGTCGACGAGGCGAACGAGTACGTCGCCTATGTCACCGATGTGAGTGCGTCGCTGGTGCCGTCGCGTCCGAACTTTCGCTCCGTGCGGATCCCCATCAAGTCCCGCATTCGCATTCATCGCGTCGTCTTCGAGAACACCGCGCTGCAGACGCTCGTCTGGCGTGAGCGGCTGGACTGCATGCACTGGTTCGCGAATGCGCGCGGGCTGATCAATGCGGCGCCGGCGGTCGTCACCATCTATGATCTTCAGCCGTTCGTGCCGCACGGGCAGTTGTCGAGAGCCAAGCGCGCATTTCTGCGCTGGCAGCTTCGCCAGGCGGCAAACGGCGCCGCCATGCTCCTGCCGATGTCGCAGGCGACCGCTCGCGGGCTTCAGGAGGTACTCGGCGTCGAAGCCGAGCGCATGAAGGTGATCTCTCCCATCCTCGAGTCGGTGTTTGCTGTACCCGCTGCCGAAGCCGTTGAGCGATGCCGCCGGCGCTACGCATTACCGCAGCGGTTCTGGTTGTATGTAGCGCATCTCTACCTCCACAAGAACCACTCGCGCCTCCTGACCGCGTATGCCCGGCTCAAGAGCGAGGGTGCCGAGGTCTGGCCGCTCGTGTTACGTGGAGACGCTCAACCGGGCGGGCCGGATATTTCAGCTCTCGTCCGGGAGCTCGGACTGGAGAAGGACGTTTTTTTCCTGCCCAGCCTGCCGAGAGAGGAACTGCCCGCCTTGTACGCGGCCGCGTCGGCGCTGGTGTTCGCCTCGCTTTATGAAGGCGCCGGCATTCCAGTTCTCGAAGCCCAGGCCTGCGGCTGTCCGGTTGTTGCGGCGAACATCGAGGCGGTTCGTGAGTTTGCGGGTGAGGCCGCGCACTACTTCGATCCGTTGAACGTCAACGACATTGCGCGTGCCATGATGGGGCTGGCGGCGGACAATGTGGCCCGGCGGCAGCTTCGGGACCGCGGGCTCGAGCGTGCTCGCAGGTTCAGAAGCGGACCGGTCGTTCACGACCTGTTGGCTGCGTACGAGCAGGTGGTGACGCGTACGCGCGCACACACACCGGGCCGAAAGCGGAACAGCCATGGACGAGCATAGAAGAAGAGTGACCGTATTGCCGACGAGCGCTGAGTACGACCACGAGGTAAGTCTGGCGGAGTACCTTGCCGTCCTCTGGCGGTATCGCCTGGCCCTTCTCGGCGTTGTCGTTGCAGCCGGCGCGGCGGCGCTTCTTGTCGACTGGAATCGCCCGCGCGTGTATCAGGCCAACAGCCGATTGATGGTCAGCGCCTCAAAAATCGGTGACGCCATCCCGCCCGTCAGCATGGGCAATTACCAGGCGATTGTCGGCAGTCAGAGCCTGACCTCCGAGACGCTCGACGAACTGGGACTCTCGAAACCGCCGCACAACATATCCGCAGCGGAGGTCATGAACGTGCACCTCAGCGTTCGTGCCGTGCCCGACACGAATGTCATCCAGATCACCACCTGGTTCAGCGATCCGGCCGTCGCGGCGGAGTTCGCAAACCGTCTTGCCGACAAGGCCGTCGCCCTGGCAAGAGACGCGAGCCGCGATGACACGGTCACTGCCCGCGACACCATCAAAATACAGGTCGACGAATTGCGCGGCCGGCTCGATGACGTCGAGCGGAAGCTGGCGACGTACAGGAAACAGGCGAACGTCGACTCGCTGCGAGCGGACGTCGGCGCCCTCTTGTACGAGCGAGGCCGGCTGCCCTCACTGGCGGTTGCGATCGAAGCGGAACGTGGGCGCGTCCGTCAGATCACAGAGGAACTGACGAAGCACGAGCCTGTGCGTAACGTGCGGGGAGCGACGGTGCCGCGAACACCGGCGGCGGAGCCGAAGGCGCCGTCCAGCGCACCTCCAGCGATTCGGCAGGACCTCCTGGATCCCTACGTGAATCCGGTCTACGAAGGATTGCAGCAGGAGCTGGCACAGAGCCGCGCGAAGCTGTCAGCCCTCGAGAAAGAGCGTGCCGCGGTCGCGCAGACGACGAGTGGCTCCGCCGCCGCCAGCCACAAAATCCAGGAGCTCTACTCGAGCGAGGCCGAGATCGAGCGGCTCGAGATGGAGAGAGACATGGCGCGTCGCGCGTACATCGATACGTCTACGCGCTACGAGCAGGCGCGACTGCAGGTGGCCTCACGCAGCGCAAACGTGCAGGTGATCGACAAGGCCGCGCCGTCCACCTCGCCGGTGTCGCCGCGAATCGCACGCGACGTTGCCGCGGCGATCGCGATGTCATTGATCGTCGCGACCGCCGCGATCCTGCTCCTCGCCGCACTTCGCTCGCACGGCTTCCCATCGCCCAACAGGTGACACTCGAAGTCATCGCGGGGTGACCTTGCCGATCCGCAGCCGCGGGGACTCGTCGGCGAGAGCGGATCGGACCGTCAGATCGAGCCGCAGGTAGCGAGCCTCACGCTGCACGCGCGGCAGAGGCAAGTGCAGCATCAGCCATCGATCGCCAGGCACGCGCACGACGTCCGCGAGGCGATTGTCGAGCCGCAACTCCACGAGCAATTCCTGGTTCGTGTCGACGGCGCGAAGCGGAACGATCACGACCGCCGCCGTACTTGGGACGAAGACAGAACTCGTCGCGCGCGCGAGACGATGACGGACGCCGTCGTCAGCTTGTTCCCATCCCGACAGCCCTATGCCCTGGTGCTCGAGCTCCGCACGGCTGAATTCGGCACGCACGCGGAACGGCAGCGAGGCGAGCAGGGCGATGGCGAGGATCGTCATCGGAATCGCGTGGCTGGACACGCGGCGCACCTCGGGCACTGCGATTTCGCCCCAGCCAGCAATCGTGCCGGCCAGTATCCAGAAAGAAAACGCCGGCGCATCGACCAGGAGCGGATGCCCCCCGAGCCAGGAGAGCACGAACGCCGCTGCACCGGCGGTTGCGGCCCAGCGCAATCGGTTGTCTGAATCACCGACGAGGTGACGTGAGGCCATCCTCGTGGTCGCGCCGAGGATCGAGATGAACGCGGCGAATCCCACGGCTCCCAGCTCTGAAAGCACCTGCAGGAAGTTGTTGTGCGCGTTCTCGTGTTCGGCGGGAGGGTAGGCCTTCAGCAGTGCGGCGGATGTGAATGCACCGGCCCTGCCCGGGTATTGACCGATACCTACGCCGAACAGCGGCGCCGATCCGAGCATGCGGAGGCTGGCTCGTGCGAATTCGACGCGGATCCAGACCGATCCACTGGCGGGGGAGGCATTCCGTGCTGCGAGCAGGAATGCCAATCCGACACAGGCGATCGCGATGGCGATGACGACGGGGATCGTCGCGAAAGGCCGGCGTGGAGCGGTCTCTGAACGCCGTTCTCTTCGCCGACGATACAGCAGCAGCCCGATCGCCAGGACCCCTGTCACGATTGCAGTACGCGATCCTGAGAGCATCAGCGATAGCGCGATGCAGACGACGGAGAGAATCCACTGCCACCATCGGCGTCCCCATGCCAGCGCCAGTGCGGGCAGGAGCGTCATCATGAAATACGAGCCTGCGGCGTTCAGGTCAGTGTAGTGCGCGTTGTAGCGAACTGTTCGCAGGTAGCCGAGAAACACGAGAACTGGAGCATCGAACTGCCACGCGGCCAGCCAGAGGCGCCACAGGTTGAGTGCCCCGGCTGCAGTGGCGCCGATCACGAGCGTGCGGATCAGGAGCGGTGCGAACGATGTGCGGGCGGCGGCGGTCGTGAAAGCCGCGTGCCACAGCAGCAGGCCTTCGATGAGACGCATCGCTGCGTCGAGTTCCGGGCCTGCCGAGCCAAGGAGGTACTCGCCGGCGACGGCATCCCTCAGGAGTGAGCGAAGCGCGTCGGTGCCGATCGCCGATCTGAGGAACAGGAAATGGACGGCCAGCGACGCGACCACCACGGCGATGAGCGAGTGTATTGCGACTGCGGGAAGACGCGATTCGCCGGGCCGCGCCAACGCGCGGCGCAGCGCGTATCCAGCCAGAAACGCCACGACGATCGCCTCGGGCCAGGCAAGAGCGCCGTTCCAGCGCCGGCAGATCCAGTACGCGATCGGCACGATCCCGGCGACGAGGAGAAGACACCGGTCGGGACGCCACGCCGCCACCACCGCGATACCAAACATGGCCGCCGATAAAAGGGCGGGGACGTTCTCAGCCCGGAACAGCGAGGACAGGAACAGGAGAAACAGCGCCGACGCAAGGATCCACAGAACGACCCGGACGCTGCGAGCCGGGCGCGGGTGCGCCCAGGCGTTCATTTCTCCGCCACGACGGCGTAATCCATGTGCGTGAACATCCGTGCGTTGAGCGCATCGACGTTTGCGTTGAGAGTCTCGGCCACATCCTTCAACGCGAGGTCGGCGTTCTCGGGTACGGTGATCCGCCGCAGCCGGCTCTCCGCCGCCACCGGCGAGCGGAACTCGATCGTCACGCGCGTAAACCCGCTGGCGGTCACGAGGTACTTCAGGGTCTCTGGATGCAGGGGCCAGCGATGCGTAATGTCGCGGATGTAGCTTTCGAAGAACGCCGTCCAGCAGGCGGGATTCAGCGTCTCGAGCACGAGTGTGCCGGCGGGTTGCAGCTTCTCGAACGACAGATCCAGCAGGCGCAGAAGATATGAGGGCTCGAGATGCTCCACGACCTGCGCCGCGAAGATGCCGCCGAGTGACGCGTCGGGTTGTGTCACGAGGTAACCGACTGCATCCGCCTCCACGACCGTGAGCCCGCGGTCACGGCAGACCTGCACCATCTCGTGATTCAGGTCGATGCCGCGCGCCGGGATGCCGCGCGCCTTCAACAGATCGATGAACTCGCCGCGGCCGCAGCCGATGTCGAGCACGTCGCCGGTAATGCTTCCGCGTTCGCCCGGCGATCGGCCGCGCTCGAAGAACGGCACGTACGACGCCTGGCGCGCGCGAATGACCTCCTGCGACCCGCGGAACTGGTCCTCGAATCCGACATATTTGTACGCATCGAGTGAAGGAGCGAATGCCGGCGGTGTGAGGGTCGCTCGAGCGGTATTCGCGGCTGCGAGCGCGGGTGGTGCCGCGGGCGTGGTCAACTGCAGCTCGGCGACGGCACGCTTCAACGCCGTGATCGCCTGCTGCGCGATGCCCATCATGCCGCGCAGTTCTTCCTGAGCAGCCGCAATCGCCCTCGTCTGGCTTTCGTAGCGCTGCTCGCGCGCCTCGAGCGACTCGCGGTACTTGGCGTGCCCCTCGGCAACGTTGCTGATTGCCGCGTTCAGCACGAGTGACCCGCCGGACGACTGGCGATCCTTCGTGTCGACATACGCGGTGATCTGCTGCAAGTAGATGATCAGGCGTCCGT
>DATLLF010000114.1:0-6541 GCA_035537955.1 Vicinamibacterales bacterium | reverse complement strand
CTACAACATCCTCGCACGTCTGACCGCCGGGGCTTCGGTCGCGCAGGCGCAGTTCGAGATGGACGCGCTCACTGCACGGCTTCGCGCCGAGCATCCTGACTTCTATCCACCGAGCGGCGGTCTCACGTTCGGCGTCGTACCGTTGCAGCAGCAGGTGATCGGCGGCGTCACGCGTCCCCTGACGATCCTCGTCGCCGCGGTGGCCTTCGTGCTGCTGATCGCGTGCGCCAATGTGGCCAACCTCCTCATGTCGCGCGCGGCTGCGCGGCAAAAAGAGATCGCCATCCGCGCGGCCCTCGGTGCGAGCCGCGGGCGCATTCTCGTTCAGCTGCTGACCGAGAGCGTAGTGCTCGCGCTCGCGGGCGGCGCCCTGGGGCTGCTGCTCGCCAGCGTCAGCCTCGATGCGATCCGCGTGCTCGGCACGCGAAGTGTGCCGCGGCTGCACGAGATCCAGATCGACGGCCTGGTGCTCCTTTTCACGTTGCTCGTCTCGGTGGCGTCGGGGGTTCTGTTCGGGCTCATGCCGTCGATCCGGCTCGGAGGCGGTGACCTTCACTCATCGCTGAAGGATGGCGGCCGATCGAGCAGCACGCAGAGTGTCTGGGGACGCGGCGGCGGCATGCGTCGGCTCTTCGTCGTTGCGGAGCTCGCGCTGTGCGTGCTCGTGCTCATCGCTGCCGGTCTGCTCGTACGAAGCTTCGCACGCGTGCAGCAGGTCTCGCCGGGCTTCGATGCGGCGCGCGTGCTCACTCTCGAGTTGACGATGAGCGGGCGCAAGTACACGGATGCCGGCCGCGTCTACGAGACGTACCGGCAGCTCTGGGACAAGCTGCGCGAGGTGCCGGGGGTGACGGCGGCCGGCGGAGTGACCGCGCTTCCGCTCAGCCAGATGTTCGCGTGGGGGCCGATCACCGTGGAAGGGCGACCGGTCACGCCGGAGGAAAAGTTCATCAACGTCGATCAGCGAACCGTTGCCGGGGACTACTTCGCCGCTATGGAGATCCCGCTGGTGCGCGGCCGCTTCTTCACCGATGAGGACACGCGTGAGACGCCGCCCGTCGTGGTCGTGGACGAACGGATGGCCGCGCAGTTGTGGCCCGGACAGGACCCGATCGGCAAGCGGATCCGCACCGGGGGATTCGATGTTCGTCCCGACACACCGTGGATGACGGTCATCGGCGTCAGCGGGCGCGTGCGGCAATACACGCTCGACGGTGACGAGCCGCGGATCGCGATGTATCACTGGCACAAACAGCGGCCCTCGCGCGCGCTGAACGTCGTCATGCGCTCGGCGACATCGGATCCCGCCCGTCTCGCCCCTGCCGCGCGGCAGGTGATCAGGGCACTTGATCCGGATCTTCCGATCTACAACGTCAAGCCGATGCAGGCGCGGCTCGACGAGTCGCTGGCGCCGCGGCGCTTCGCGGTCACCCTGATGTCGCTCTTCGGCGCGCTCGCCTTCGGCCTCGCCGCGATCGGCACCTACGGCGTCATCGCCTATCTGGTCAGTCAGGGCAGCCGTGAGATCGGCATCCGCATGGCGCTCGGGGCGACACCGGAACGCGTTGCGGCGATGGTCGTGCGCGGCGGCATGCTGCTGGCCGCGCTCGGCATCGCGGCCGGTCTCGCCGGCGCGCTGGTGATGACGCGTTTCATGGAGAGCCTGCTGTTTGGGGTAGCAGCCACCGATCCAGTCACCTTCGTCGCAATCGTCGGCTTGCTCCTGCTGATGGCGCTCGCTGCGGCGTACGTTCCCGCGCGCCGTGCGGCACGCATCGACCCGCTGATCTCACTACGCGCCGAGTAATATCGCTCCGCTGATCGGTCGCGCGGTTGCTACAATCACCCATGCCCGCATCACGATGGTTGGTTGTAGCCCTGTTCGTGGTGTCGGTGAGCGTGCGCGCGCAGTCCCCGCCTCCGGTGGCGCCGGTCGAAACACCGCCCCCCTTCGACGAATGGCTGACGGCGGTTCGTGCGGAAGCGATCGATCGCGGCATCTCCGCGCAACTCGTCGATCGTGCCCTGGGTGACATTCAGCCGCTGGAACAAATCCTCGATCGTGATCGGACGCAGGCGGAGTTCACGCTCGAACTGGACAAATACCTCGAACGGCGTCTCACGGCGCCGACAGTCCGACTCGCGCGGCAGATGCACGCGAAGCACCGTTCGCTGCTGCAGCGCATTGAGAAGCAGTACGGGGTGTCGTCGAGCGTGCTCGTCGCGGTGTGGGGGCTCGAGTCGAACTTCGGGCGTTTCTCCGGCGTCCGTCCAACCATCCCGGCGCTCGTGACGCTCGCCTACGATCCGCGCCGCGGCGCCATGTTCCGCGATGAACTGTTCAGCGCGCTCCGCATCGTCGATCGCGGCGACATCGAGCTCGAACGCCTCAAAGGGTCGTGGGCGGGCGCCCTCGGCCAGCCGCAATTCATGCCTTCGAGCTATCTGGAATACGCGCAGGATTTCGACAATGACGGTCGCAAGGATATCTGGCACTCGCAGGCGGACGTGTTTGCGTCGATCGCGTTCTTCCTGAAAGAACACGGGTGGGCCCCAGGCCAGCCCTGGGGACGCGAAGTGCGCGTGACGCCGATCATACAGAAAGCGATTCTCGCCATTCCTCGCAGAAACACCGGCTGTCGGGCGCGCCGCCTGATGACGGACCCGCGACCGGTCAACGAATGGCGAAAGCTGGGCCTGCTCACGCGCAGCGGTACGCCGCTGGCCCGCAGCGGCAAGCCGGCGTCGCTTGTCGAGGCGGGTCAACGGACGTTTCTTCTGTACGACAACTACGAAGCGCTGCTGGGCTACAACTGCGCGCACAGTTACGCGCTCAGCGTCGGCTTGCTGGCGGATCGTCTTCGCTGAGCAACGGCTTCCGACTTTCGCGGCGTCAGGTTTTCGCCTGACGGCTGCCGGCCTCCCGCTCAGGGCTTCCGCATTGCGCTGAATTCTTCCTTGCCGGTGTCGCGGTAACGCGTCTGGCCCGTATCCTCGGCGTGATTGGGGACCGCATCGCGATCCAGGCCAGCCATGCCCTGGGCCGTATGCGTCCGCGGCTCCGCACCGCCCGGAATCAGTCGCGTATCCACGACGGCGTCCTGCTCTTCGGCGTGCTCCTTCGTCTCCGGTGCTTTCGACGCTGAGTATTCAGTCGTGTCTTTCGTCATCGTCCGCCTCCGCCGAAGGCGTGGCAATTTAGGTACCCGAAAGCCGGAAGCCGCGTGAAGCCGGAAGCCTGGAGCCGGGAAGCCGAACGTCAGATATACAATCGCGCCTGCAGTACGCACATGAACGCCCGCCTTCTTCACATCCTTCTGATTCTCCTTTCCGCCGCACACGTTTCAGCCTGGAGCGCTGAGGATCAACCCGTCCAGGCCAAGGATCTCAAACGCCTCTCTATTGAAGAGCTCGCCACCATCGACGTGACCTCGGTGTCGCGCCGGCCAGAAAAGCTGTCGCAGACGCCAGCGGCAGTTTCGGTGGTCCGGCAGGAAGACATTCACCGGTCCGGCGTCGTGATGCTCGCCGATGCCCTGCGCCTCGCCGATGGCGTGGACGTCGCGCGCGTCAATGGCGGCGCGTGGGCCGTGAGCACGCGCGGGTTCAATATCGGGTCAGCGAACAAGATGCTCGTGCTGATGGACGGCCGCTCCACCTACTCGTCGCTCTTCGGCGGCACGTTCTGGGACGTGCAGGACGCATTTCTCGAGGACCTCGATCGCATCGAGGTGATACGCGGGCCCGGTGGCACGATGTGGGGCGCCAACGCCGTGAACGGCGTCGTGAACATCATCAGCAAGCCGGTTGCCGAAACGCAAGGCGCAGCCTTGACGCTCATCGGCGGGGAGAACGACCGCGTGGTCGCATCCGGCCGCTATGGTGCACGCGTCGGCCAGGGGCACTACCGGGTGTACGGACAGTATCGAATGCGCGAGGCGCAGGCGACCGTCGCCGGCCAGAGCGCACACGACGAGATCCACTTCGGCCAGACGGGCTTCCGCTTCGATTCCAACCAGGCGGCCGCCGCACGCTGGTCGCTCTGGGGCGACATCTATCGTGGCACCAATGGCTTTTCCGATCGGCCCGACGGTGATGTGGCCGGTGGCAACGTGGTCGGCCGATGGTCGCGTGGCAGCGGCGACAATCAGCTCACCGTTCAGGCGTTCTACGATCGCTCGTACCGCAAGGTGCCGCAGCAGTTCGAAGAGACGCGTCATTCCGGCGAGCTCGATGCACAGCAGCGCCTCGTCCGCGGACGTCACGACCTCCTGTTCGGCAGCACGATCCGCGCGTATCGGTCCGACGACCTCGGCACCGCCGGGTTCCGCTTCGAGCCACAGGTCAGGCGAGGCTGGAACATCAATGCGTTCGGACAGGATGAGGTCACGCTACTGCCGCAGCGTGCGTATTTGACGTTCGGCTCCAAGTTCGGAGGCAACAACTTCACGGGCCTCGAGATTCAGCCGAATGCACGGATCCGTTATCAGCCGAGCGCCCGTCAGATGGCGTGGGCGGCGATATCCCACGCCGTTCGGCTGCCGACGCGTTTCGATAACGACATCCGACTGGTGAATCCCGTCACCGGCGCCCTCGTGCTGACCGCGTCCGACGAGTTCGACGGTGAAACCGTCCTTGCCATCGAGGGCGGATACCGCTTTCAGCCGCACCAGCGTGTCTCCGTCGACACGGCCGCGTTCACCAACCGCTACAACGACCTTCGCAGTCAGGAGTTCCACCTGACGCCCTCTCCACTTTTCGTTCTCGACAACCTGCTCAACGCCCGCACGAGGGGTGTCGAGATCGCGAGCGGCGTGCAGGTCACACCCTTCTGGCGCGTGCGCGGCAGCTACGCCTGGCTGCACAAGTCGCTGGACTTCGACGCAGGCAGCACTGATCCGACCGGCGGCATCTTCGAAGGGAATGATCCATCCCATCTGGCATCGGCGCGCTCGTACCTGGATCTGCCCCATGGCATCGCGTTCGATGCGTTGGTGCGATTCGTCAGCCGTAGGCCATCGCCGGTCGTGCCGCAGTACACCGAGCTCGATCTCCGTGCCGCATGGACGGTGGGGCCCGCACTCGAGCTCTCGATCATCGGACACAACCTCCTTCACGATTACCACCAGGAGCAGGCCTCCCCGAACGCGCCCGCATTCGCCTTCCGCAGATCGCTGTTTGCCCGCTCGGTATGGCGTTTCTGAAAGGCGGGTCCCTCGGGTTGATGTTCTGGCTCTTCACGCTGACGCTGGCCGCCCCGCCCGCACAGGCTCAGCCCGTGACCGAGCAGGACATCAAGGCGGTCTTTCTCTTCAAGTTCACCAATTTCGTGGAGTGGCCCTCCAGCGCGTGGCAGGGCACGGACCCGTTCCGGTTCTGTGTTGCGGCGACCAAGGAGATGAGCGCGATCATCGAGCGAACGATGAAGGACGAGACGGTCAATGGGCACGTGGTCGAGATCAGGCCGGTTGACGCTCCGGAAGATGCACGCCGTTGCCATATCCTGTTCATCGGCCGCAGCGAAATGGCGCGCGCGCCGGCCTTGCTCGGCGCCGTGCGCGACAGGCCCGTGCTGACCGTTGGTGAGTCGGAGGGTTTTCTGACGGAAGGGGGCGCGATCGGGTTCGTGCTCGCGGAGAGGCGTGTCACTTTCGACATCAACGTCGCGAACGCGAAACGCGGCGGGCTCAGCATGAGCTCCAGGCTCCTCCAGGTCGCACGCAGGCTCGAAGGGATCTCGCGGTGAAGCGCTGGTTCATGCGGATGCCGATCCGCCAGAAGCTGGTCACGATGATTCTCGCGACCAGCGGGATCGTCGTGACGCTCGCGAGCATCGGGCACTTCATCAACGATTACCGGGTGACGCGACGGGCCGCCGTCGACGAGCTCGTCGCCCAGGCGCAGCTGCTGCTCGACAGCACGAAGGCCGCGCTGCAATTCGGCGATCACCGCGTCGCCCGCGAGACCCTGCAGACGCTCCGCAACATTCCTGACGTGCGTACCGCCTGTCTTTACGATGAGACGCAAAAGCTGTTCGAGGAGTATCACAACCGCAGCGATTCAGCGTCCTGTCCGCCCGGCTCTCCACGCGACGGCGAGACGGTGCAGGCCGAACGCCTCACCGTCAGCCGGACGCTCATGGAGGGTGAGCATCGACAGGGATCGGTGCTGATGATGTCCGACCTGACTGAGGTCAAACAGCAGCTCCGCGCGCAGGTCATCATCATCTCGGCCGTGCTCCTCATCGCCCTTGGCGTGGCGACGTTCCTTTCCGCCTGGCTCCAGGCACTCGTGTCAGAGCCGATCCGCTCTCTGGCGAGAACCGCCGCGAGCGTTTCCTCCCGAGGCGATTATTCGATACGCGCGACACGCGCAACCGAAGACGAGCTCGGCGTTCTCGTCGATGCGTTCAATGGCATGCTCGATCGGATCCAGATGCGGGAGGAGGAGCTGTCGCGCGCCAACGAGGACCTTCGCCGCGAGATCGAACTCTCGCATGTCGAGCCGGAGCTTGCCGGTCGTGATGCGCGACACCTCGAGC
>DATLLF010000113.1:0-12223 GCA_035537955.1 Vicinamibacterales bacterium | reverse complement strand
ACGGAAGCACGTCGTTCAGGAACGCTAGCGCCGATCGTGCACCGTAGGGGCGCTTGGCCGTGACCGATGAGCGCAGGTGAACGACGATGGCCATCCTGCGTTCGTTGGCCGCCGCGAACACCTGCTGCAGCGTCTTCACGTGGTCCGCGTTCGTGAGATCCACGTCTGAATTGCCGAAGTGCAGTTTGAGGCCGGAACGGAGCTGCGGGATTTGCGCGCAACGGGCGATCTCCTCGAGCGCGTACGGTTTGAGCGGATTCAACCCGCAGAATCCCCGCAGGCGGTCCGCGAACGGTGCGACCTGCGCGGCGGTCCAGTCGTCTTCCGCTTTCACCGCCGCGTACTCATCGGCCACGAGCGGCTTGTTCGGATTGCCGTACTGATATCCGAGCGACAGGACAACGGCACGGCGGATGCCCGCTGCATCCAGCAGCTTCACCAGCTGTGCTGCGTTCATCGGCGGCAACGAAGGTGAGATCTTCCCGACCGCCGGGCTGAACAGATGTTGGTGGTGGTCGATCACCGGCGTCAGCGCCTTGGGCGCCGCTGGCGTGGGTTGCTGGCGTGCAAAGAGGCGAAGGGGCACGCAGGCGAGGATCAGCAGAATGAGCGTCGCCGGTCCATTCGTCTTTCCGGATTGAAGTGCCATTTGCCCTTTTGATGATAGTGCCACGTGACGAAGGTGCCAGGCTCGCCTGCGTGCGGCACCGCGGTTCGCTTTACCGCGCGGCGGTGGAAACGTCGATGGTCGCGCGATCCTCGTCGGTGAGCGGGACACCAAACGACTCGACCAGCGTCGTCAGCTCACCGCGCAGCGCGCGAAGATCGGCATCACGCAGCCGCGGCATTCGATCGATGTATCCGACGATCGCCTCGACGGAACGCTTGTTTCCTTCGTCCCGCATTCGCGCGCACGCGGATCGGCTACCTGGCGATGCGCACGAGTCGAACGCCGACGGCGAGGGTCACAGGCAGCTGTTGGCCGCAAACGCCGAGGATAGCATCGTGTGCAGCTCACCAACGATGGACACCGTCTATATCTGGATGCCGTTCGTCTTACTTCGCCTTACCCATCAGCCACAAGAACGGCATAGAGTCAGCGGAGGCGTATGCAAACCTCCAAGCTGATCTCGTGGGTAGCGGTTGCTGCCGTAGCTGGACTTGCAGCGTCCGCGCTTATGGCGTGGCGAAGCGTGTCGGTCGAACGCGCCGAGCCCGATGACGCCTTCCGTCGATTCGCAGAGATTCGGTCGGCATTCAGCGGGCTGGAACCGATCCTGCGCGTACAGCCGGATGGTCGGATCGTGCGGAGCAAAGAGCCTGTAGGAGAGGGCCAGCCTCCAAAACAGTTTCGCGTGTTGGCCTATCGCGCCGAGGAACGCCGATTGGTGCGGGCAAACATCGCGTTCTGGTTTCTCAGAACCAAGGGACCAGCCGTCAAATACGCTTTGCGCGGCACGGGCTTGGACCTTGATCGTTTGGGTATCTCACCCGCCGATCTTGCCCGCTACGGTCCGACTCTCGTACTGGATGAAACAGCGACAGGTGGCGGACGCCTGCTCGTCTGGACTGAGTAAAAGCGAGCGCGTCAGGACGCCGACGTGGGTTGCGATGGCCTGACCGACCGCGCGCTAAGTGGAGTTGACTGCGCTCGGTTATCTGGGGGTCACAACCCCGACCACGATTCGCGAGACGACACGAAAGTCGGCGGATCGGTCGGTGCGACGGTCACTTCAGTACTTGCCCTGGCGCAACGCCTCCTGCCAACCGAACAGGAGCCGGATCTCTCCCTTGTCCTTCGCCGCGTCAGGACTCACGCGGATGAGGATGCGGGAATGATCGCGCGTCGCCGTGCTGTACGGTGCCGCTGACCCGATATCGCGTACGAGTGTCGTGGGTTGACCGCGCGAAAAGCCGCCGTCGGTCGTCACGGGGTACCCCACGATGTGCCCCGAGAGCGTCGCGACCAGGATCTCGCGGCCATCGCTGCTCCAGCTGATCACCTGTCCGCCGTCAGTCGTGAGCGGCCAGGTCTGGCGATGGTCGGGAAACGTCGTGACGTACACCTCGGGCCGGCCAGACTCCCGCGAAGCGAAGGCCACGTAGTCATCGCGCGGTGAGAATACCGCGCTCTCGACGGCCCCCGGACCGACAAAGGATGTGAGCGTCCGCGACGCGAACGACCACGACGACAGGCTCGCCTTGTCGTCCTCGTAGGTGAAGACGAGCAGAGAGCGGCCGTCGTGCGACCAGCCCAGGGGATGCTCGCCCAGCTTGGGCGTCTTGATGAGGGCCTCGATGGTCCCGGTACTGAGATTCTTGACATACACGTCGTCTATCTGGCCTGGAGGCTGGTACGCGTAGGCCAGTCGCTTGCCGTCTTCCGACCATACCGGGTTCGCGGTAAATCCGCGGGTGGTCGTCAACGGCTCGCTGCGGTCTCTCGAGAGATCCATCAACACCAAGTCCTGGGTGCCGGCACGGGGATCCTGGATCGACGTGGCCAGCGTGCGGCTATCGCTTGGGCTCAGCGCCATGAAGGAACTGAACAGCCGTGCGGTGGCGACACGGCTTCCCGTGCCGTTGCGATCTACAAGACGCAGTTCCGTATCGAGCGCGTTCGAATCGGGGAAGACGACTGCCGGCGGCGGTCGTACCGTCAGCGTCCCGTCCGCTGACGCAGAAATCCCAGCGAAATAGAACTGGGCGTCGGTCGCCACCGCTCCTCCGAGCGCGATCGGCGGCCCGGTGACGCGTCCCGCCGTCAGGTCGAATGGCGCCGCCGAGAGCGTTCCGTCGCGAGCGAAGACGAGATAGCCGGGCGCCGCGTACACCGCACTTGAGAGATCGGGCAGGAGACGCTCGATCTTCGGGCTGTCCAGCGACCCGAGGTAGATGCCTTGTTCGCTCGCTTCCGCCGTCCGCGTCCACAGCTTCGCTGTGAAGAGGAAGCGGCGGCCGTCGGGCAGAAAGCTGGGCCAGAAGTGCGCCCAATCCCCGCTCGGCAGTTGCGTGAGCGGAGTCATCGTACCGCCGTCTGCTGGTACGCGGAACAGGCCGGCTTGCCTGCTGACCGCGATCGTGCCGTCGGGCGCCCACGAAGCGCCGTAGCCGGTCCAGGGGCCGACGCTGTCGGTCACCAGCCGAACCGGTCCGCCTGCGGCCGACACCCGTTTCAATGCGACGCCGGCGAAGAACCCGAGATCGCGCGAGTCTGGCGACCAGAAGGGTAGCGAGGCATCCTCGGTGCCGGGCAGCGGCTGCGCTTCACCGCTGGCCAGATCCCGCACCCAGAGCAGCGGCATCCCGTCGCCGCGGCGCGCACGGTAGGCGACGCGCCGGCCGTCGGGTGAAATCGCGGGCGCTGCGACCTCGGTGCCTTCGGTGTGAACGATCGACACCATGAGTGGCCGTGACTCGAAGGTTCCCGCGCGTGGCCAGACGCCGGACCACGCCAGTCCGGCGACAGTGATGGTTGCCAGCGTGGCGCCGAGGGCGAACCAGGCGATCCTCCCTGCGCGCGTGGCACCGGCAGGGATCGCCGGCCGAAGCCCTGATGCGACGGTGCGTGCATCGGAAAAACCGCGCGCGATCACCTCCTCGATTTCGAGCCGCACATCGCCGATGTCGCGCACACGTCGCTTGGGATCCTTTTCCAGGCATCGCGCCAGCAGCCGCCGGATCGACGGTGGTGTGGCGGCCGGCAACGCCGTCCAGTCGGGTTCACGCGTCACCACGCCGGCGATGATGTCGGTGACGGTATCGCCGGCGAACGCGGCGCCGCCCGCGAGCATTTCATAAAGGACGACACCGAAGGCCCAGATGTCGGCGCGCTTATCGACCGCTTTGCCCCTCGCCTGCTCGGGCGCCATGTATGCGGCGGTCCCGAGGATCATGCCGAGCGCAGTCGCATGCGCGGTGAGCGTGGGAGAGTTGGCAACGTTGGCGCCCGAGACGCCGGACGGGTCCATCGCTCTCGCCAGGCCGAAATCGAGCACCTTCACCGTACCGTCGCCGCGGACCTTTATGTTCGCAGGCTTCAGATCGCGGTGGATGATCCCCTGTTCGTGTGCGGCTTCGAGCGCCTCTGCGATCTGCTTCGCCATGGGCAAGGCCTCGTCGAGAGGCATGGCTCCGCGCGCGATGCGCTGCGACAGATCGTCACCTTCGACGAGTTCCAGCACAAGGGCGGTCGTGCCGCCACTTTCTTCGAGACCGTAAATCGCCGCGATGTTGGGATGATTCAGCGAAGCGAGTACTTCCGCTTCGCGCTGAAAGCGCGCGAGCCGATCGGCGTCGGCTGCGAGCGCGGGAGGCAGGACCTTGATCGCGACCTCGCGTTTGAGCTTCGCGTCGGTCGCCCGATACACCTGGCCCATGCCGCCTTCGCCGATGGCCGCAGTGAGGTTGTAGCCGCCGATGCGCGTGCCAGGAGTCAGGGTCATTGCTTGATCAATCGCGTCCAGTCGGTGACGACCTCGTCCGGGGGCGACAGGCCTTCCACCTCCGCATCGGAGGCAAAAAGATCCGACAGCACCTTCAGTGCAACATGGGGATCGAGCTTCGTGTCGCGCGCGCGATAGACCTCCCCTATTCCGCCTTCGCCAAGTTTCGCGACGACTTCATAGGACCCGATCCGCATGCCGGAAGCGACGGCCATGGTGGCGCGTGCATTGTAACTGCGCCAGGACGTCTCGTCCCTGCGACTTGATCGCGACGCTCCCTTAGCCGGCCGAAACACCGCTGCAGGAGAACGGTCGCCGCGATCGCGGCGAGTGCCATGAAAACACGGCAGCGGTCCTCCGAAGCTCTCATTGTTCAACGCTCGGCCGAATCATCGTCCAGGTACTTGACGAACACGACCTCGTTCCGCTGTTCGTTATAGAGCAGTTCGTCAACGCTCGCGCGAACCATCAGCAGGCCGAAGCCGCCGGGACGGATACCTTTCGCTTCGCGGACGTGCATGTGCGCGATCGGGTCGTCTGGCGGCTGGCCGACGGCTGCGTGCGGCAGGTCCTCGATGTTGAAACCCTGTCCGGGATCGGCGATGCGGTACATCACCATTCGCTTCGCGCGCAGGCAGGCGATGCGGACGGTGCGCGACGAATCGAGCTTGCCGCCCCATTCGACGGCGTTCAGCAGCAACTCACGGAATGCATAGGCGATGGACTCGCGCACATCTGGCGCGAGCGCGGCGTCGAGGTGCGACATGACGGACCCGATGTGTCCAGCCGCGTCGCGCGTGCACGGGACGACGAGCTCGACCCACTCCGGCCGCGCCGAAATCACTTCGACGGACGGCACGTCAGCCGCGGCGAGTGCCTCATGGACGGTTTGCAGGAGCTGGTCTGCCTCCACTGGCTTGTGGACGTATTTGAACGCCTGTTCACGCACAGCCTTCAACAGCGTTTCCGGCGCATCGTCGGAGGTCATCACGACCACTCGAGGCGGCGCTTCGATCGTGCGCAGCTTCGCCAACAGCTCGAGCCCGTTCATACGCGGCATCCACACGTCGAGCAGCAGGAGATCGAAACGCTCGGAGCCGAGCGCCTCCAGTGCCTCGACACCGTCGCCCGCCACCGCCGTCGAAAACCCCGCATTCGTCAGCACCGTGCGCAGCACGAAACGCGTGGTCGTGTCGTCGTCGACTACGAGGATCTTGTTCATGATGGTCTTCGCCTTGGTCGCGCGGTGCGCCTCGTGCGGCCGGCAGCCGCAGATTGTGCCGGACGACCGATCAGGCCGGCCCCGGCGAGTGCGGTCTCGAGGCGGTCGATCTCCTGACACAGCTTGGCGTACGCCTGTCCGGCGTGCTCGAAATTCTCCGTGCGAGCGGTCTCTTCGAGTTCCGCGGCCGCCTGCCGGCCTGCCGGCGCACCCAGGGTGGCAATCGCGCCTTTCAGACGGTGCGCCGCCATTCGAAGCGCCTCCGAATCGCGTCGTTCGAGGGCCGACTCGATCGTGCGCAGGGCCGATGGATAGTCCGTTCGAAAAAGTTGAACGACCTGTTCAAGGAGCAGGCGATCGCCGCCGGTATGCGCGAGCGCGGCACGCTCATCGAAGATCGCACCGTTTGGGGCCGGTGCGGTGACCTGTGATTGAGCCGTCGCGTTCCCGTCCGCGAACCGCTCTACCGTGGCGATCAGCTCGTCCACGTCGATGGGTTTCGAAAGATATCCGTCGAGACCAGCGTCGAGGCATCGCTCACGATCACCGGGCATCGCGTGGGCGGTCAGCGCGATGAGCGGCAATCGCCGTCTACCGTCACGCTCATCATCGCGAATCGCGCGTGCCGCCTCGAACCCGCTCATCTCGGGCATCTGGAGGTCCATGAGCACGAGGTCGAACGGCGCGCTCTCGCGAGAAGCGACCGCCGCGACTGCCTTGCGACCGTTGTCGACGGCCTTCACCGTGTGGCCACGCTTTTTGAGCAACGTCGTCACGAGCTTGCGATTCACGGGATTGTCCTCTGCGACCAGCACGCGCAGCGGCCGGCGCGGGCGATGCCCAATGCGTTCAACCGTCGTCTCCGTGCGTCCATCTCTCGTCACTACACCAAACAGCCGGCCGAGTGCCTCGAGAAGATCGGAGTGTTTGATCGGCTTGGTCAGGAAAGCGTCGACCTCGGCCCTGTGCCGTCGCATGAGATCGTCGGACTGCCCCACCGACGTCAGCATCACGATGGGCATCTTCGCGAACTGCTGGTCGCGCCTCACACGGCGCGCGAGCATGAACCCGTCGACATCGGGCATCTGGCAGTCGGTGATCATCACGTCGAAACTCGCCGGCCCGCTCGCCGCCGACTTCAGCGCCGCGATGGCCGAGTGCGCATCACCCACGCTCGTCGGCTTCATCTGCCAGCTTGCGACCATCTCCCCGACGATGCGCCGGTTCGTTGCGTTGTCGTCGACGACGAGTACACGCAAGCCTTCGAGGGGCCGCGGTATCGCGAGCGTTGCGGCCGTGGCGGCGGTCGCGGGTGTGTCGAACGTGGCCGTGAAAAAGAACGTGCTGCCCTTCCCCTCCATGCTCTCCGCCCACACTCGTCCGCCCATGAGCTCCACGAGCCTGCGCACGATTGCCAGACCGAGCCCGGTGCCGCCATAGCGGCGGGTCGTCGAACTGTCGGCCTGCGTAAACTCCTGAAAGATGTGCGGCAGCTTCTCCGGCGGGATGCCGATACCTGTGTCGCTGACGGCGAAGTGCAGCGTCACGCGCTCCGTGGTCATCGCCTGCACGCTGACCCGCAGCACGACCTCCCCCCGGGTTGTGAATTTCACCGCGTTTCCCAGCACGTTCAACAGCACTTGACGGAGCCGTCCGGCATCGCCAAGCAGGACGTCGGGCACGTCGGAGATGATGTGACACGCGAGCTCGATTCCCTTTTCGGCGGCCCTGAGCGCGAGCACTTTGGCGGTGTCTCCGACCGTTTCACGAACATCGAATTCCGCACGCTCGAGATCGAGTCTCTTCGCCTCGATCTTGGAGAAATCGAGGATGTCGTTGACGATCTCCAGCAGCGACTCCGCCGAAGACATCACGGTGGTCAGATAATCCTTCTGCTCGGCAGAAAGTCTCGTCCGCAGCGCGAGCGCCGTCATGCCGAGAATGCCGTTGAGCGGGGTGCGAATCTCATGGCTCATGTTCGCGAGAAACGCACTCTTCGCCTCGGTGGCTTCTTCGGCCCGCCGCTTCGCGATCTCCAGCTCCTTGACGAGCTGCGCGAGGCGTGCCGCCTGATCCTGGAGCTCTCGCTGGCTGGCTTCGAGCTCGCGCGCGTAGCTCGCCATCGTCTCTTCGGCCGCCTTGCGTTCGGTGATGTCGCGTGCGGCGCCGTAGACGACCTGCTGTTGGCGGAACGGTGTCGACGTCCACATCAACCAGCGCAACGTGCCGTCCTTGTGCAGGTATCGGTTCTCGAAGTAGACGACTTCCTGACCCTGATCGACCTGCTTCCGCACTTCAGCGATCGTCGCCTCGCGATCGTCGGGGTGTACGAAGTCCATGAACGGCTTCGACAGCAGCTCCGCTTCGGTATACCCCAGCGTGCGCTGCCAGGCGGGATTGAGTCGTTTGAAGTACCCGTCGAATCCCGCGATGCACAGCATGTCGAGCGAAAGCGTGAAGAAGCAGTCGAGCTCTTCTTCGGCGCGCCGGCGTTCGACGAACAACCCGATCTGGTGGCCGATGCTCGTAAACATCGACAGCAGATCCTCGTCGGGCGGTCGGATCTCACGGCTGAAGAACTCCATCACGCTGAGCACATCACCGCCGAGGACGATCGGGAAGCCGAATGCGGCGTGCAAGCCTTCGCGGGCGGCGGCGCGCGCGCGCGGGAAGTTCAGGTCGTGGACGACGTCGGGGATCCAGGCAGGCTGGGCATCGGCCCAGACGCGACCCGGCAGACCAGTCCCGCGAGGGAATACCGCGGTCCTGCTGATATCGCGGAATTCTGGAAAGCGGACCGACTCAGCTGGCCACAATTCACTGCAGCGCAGGACGTCGGTTTCCCGGTCGACGCTCCACAGCGCGCCGTGCTCCCAGTCGAGCGCCTGACAGATCGCGCCGAGGATTTTCGGCACGGCGTCGGCGAAGGTGGCGGCCTCGACGAGCGCCCGCGCCACGTCGTGTTCGGCCGTGAGACGTCGCTCCGCCACTTCATTGCCGGTCAACGCGCGAGGCCGTCGTGGCATGAGGAAGGGTGGCGATTATATCGCTGGCACGAACATCAACGTCGCGAAAGACGCCCTCAGGCGGGTGACAGCTCGAGCCTCTTCATCAGCGCCGCGAATCGCGGGTCGGAGCGGAGCGGATCGAACCCTGGCAGGTTCGCGGCCTCGGTTTTCCGTAGACGAAAAGGCCAGCCGGGTGGCCGGCAAGATCGATTACTCCGGCTGCACGACGTTCGAAGCCATGCGCGGCCGCGACGATTCCGAAGATTAGGTGGAACGCCGCCGCAGGGCGACTGCGGCGATGCCGCCGCCGATGACCCCGGCCACCGTCGCGGCAACGATCGACCCAGTGAGTCCGGCGCTACGGTTGTCGGAATGGATAGAACGCGATGCCGAAATTGGCGTGCAGGTTGTTTTCCGGCCACTGTCCGGCGAATCGCTGATTGGGCGTGGTGACGGCGATGTGCGGCTTCAAGTACACGTAATCGCCCGACACTCTGACGGTGATCTTGTGGGTGATGAAATACTCCGCTTTGATCTCGGGCCGCACGAGCCAGGAGTCACCGGCGTCAAACGACACCGTTCCCTTCGGCACGCTGAACGCTGCTTCCAGATCGTCGTTCAGGCTTCCATGATTCCACGCGTAACCGGTTTGAACCTGTACGCCTGTACTGAGTCGGCCAAAATGCCACCCATAGCCGATGCCGCCGACCAACGCGCGCGTTCTCACCGACGCGAACTCGACTCCGTTCGGACTGTGTAAGTCCTGACTGAAGAACGTCAACGCAAATGGATACCTCCAGCCGTTCGTGCGTCCCGGACTCAAACCCACCGAGATGCCCGTGCCCCACCCTCCCGTGACGTCAGAATCGAGTGGATCTCGGTAGCTCACGTTGCCGTGAATGCCGACCTTTCGAATCAGCCGCACGGCGTTCTCTTTGATGGCACTTGATTGTGCGAGCGCCGGTCCGGGTACGGACGCAAGGATGAGCGCGCAAAGCAGCGGAAAACAACGGACCTGCATGCGCGCGATTATTGTCGAGTGGCCGAGCCCGCGGCAAGCAAATGGCTTTGCCGACTGCGGTCCCGCGCAGGAACGGGCGGTATGCTACGGGTACCGACCTGATTTCCTGTACTCCTGCCATGCCGACGAACGATTTGGACACGCTCAGCATCAACACCATCCGTACGCTCGCGATGGACGCGGTCCAGCAGGCGAACTCCGGGCACCCGGGTACGCCGATGGCCATGGCGCCGGTCGCGTATGCGCTCTGGCAGCGTCACCTCCGGTTCGATCCCGACGATCCCATCTGGCCCGACCGCGATCGCTTCGTGCTCTCGATGGGGCATGCCTCGATGCTCCTGTATTCACTGCTGCATCTCGCCGGCGTCAAGGCCGTCAACCCGAAGTACGAGACGCTCGGGACGCGTTCGGTCGCCCTCGACGACATCAAGAGTTTCCGCCAGCTCGAAAGCAAGTGTCCGGGTCACCCCGAGTATCGCTGGACGTCGGGGATCGAGACGACGACCGGGCCGCTCGGCCAGGGCGTGGCGACGAGCGTCGGGATGGCGATCGCAGGAAAGTGGATGGCGGCGCACTTCAATCGTCCCGATTTTCCGATGTTCGGCTACGACGTCTACGCGCTGGCCGGCGACGGATGCCTGATGGAAGGCATCTCGTCCGAGGCGGCATCGCTCGCAGGTCACCTGCAGCTCGATAACCTCGCGTGGATCTACGACAACAACCGGATCACCATCGAGGGCGGGACGCCGCTGACGTTCAGCGAGGACGTGGCGACCCGATTCATTTCGTACGGCTGGAACGTGACCCGCGTCGGCGATGCCAACGATCTCGAGATGCTCGATCGCGCGTTCACCACGTTCAAGAAGACGACCGGACGTCCGACGCTGATCATCGTCGACAGCCACATCGGGTACGGTGCGCCGACGAAACAGGATACCCACGCCGCGCACGGCGAACCGCTCGGCGAGGACGAGATCCGGGCGACCAAGCGCTTCTACGGCTGGCCTGAGGACGCGAAGTTCCTCGTGCCGGATGGCGTGTACGACCACTTTGCCGAGGGCATCGGCGCGCGCGGTGCGAAGCTGCGCAAGGAGTGGCTGGCGCGCTTCGAGGCGTACAAAGCGAAATACCCCGGCGAAGCCGACCAGCTGTTTCGCATGCAGCATCGTCAGTTGCCGGACGGGTGGGATCAGACGATCCCGACCTTCGCCGCGGATCCGAAGGGCCTGGCCGGCCGCGACGCGTCGGCAAAGGTCCTCAACGCGGTGGCGCAGCGGATTCCCTGGCTGATTGGCGGATCGGCCGATCTCGCGCCTTCGACCAAGACACGCCTGACCTTCGATGGTGCCGGCGACTTCGAGGCGGGCTCGTACAGCGGACGCAACTTCCACTTCGGCATCCGCGAGCACGCGATGGGCGCGGTGATGAACGGCCTGTCGCTGTCGAAGATTCGTCCGTACGGGTCGGGGTTCCTGATTTTCAGCGACTATGGCCGCGCGCCAATCCGGCTCGCGGCGATCATGGAAATCCCGGTCATCTACGTGTTCACGCACGATTCGATTGGCGTCGGCGAGGACGGTCCGACGCATCAGCCGGTCGAACAGATTCTGTCGCTGCGCGCCATTCCAGGGCTCGTGACGATTCGGCCGTGTGACGCGAACGAAGTCGCCGAAGCGTGGCGCTACACGCTCGCGCTCCGTCACGTGCCGGTGGCGCTCGTGCTCACACGTCAGGCGCTGCCCACACTCGACCGCACCAAGTACGCGCCCGCGTCTGCTCTGGCCAAGGGCGCGTACGTTCTCGCCGATGGGTCTGGCGGCAACCCCGAGGTGCTCCTGATCGGCACCGGCAGCGAAGTGTCGTTGTGTGTCGCTGCCCACGAATCGCTGACCAGAGAGGGGATCCGGAGCCGGGTTGTCAGCATGCCGTCCTGGGAACTGTTCGACGATCAGCCGGCCGAGTACCGCGACTCCGTGCTGCCCCCATCGATCACGGCGCGGGTTGCGGTCGAGCAGGCGACGACCCTGGGGTGGGAACGATACGTGGGCTCGCGCGGGCACGTCATGGGCATGAAGACGTTCGGTGCTTCGGCGCCGTTGAAAGAATTGCAGCGGAAGTTCGGGTTCGAGCCCGCCCGCGTCGTGGCCGCGGCAAAACAACAGCTCGGACGCGGATGACGGCCGGTCCGATCCGGTCGTGCGAACTATGAATGCCTCGAGAGGATAGCGAACATGCAGCTCGGAATGATCGGCCTCGGCCGGATGGGTTCCAACATGGTGCGGCGGCTGATGCGCGGTGGACACACGTGCGTGGTCCAGGACGTATCGGCGGATGCCGTTGCCGGGCTCGCCAGGGAAGGCGCGACCGGTTCGTCGTCAATCGAGGACTTCCTGAACAAGCTGTCGAAGCCTCGCACTGTCTGCCTGATGGTGCCCGCGGCAATCGTCGACACGATCATCGAGAAGCTCGTGCCGCACATGGATCGAGACGATGTGATCATCGACGGCGGCAATTCGCACTATCACGA
>DATLLF010000112.1:0-11483 GCA_035537955.1 Vicinamibacterales bacterium | reverse complement strand
ACGTGCGACGTGCGACGTGCGATGTGCGACGTGCGATGTGCGACGCGCACGTGCTACGTGCACGAGCCGGTCAGTTGCGCGAAGCGCGCCAGGTCGATATTGCCGCCCGACACGACGGCCACCACCTTCTTGTGCCCGCGGCTGGCGAACTCCGGCAAGAGAGCGGCGGCCACGGCGCAGGCGGCAGCTCCTTCCATGATCACGTGTACGCGGTCCGCGACACGCTTCATCGCCCGGGCCGCATCGTCGAGCGCCACGACCAGCGAGCCTTCGACGAGTTCCTGCATCAGCGGCCACATCGTCGGGAGCACCGAGCGCCCGCCGGCGCCGTCGACGAACGAGGATTGCCACTGCTCGAAGATGCTGGCGCTGCCTTGCTGAAAGGACACGGAGAGCGGCGCGGCCGTTTCGGGCTCGGCGGCGTAGACCCGTGCCCCGGGCCGCACGGCACGGATCGCCGCGGCGACTCCGGCGAGCAGGCCGCCTCCGCCGATCGGCGCGATGACCGCATCCACGTCCGGGAGGTCCTCGAGGATCTCGAGCCCCAGCGTGCCGTTGCCGCTGATGAAATGATCGTCGTCGAACGGATGGACGAAACATCCCTTCATCCGCTCGGAGCCGTGTCGCTCGACCGTCTGCCAGCACTCCTCGTACGTCGCTTTGACGATCGTCGCGCCAAGTGCCTGGATCGATCGCAGCTTGGTCTCGGGCGCCGTGTCCATCACCATGACGCTGCAGGCCGCGCCGGCCATTCGTGCGGCGAGCGCCACGCCTTGTGCCGCGTTACCCGCGCTCACGGTCCACACCCCCTGCGCGAGCTGCGAGGGCGTCAAGTGGCGGACGGCGTTGCGGGCGCCGCGGATTTTGAAGGACCCGATCGGTTGCAGTGTTTCGAGCTTCAGGTAGATCTCCGGACCAGCCGTGGCCGAACCCGGAACGTCGAGGCGGACGAGAGGGGTCCGCACGACGACGTCGTAGACGGACGTTGCGGCCTCTCGAATGGTATCCAGGGATATCTGTCGGGTCATCAATTGTGGAGGGCGTCCAGCGGGCGCCAGGAAAACCAATTATAGTAGCGCCCGACGAGGAGGCATCAATGCGGAAGGTCAACCGCAGGGAGTTTGTCAAGACCGGAGCGGCGGCAGGGCTGGCTGCGGCCGCGCCGTCGACAGCGTTCGGAGCCGCGCCTGCCATGATCGTGCAAACGTCTCGCGCTGTCGTTGTGTCATCAGCGAACGGGCACCAGTTCAAGAATGGCGGCAGCAAAACGTGCGTCGAGACCGCGTTCGAGAAGATCACCAGCGGTGAAGACGTTCTCGACGCACTCATCGCCGGCGTGAACATCGTCGAGCTGGATCCGGCGGACACGAGCGTCGGGTACGGTGGCCTGCCGAACTCCGAGGGTGTCGTGCAACTGGATTCGTCGGTCATGCACGGGCCGGCAAAGCGTGCCGGCGCGGTGGCCAGCATCGAAGGTGTGCGGACGCCATCGCTGGTCGCCAAGCGTGTCATGGAAGAGACAGACCATCACCTGATCGTCGGGCAGGACGCGCAGCGGTTCGCGAGGTCCATGGGATTCAGGATCGAGGACGACCTCAACACCGAGACGTCGCGCCGCGCGTGGATCGAGTGGAAGCGGCGCACGGATCCGCTGCACTACCTCTCGCCACCGAAGAAAGAAGCGGCCCTTCGCAGAGTCGATATGGAGATGATGGCGGAAGGGTGGGTCGACCCGAACCACTTCTACGGGACGATCAACTGCAATGGCGTCAATTCGCGCGGTGACGTCTGCGGTGTCACGACTACAAGCGGTCTGGCCTGGAAGATCCCCGGCCGTGTCGGTGATTCGCCAATTCTCGGCGCCGGGCTGTACGTCGATGGAGAAGTCGGGGCCGCCGGCTCCACCGGACGGGGCGAAGCAAACCTGTACAGCCTCGCGTCGTTCCTGATCGTCGAAGAGATGCGGCGTGGCCGTCACCCGAAGGACGCGGGGATGGAAGCGTTGAAGCGTATCAAGGCCAACACCGTGGCGCGGCTTCTCACCCCGCGCGGCGAGCCGAATTTCAACATCAACTTCTACATTCTAAACCGCAAGGGTGAATACGCGGGCGTTGCCATGTATTCACCGGAGCGGAATCGCGCACGTTTTGCGGTGTGCGACGAAAAAGGAGGGCGGATCGAGATGTCGGAGGCGCTCCTCAGCGGAAGTCCCACCGACTCCTGACGCGTCACTACTTCACTTTCCGCAGCGTTCTCGTCGTCGTGCCGGCGGGTTTGCCGTCGATGGTGACGGTCGCGCGCATCGTGTAGTCGCCTGGTTCGAGCGTCGCGACGCCGAAGCCGCCGTAGGCAAGACGGGCATCCTCGCCGGGGCCGGCACCGACGGTGCCCTGGCCTGACCCCATCACCTCGTCTCCCTTGAGGATCTCGAAGGTCGTTTCCACCTTCGCTTCCTTGGGAACGTTGTAGATCTCGATCAATCCGATCGCTGCCGCGTCCGAAGACGTGAACGCGAGCTTCGGTGCGAAGCCTCCCTGGCCGACTCCGAGCAGCATCGTGCTGGTCTTGACCGGCGGCGCGTCCGGCAGCTGCACCGCGAGATCGAAGTCGGTCGTGCCCCCTTTGCCTGAAACATCGGTCGCTGCCACTCGCACGCGGTATTTGCCCGGCGCGGCGGTAAGGGCCGCGACGATCGGAGATCGACTCAACTCGTTCGGCTGCGCCGTCCACTGTGCCTTCAGGCTCCCTTTCTCATCGAAAAGGCCCACCATCGCCGCTGTCAGCTTCACCGACGGATCGTCGGGCTCGAACAGGGCGACGACCTTGAGATCGCCGGCGCCGGGTTGTCTCGAGATGAATCCTGCGGCGCGGACCACGACATCGCGGTACACGGTCGCAACGCGGATCATGTCGCGAGGCGTTCCTGCCTTGCCCGTGGCCGCGGCGGGAGCTGCCGTCATGGGGCGTGCGCTCACGCGAAGCCCGTCGCGGCTCACCCGCGCATCCACGCGGCGCGCTGGCGCGTTCGATGGGCCCTCCAGCGTCGCCAGGTAATAGTAGCCGGCGGAGTCGGCGATGCGCTTCGCCGCGATCTCTCCGGCGCCGGTCAGGCGCAGCATCTCGCCGCCGCTCGTACCGGTGACGTTCTCGAGCCCCGCCTGGCCGCTCGAAAGGTTCGCGCTGTTCGCCATGCCCTCGCTGTGATAGACGACGAACAGCTCGGCGGGCGACGTCGCCGCCGTGCGGGTCAGCTCCTCGAGATCGTTGGTGCGGATCTGGCACAGGCTGGTGTCTCCAGCGTTGCTGGCGGACCCTCCCGTGCGCATGGTGTCGGCGGAGACCGTGGCCATGCCGGGCGAGAAGAGGACGATCGTTCGTTGCGGCGGCGCGCCGCGAAGCAGACCGCCGAGCGTGCCGAGCATGACCTTTGTGCGACAGGCGAGACTGTTCGCCGTCTCGCTGGTTGATCCTATCGCGATGATTTTTGGAAGAGCACTCAGCACGGCCGCGTGCTGTGTGGTCGGCGGCACGTTGAGGCCGCCCTGCTTCATGGCCATGAGTCCGACCCGATCCGAGGGGGTGAGCGCGCCAACCAGCGTCGTGATCGACTGACGCACGGGCTCTTCGCGTCCTGGAGCGATCCCTTCGTCGTCAACCAGCAGCAGCAGTTCGCGGCCGCCGGTTGGCCCCGATTCGCCCCCGGCGTTGGTCGCGTACGGCGGCGGCAGGTTCGACGCCGGTGCCGCCGCCGGGGTCGGGGCAGCGGGTGCCGCATTCCCCTCCGCCGGCCTTACGAGCTCGAGCGCCTTGATCTCGCGTTCGGCTCCGTCCACGCGGACGCTGACGTCACCGGGCTTGAGGTCGAGAACCGGGCGACCGTCGCGGTTCACCGCGCGAACAATGACCTGTGAAGTCCCGGTCTGCGCCTGTGATCGGGCGTTGGCCACCATGCTGGTTGCCGCAATAGCGAACGCGAATAGAACGAGCGACGAATGCGTCAACACGCGCATGAATCACCTCTGATGTCTGAGAGCCGGCGCGGGAAGTCTAGCCCGCACGCACACGATTTGAGAAGAGGTTATCTATCCGGAAACGATGGACGTCTATTCAGCCTTGAGCACCGAGGACAGATCCACCCGGGCCGCACGAAGCGCGGCGCGCAGACTGACCGCCAGGGCGAGAAGCAGAATCAGCGCCGCGACACTGCCGAGTGTGAGCGGATCGAGCGGCCGGACCTGGAACAGGAAACTGCGAATCGTATTCGCACCGAGCCATGCCAGTCCCAGGCCGGCGACGATGCCGATGCCAACCAGACGTACCGTTTCACTCAACACGATTGCTCCCAGCTGACGTCGTGTAGCACCGAGAGCCGCCCTGATGCCCATCTCGCGCATCCGCAACGTCGCCATCGAATCGGCGAGGACGTACGTGCCGAGCAGCGTGAGCAGCACCGCGATCGTGCCCAGTGCGCCAAGGACGGTTCCCCCCAGGCGCTGCGGTGCCATCTGATCCCCGATGCGTTCCTCGAGCGTACGAAGTGGCGTAGGCATGACCTGACGATCGAGTGCTCGTGTGGCAGCCAGGATCTCGCGGCGGGCAGCGGCAGTGTCTGCACTGGCAAGCGCGGCGACGTCGCGCGACACCGACGGTCGCCCCTGTGACAGCGGAAGGTAGATGATGAGCGGCTCCATCATCGTCACGTTCGTGATCACATCGGTCGCGACACCGACTACGGTGACGGGTTGGTCGGCCGACGAGAATCCCTCGATGACGTGATCGATCGGGTTGGCTCCGTCCGCGAGAAGGCGGCCGAGCGAGTCGCTGACGATCGCTACCGGGGGGCTTCCGGACCGATCTTCGCCCGTGAAGTTGCGACCGCTTGCCAGTCGGATATCCATCGTGGGGAAGAAGTCGTCGTCGATGCGGATGTACGACACGAGACTCGTGAACTGCCGCGGCTGGCCGTCGATCATGAGCTTGCCTGCCGGCGACATGCCTCCTTCCCATCTGCTGAACGCCATCGAGCGGATCGCCGGCGACGCATCGAGACGCACCTTGAGCGCATCGAAGAAATCGGACGCACGCTCGGCGGTGTACCCGTATGCCCCGAGGTGCACCGTGCCGATCACGACGCGGGACATGTCGAGCCCTGTGTTGAGGCTGAGGGCACTCATCAGGCTGCGTGCGAAAAGGCCGGCTCCGGCGAGAAGAATGACTGCGACGGCGACCTGCGCGCCGACGAGCAGCGCTCGCGTCGACCGACCGGAAACCCTCGGCGTTGCGCCTGATCGCGACCTGAGAGCGTCTCCGACCTGCGCACGAAAGCCAAACGCTCCGGCAACCAGCGCAATGACCAGCACGGCGAAGACGGATCCACCCGCACACACCGCGAGCACGCGTCGGTCGACCGTGAGCTGCAGCAGCTCGACAGAGACGTTTCCGGGCAGCTGGAAGGTCTGTACGAGGCGCATCAGCCACGAGGCAACCGGAACAGCGAGGATCGCGCCGGCCACGGCGAGCAGCGCTCCCTCGAGCGCGATCCCGCGGGCGAGTCGGGTCCGAGATGCGCCCAGCGCGAGACACATCGCGAACTCAGCCCGCCGCGCGTCGGTGCGTATCAAGAGCAGCATACCGACGGTCGTACAACCGATGACCACCAGCAGGCTGACCGTGACGACGAGCAATCGTGAGAAGCGCTCGATGCTTTCCCGCGCGGCTGCCGGAACAGCAGCCCTGTTGACCGGGATCAGGAGCGTGCGCTCGCTGCCCGGACCGCCGGCAGCACGTCGGCGAGCGATGATCTTCCCCGTCGCCTCCTGTGCTGTCGCCCCCTGTTTCAGCCGCCCGATGATGACGGTGCCCGCGGTCGGCGATGCGCTATGGCCGGCTTCAGCGAAGTAGTTCGTGCTGCCGCCGCCGATGTCGCCGATGGTATGGAAAGGCAGATACAGGTCGGGCTTCTCGGCGAGATTGAGACCTCGGAACCGAGGGTCGAGCACACCGACAATGACGACCTTCTTGTCGGCGACGGTGATCGTGCGGCCGATGACCGACGGATCGCCATCGAAGCTATGGCGCCAGTACCTGTCCGTGAGCACCGCGACCGCGACGGCGCCACGGCGATCATCGTCGATCACGAACTCGCGACCCAGCGTCGTGCGCACCCCGAGCACGTCGAAGTAATCGTGCGTGACGAAGGCCACGTCGGTCCGCGCCGGCATGTCACCGAGATTCACCAGCAGCAGGTGCGTGCCGCTCCATTGAGCGACTGACTGCGCGAACGCGCCGCTCTCACGAACTTCCTCGTAGGTCGGGTAGATGAACCCGGTTCGAACGACAGGTCCCGTTCGACCGGAGGATTCTGTGGCCACGACGAAGAGGCTGTCCGGGTCGGCGACGGGGAGGGGGTGGATCAAGACCGCTGACAGCGTGGACCACGTCACCGCTGCCGCACCGATCGCGCAGGCGAGCGTCGCAGTTGATGCGAACGTGGACGCCGGGCGCTTCAACAGCCGACGTATCGCGAGACGCAGCTCGTCCATTGAATCCTCGCGACGCGATCGACCGATCGACCGATCAGCCGATCGGCCGATGTTTACTGGCTGTTCGGCTTGGTGGTGACCTTGGCCGCTGGCACAGTCAGCGTGATGCCGTACTTGGCGAGCGCTGTGCTCAACGCCTGCGCCTTCGTGACGGCAGCGTTCGCCTCGGTGATCGCCGCGGGCACGCCGGTCTTCGCCTCGTTGAAGGCGTTGAGGGTGCTCTGCGTCGGCCACATGCCGCCCATCAATCCGTTCTTCGCCTGAGCGGCGCGAGCGATCGCGCTCGGCTCGTTGCCGCCACCGCCACCGCCGCCACCGCCGCGTCCGCCGCGCCCGCCACCCTGCGGCACGAGCTTCGTCACGAGAGCGGTCAACTCCTTCTCGAACGCCTCAGCCTGGGACTTCACGTCCGCGGGAAGATCCGTCTTCGCCGCGACCTGCTTCATCACCTCCGGCATCTGCCGCTGCACCGAGACGACGGGGACGATCGCGTCGTTCGCGCGCCGCTGCAATCCATGGAGTTCCATCGCCATGTCGTAGAGGCGCTTGCGCTCCGCCTGCGTCAGCACGACCTCGGGATCCGCAATGACACGCAGCGGCTTCGTTCCGACCGTCTTGCCTTCCACGACCAGCGCCACGTTGTAGCTGCCCGGCAGGACGTACGGACCGGGATTGCCGGCGCCGCCGCCTCCGCCGAAGCCACCGCCGCCCCCCGCGCCCGTGCAGCCTGCACCGAATCGCTGCGGCTGCGGGTCCGGACGGTCCTGCTGCTCCTGTCCTTCCTGCTGCGCGCCCGCGCCGCCCTGCCGTCCAGGCGCCTGCGCCCCCTGGTTGCCGCGACCGCCGCGGCCGATGTCAGGAGTCGGGACTGGCTGCACGCGAAGGTCCCAGCACGCCGACTGGATCCCCGCCTTCTTGCTGTTCTCGAGCACGTCCCCTGAGATCTCGCGCACTAACGTGCCTGTCGCATCGGTGATCCGCAGTGCGACATCGCCGACGTCCTTCTTCAGGAGCCACGAAATCAGCGCCGCCTGCGGAGGATTTTCGCCGAAGAACGCCTCGTCTCCCCAGAACTCGTAATTGCGATCGCGCGACGGACGGCGATACAGCGCCTGTGGAGCGGGGGAGAAGAGCGCCGCGTCGGTCATCGACTTCTGCGCGGCGGCCATCTCCTGCACCGGTGCGAGATTGTCGAGCACCCAGATGGCACGGCCGTGCGTCGCCACGACCATCGCGTTGTCGCGCGGGTGGATCACCATCTCGTCGACGCGCACGGTCGGCATGTTCCCCTTCATGCGGGTCCAGGTCGTGCCGCGATCGAGCGTCACGAAGATGCCGGTTTCGGTGCCGAGGTACAGCACGTCTGGGTTCTTGAGATCCTCGAGCAGCGTCCGCGCCACCTGGTCCTTCAGGTTGCCATTCAGCGACCGCCAGGTCTGACCGAAATCGTGGCTCGCGTAGATCCACGTGTTGTAGTCGTTCTCGCGGTGACCATCGAACGTCGCGTAAACCGTGCCTTCGTCGACCCGCGACGGCACGAGCTCCGACACGAACGTTCCTTTGGGCAGACCCTGGAACTTGTCGGTGATGCGCGTCCACGTTTTACCCATGTCGCGTGTCACCGCCACGTTGCCGTCATCGGTGCCCGCATACAGCAGGCCGGCGCGCTTCGGCGACTCGGCGAGGGAGACGATGGTCGGCCAGGCCTGGATGCCGTCGTTGCGCGAGATCCTGATGTCGCTGCCTTTCATGCCCATCGTGACGATGTCGTCGCGATTCTGCTTGTCGGTGAGATCGTCGCTGATCACGGTCCAGGAGAGACCGCGGTCGGTGGAGCGGAACACCTTGTTGGCCGCGGCATAAAGGACCTTCGGATCGTGCGACGACATGATGAAGGGGGTATCCCAGTGCCAGCGATATGCCGGCTCGCCGGATGCCGGCTGCGGACGGATGTTGATCGACTCGAACGTGACGCGGTCGATCCGCGCCATGTTGCCGTCCTGTGACTCGCTGTACGCGATGCGGTAGTCGTTCGGGTCCTGCAGCACGACGAATCCGTCACCTCCCTGCAGCGTGTTCCACTCGTGGTTGCCGATGCCCGGCGCGCTGCGCACCGCGCTCGGGCCGCACCAGTTGTAGTTGTCCTGCATGCCGCCGCAGACGTTGAACGGGATCGCGTTGTCGACGGTCACGTGATAGAAGAGCCCGACGGGCACGTTCGGCACGAATCGCCACTCGCGTCCGCGGTCGTAGGTCATCGCCAGACCGCCGTCGTTGCCGATGATCACGTGATTCGAGTTCGAGGGATCGATCCAGATCGCGTGCACGTCGTCGTGCGTCGACTGGGCCACATCGGTGGCGACGGTTTTTCCGCCGTCCAGCGACTGGTGCAATCCGACGCCGCCGTAGTACACGACCTCAGGGTCGGTGGGATCGATGTTGAGACGGCTGAAATACATCGGCCGGGGATTGGTGTTGTTCACCTTGCGCCACGTCGCGCCGGCATCATCGGACCGATAGAGGCCCGTCGGATCGTTGGGGTTCACCGGCTGCTGTGCGCCGCGCCCGCCGCCAGGGAACGCTCCACCGCCGCCGCCACCCGCGCCGCGACCCTGCGAGGGCCCCTCGAGGAGGGCGTAGACGATGTTCGGACGCGTGCGTGCGACATCCACAGCGATGCGGCCGAGCGCACCCTCGACCGGCGTGACCTTCAGCTTCGTCCACGTCTCGCCGCCGTCGGTCGACTTGAAGACACCGCTGCCTGGTCCCCCGCCATTGAAGCAGCAGGTCGTTCGGCGGCGCTGGTACATCGCCGCGTAGAGGACCTTGCTGTTCGACGGATCCATTGCCACTTCGTTCGCGCCGGTGTCGTCGTCACCCTTGAGCACCTGCTTCCAGGTGCGGCCACCGTCGGTGGTCTTGTAGACGCCGCGCTCGCCGCCGGGGCCGAAGAGCGGCCCCGTTGCCGCGACGAACACCGTGTTGTTGTCGCGCGGATCGATCACGATCCGCGTGATGTGTCGCGACGTCTTCAGACCCATGTTCGTATAGGTCTTGCCGCCATCCGTGGACTTGTAGACGCCGTCGCCCCACGAGATGCTCTGACGGTTGGTCGACTCGCCGCTACCGACCCAGACGAGATCGGGGTTCGACTGCGAGATGGCGACGGCCCCCATCGACATGAGCCCCTGGTCCTGGAGCTGTGCTTCCCAGGTCACGCCGTTGTTGGTGGTTTTCCAGATCCCACCATGCGCGGTCGCCACGTAGAACAGCGCCGGGTTCTTTTCGTACGCCGCGATATCCGCAATCCGTCCCGACATCGTGGCCGGGCCAATCGAACGGAAGTACAGCGAGTCGAACATCGCGGCGGCGGGCGCGGGTGACTGCTGCGCGCGGCCGGGGAGCGACGTGGCCGCCAGGGCGAGTGCAAGCGCCGCGGCAGGAACGATCAAGCGAGAGTGCTGCATGTCGGGAAGAGCCTCCAGGAATGCCGGAAATTCTACAGGATCGAACGATCTCCAGCGAATACGCCGCGCGGGCGCGGGGATTTACTTCTCGCGGACGTAAAACCGCGCTTCGCGCCGAACCTGTGTCTTGTCTGCGGTCAATTCGAACCGCAGGAGGTAGGCGCCAGGCGCGAGCTGCTGCAGAGGCAGATGGAATAGATGGTCGGCCGAAAACCCGTCCGTCAGCTCGGACATGACGCCCTCGGACAGGTGCACCTGACGATTGTTCTCGTCGAGGACGACCGTGGTGAGCACCGCTGATCGTGGCGCGTTCTTTTCTCGTGCATACGCGCGCACGTAGGCGGTCACCTGATCGGATCGAGCGAAACTGCGCTGCGTCGTCGGAGAGATGGGCAGCAGCTTCGCCAGAAAGTCCCTTGGCGCCACGGGCAGCGCCGCTTCGACGCTCATCACGAGGCCGGAAAGCGACACGGGTTGGCGGCGGAAGTCGGGGACCTCGACGTCCTGATAAACGCTGCCGCTCTTGCCGAGTGAGGCGCTGTGGACGGCGAACCGCAGTTGATATCGCCCGGGCCTGAGCGCCAGTTTGGACAGGACCTCGTACTTGGCCGCGCCGCTCCCCTCGGCGGGACGAAACGTGAGCTGTGCGATCTGGCGGAACCATCCGCGCGGACGGCTATCGGCATCGAACGCCTGTACCAGAACATCCACCTTCTCTACGACGCGGCCGCCCGGCGTCGGATGCTCCATCCCAAGGACGATCGCTACATCAGCGGTGTCTGCGCCCGACAGGGCAAACGGGGCCACGCTGACACGCATCGGCATGTCCGGCATCGGCAGAATGCCGGACATCGCTTTCGCGAGCGGAAGTGGCGCCTCATTCGGCCCGGCGCGCTTCTGTTCCTCCTTCGCCTCGCGAGCGTAGTAGCCGTTGCGCGTGCGCACGGTCAATCCTGGCCGGTTCACGTTGACTTCTACCCGCCTGAATCTGCCGTCGTCGTGCGGTGACGAAAAGCCGAGCAGGTAATAGGACCCCGTCTCACGGAAGATCTGTGCGATCTGCGGATCGAAGTTGCTGGTGTTCGTGATCGCAAACCCACCCGTTTCATTGAGCTCGCCGTTGAGCGACTCGAGCGAGAGGTCTGCATGAGTGGTCCCCGGCCCGGGAGCCTCGAGTCCGCTCGGACTGACGGTGTAGACCGTCACGTTGGCTCGCTGCGCGTGCTTGATCGTCTCGAGCAGATCGAAATGACCGTCGCTGGCGGTCCCGTAGGTGCCGGACGGAGATCCGACAGGCGCCATCTGTACTCCACCCTGCAAGGGTGATAAGAGTCTGCCGCCAACCCAGATCAACGCCTTGCGGCGATGCGGAATGTCGATGAGCAGCTGTGCTGCTCGACGAACGGTTCCGATCGAGTACTTTGCGGCGAGCTCCGGCGGCAGCGATGTCTCGACGTATCGCTCGAAGGTCGCG
>DATLLF010000111.1:0-8357 GCA_035537955.1 Vicinamibacterales bacterium | reverse complement strand
CGACCGCATCCGCGAGCTCTTCCCGCATTTCACGATCCTCCACGGCGCCGAGGTCGACATCCTCGCCAACGGACATCTCGATTTCAGCGATGCCATCCTGGGCCGTCTCGACATCGTCATCGCCTCGCTGCACGAGCGGGCGCAGCAGGATGGTCCGGCGCTCACGCGCCGCTGCATTCGCGCCATGCGCCATCCGCTGGTGAACATCATCAGTCATCCCGCGAACCAGCTGGTTGGCCGCCGCGCGGGCTACCCTCTGGAATACGAGCGCATCTACGAAGCGGCGGTCGAGACCGGAACCGCCCTCGAGATCGACGGCGCCCCTTCTCATCTCGACCTGGACGGGGAGCACGCGCGCGCGGCGGTTGCGGCCGGCGTGACGGTAACCATCGACAGCGACAGCCATCGGGCCCGCGTCCTCGACCGTCAGATGCGGCTCGGAATCGGCACCGCGCGGCGGGGATGGGTGGAGGCGCGTCACGTTCTAAACGCGAGACCGATTGCTGAAGTGCGCGCCTGGATCGAGGCCAAGCGGTCGCGCAGCCGTTGACGCGCGGATCCATGACCTGCACGATTCTGCACGCCAGGTCAGCCCTGTACCCGCATGCTAAGATGGCCTCAGCCCGCCTTCGCTCGCTTCGCAAGCTTCGGCGAGGCAGGCTCCTGCCGAAATAACGAAGAATTATGCGCGCGACCGCGCTCACTTGCGCCACCGCCATCGCCGTGCTCGTCGCGTCGGCCGACGCCCGTCAGCAAACCGCTCAAGCGGTAGCCGCCGCCTTGCAGGCCAAGTACGACACTGTTCGCGACTTCTCGGCGGACTTCACCCAGCAATGGGAGAGTGGGGTGCTCAAGCGGAAGATCACCGAACGCGGCAAGCTCCAGGTGAAGAAGCCGGGCAAGATGCGGTGGGACTACACCGACCCGGAGAAAAAGCTGTTCGTCTCCGATGGCGCGAAGATCTACTTCTGGGTGCCGGCAGACAACCAGGTGACGCGCAGCGCTGTGCCGAAACAAGATGAAGCGACGACCGCCATCCTGTTTCTCGTCGGCAAGGGCAACCTGACGCGCGACTTCACCGTGAGCTTCGCGCCAAATGCGCCGTCGGGTACGTACGCCCTTCGGCTCGATCCGAAGCTGCGCGAGCGGGACTACGAATGGCTGAATCTCGTCGTCGACCAGAAGACGCTGCAGATCCGTTCTCTTGCCGCGGCGGATCGTCAAGGTAGCCAGTCGAAGTACGAGTTCTCGAATTTCAAAGAGAACAGGGGCATTTCCGACAGCACGTTTGCGTTCAAGATCCCGAAGGGAGCGGATGTCATCGATGCTGACGGCCCTTCGCGCTGAGACGCTGCGCGCGTCGCTCGCGGTCTTCGCGCTCGCATGTGCGGCGGCCTGTGCGAGCAACGGCGCGCTCAAGGCAGGTCAGCGCGCGGAACGCGTTCAGGACTACGATCGCGCCGTCGTTGAATACACGAAAGCGGCTCGCGAGCACCCGGACGATGCCAACGCGCGCGCCGCCCTCGAGCGTGCCCGGCTTCGCGCAGCGCAGGACCACTTCACAAGAGCCCGCCGCCTCGCCGCGATCGAAAGTTATGAAGAGGCGGTGATCGAGTATCAGCTCGCGTCTGAACTGAATCCCACCGACGGCAGCGTCCAGAAGGAGCTGAAGGATGCACGGCAGAAGCTCAGGACCAGGCTCGCCGTCTCACGCGAAGGCCGTACGGAACTGCAGACGCTGATCGAACGCAGCCGAGACTTCGCGCCAGAGGGGATGGACCTCCCTGCCGACGTGAAGTTTCCGCAATCGATGCGTTTCGGCAGCGCGGCCAGCAGCCGGGCTGTTTTCAGCGCGATTGCGCGCTTCGCCGGAATCAACATCGTTTTCGATCCCGCGTTTCGTGATGCGCCGCTTGCCATCGATCTCCGCGATACGACACTCCAGGACGCGCTCACCGCCCTGACGGCGAGCACGCAGACGTTCTACCGCGTGACGGCGCCGCGAACGATCACGATCATTCCTGACACGCTCGAGAAACGGCGCGAGTACGAAGAGGCGATCGTCCGTGTGTTCCATCTCAGCAACGCGGACATCAAAGAGGTCACCGATCTGCTGCGGATCGTCATCGACATCCGCCAGATCTCTCCGATGACCGCGACGAACTCGGTGGCGATCAAGGACACACCGGAGCGGATTGCCGCGGCCGCGCGGCTGATCTCGGCAATCGACAAGGCGCGCCCTGAAGTCGTGATCGATGTCGAGCTTCTGGAAGTGGATCGCACGCGCCTGCGCGAATGGGGCCTGCAGATCGCATCCCCCGACTCCCCCGGCATCTCCGGCTCGATCGACGTCAATCGTCCGGGAATGACGCTCGAGACGCTGAGCAATCTGACGAAGTCCGACGTCTTCCTCGCCGGCATTCCCGGCATCTACTATCGCCTCCTGAAGAATGACGCCAACACGCGCGCGCTGGCGAACCCGCAATTGAGGACCTCCGATGGCCTCGCCGCGCAGGCGCGCTTCGGCGAGCGTGTTCCCGTACCCGTCACCACGTTTGCGCCAATAGCCACCGGCGGCATCAACCAGCAGCCGATCACGTCGTTCGTGTACGAGAACATCGGCGTGAACATCGACATCACGCCACGTCTCCATCATGACGACGAGGTGTCGCTCGCCTTGAAGATCTCGCTGAGCAACATTTCCGGGGAGGGCTTTGGCGGGCTGCCGACCTTCGGCAACCGCGAGATCAACACGACGATCCGATTGAAGGACGGCGAGACGAACATGCTCGCCGGCCTCATTCGCGACGACGAACGGACGGTGCTGTCGGGCGTGCCGGGCCTCAGCGATCTTCCCCTGATCGGCCGTCTGTTTGCGAACGAACGTAAGCAGACGCAGGTAACGGACATCATTCTCACGCTGACCCCGCATGTCGTGCGCGTGCTGGACGTGTCGGAGAGCGATCTCCGTCCATTCAAGCTCGGTCGCGACTATGGCGCGCCGGGTGGGGACGGGCCGCCGCAGCAACTCCCGATGCCGCCGCGTGACGAGCCGATCCTGCCCGGGATGGAGAAGCCTTCGCCGCAGCCGGCGATGCCGTTCCCGCAACCGCTGATCGGCACATTGCCGGGCACACCGGTGACGCCGCCGAAGAAGCCGGGCGGCGGCGGGGGCGGACGCTGAAGCCGCCCCGCCTGTCTTGCAAAACAGAGAAACGGAGCAACCGCGGGCGGCGTTATGGAACGCGCTCGACGCGGCCGCCCAGCAGCGTCAGCCGTTCGACGAGCGAAGCGTAACCACGCTCGACGGTCTCGACAGGCGCAATTTCGCTCTCCCCTTCCGCCGCGAGCGCGGCGGCTATCAGCGCCATCCCCGAGCGCAGGTCGCGGCTGTCGAGATGACGTCCGCGCAACCGCGTCGGTCCGGAGACGATCATGCGGTGCGAATCACACAGGAACAGGTCCGCCCGCATCGCGCTCAACTGCTCGAGGGCGAACAGGCGCAATTCGTACATCCAGTCGTGCACGAGCGTCCGACCTTCAGCCTGCGTTGCGAGGACGGTCACCAGGCTCACCATGTCGCTCGGGAAGCCGGGCCACAGTCCAGTGGTAATGCGGCGCGCGGCGGTCAGCGTCGACGGCGCCACTCGAAGTGTGTCGTCCTGATAGCTGCAGCGAAGGCCCATCTTCAGGAGTGGAGCGGCAATGACCTCGAGGTCGTTGGTCCGCGCACCGGCAACCTCGATCTCACCGCCGGTGATCGCGGCCACCACTCCCCAGCTCCCGGCCTCGATGTAGTCGCCGTCCAGACGGTGCTCGGCGCCGTGCAGCCGTTCGACACCTTCGACGCGAATGGTCGGCGTTCCCTCGCCTTCGATGCCGGCGCCCATGGCTCGGAGAAAACGACACAGCTCGACGACGTGCGGCTCCATGGCGGCATGGCGAATCTCCGAGCGCCCTTTCGCGACAGCGGCTGCGAGCACCGCGGTCTCGGTTCCGGTAACCGACGCCTCGTCGAGATACATCGATGCGCCCTTCAGGCCGCTCGGTGCATCGAGCGCGTGACCGGAGCCGTCCACGATGACGCTGCCCAGGGCGACGAGCGCCTGGATGTGTGTGGCAATGGTGCGGCGTGCAGGAAAATCGCCGCCGGGCGGCGCAAGCCGCGCGGAGCCGCCTCTCGCGAGCAGCGGACCGAGCAGCAGGACCGATCCGCGCAGTCTGCCGACCAGTACCGGATCCGGTGTGTCGCTCGACACCTCCTCGCAGCGGATGCGCAGTGTGGACGTACCGACGCCCTCGACGCTCGCACCCAGCTGCCGGAGAATCTGCCCGAGAACCTCGACATCGCGAATGCGTGGAACATTGGTCAGCACGCATTCCTCGGTGGTCAGCAGGCTGGCCGCGATGAGCGGCAGCGCGGAGTTCTTGTTGCCCTCGACCGACAGACGTCCGGAGAGCCGACGTCCTCCTTCAACCCTGAGAATCGACATGCGGCCCTTTCACCGATGCGCCAAGGCGAACGATCTCGTCACGCAGTTCCACGCCGAACTGCCGCCGCACCTCGTCGCGGCACCGCTCGATCAGCCGCGCGATCTCGGACGCGGTCGCACCGCCGTCGCTGACGATGAAGTTCGCATGTCGCGTGGAGACATGCGCGGCGCCGAGCGCGGCGCCTTTCAATCCTGCGCGATCCACCAGCGCGCCGGCCGAAAGCGGAATCCCTTCGGGTACGCAGTCGCGCTGCGGATCCGGGTTCTGGAAGATGCAGCCGGCGCTCGACTTTTCCAGCGGCTGCGTTCGCTTGCGAAACGCGAGCGATTCGCGCGCGGTGTCGCGAAGCCGATCCGGATCGCCGCGCGTCACGTTGAAGTCCGCGGCCGCGACGATCTCGCGCGTGCGGTGCAGCCGGCTGTAGTCATAGCCGAATTCCATGTCCGCAGAGGGAACGGTCGTCAACTGACCGATCGGCGACAGCAGGGTCACGGACTTGACGAGCTCGGAGACGAGACGCCCGCGAAAGTGCGCGTTGCCGTAAACGGCGCCGCCAACGGTTCCCGGCGTGCCTGCCCATGCCTCGACGCCGGCGAGGCCGTGCGCAATCGTCCACCGTACGAGGCCGTTGATCGTGACTCCCGCGTCCGCCCGCACGGTCGCGTCGTCGATCTGTCGAACTTCCCCTCCGTGGATCCTGATCACGAGCCCGGCCACGCCTTCGTCGGCTACGAGGACATTGGAGCCACCACCAAGGACCGTGACTGCGACGCGATGATCCTGCGCGATCCGGATGGCGCGAGCGATCTCGTCGGCGGCCCGTATCGTGATCAGCCAGTCCGCATTGCCGCCCACCTTGAACGTCGTCAGCGGCGCGAGCGGAGCGTTGGCCGACACGCGTTCCGGTCCGAACGCCTCTGTCAGCTCTGTGGCGAAGCTCACGGCGTGATTCCCGCCAGCGCCGCGTCTCGACGACGCAGCGCCTCGAGCGCGTCGGCACGGCTGCAGGGCTCGAACTCTACCCAGTCACCGGGCGCGAGCTGACCGGCGATGGGAAGATCCGCGGTGATGACGGTCGCGATCTTCGGATAGCCGCCGGTCGTCTGTCGATCCGCCATCAACAGGATCGGCCATCCGGAAGCGGGGACCTGCAGCGAGCCGATGGGAGTCGCGTCCGACAGCATGTCGATGGGGCGTCGGTAGTCGAGGCGAGGGCCATCCAGCCGGTAGCCCATGCGGTTGGACTCGGACGTGATCACGTACCGGGATTTTGGAAATGCGAGACGCGCAGCATCGCTGAACATCTCCTCATGCGGTCCCATGATGACGCGCAGCCGCGCTCCTCCGTGAGGCATCGCGGCGGCCCGGCCCGGCCGGCGTCGCTCCACCAGGCGCGACGAGCCGATTGTCAGCGCGTCGCCGACTTTCAATGCGCGGCCGCCGAACGGCCCAAGGCGGCTCGTCAGACTGGTGGATCGGCTGCCAAGTACGAGTGGCAACGTGAATCCGCCAGATACCGCAAACGTAGCGCGAGTGCCGGCAATCCGGTTGCCAAACCGCACGCGCTCCCCTGCGGCAACGACGAACGGCTCCCCGGTTCTCACGCGGCGCTCGCCAGCCGTGATCTCGAATTCCGCACCCGCCACCGCACACATGGTTTCTGTATCTGTGAGCAGTTCCGGCCCCATGAGCGTCACCTCGAGGGCTGCCGCGTCGGCCTCGTTGTCGAGCAGCGAGTTCGCGAGACGATGAGAGTACCAGTCCATCGGCCCCGCGACGGGGACCCCGAGGTGCTGACGGCCCCAACGTCCGAGATCCTGGACCGTCGTGAGCATGCCGGCGCGGATGACCGTCAACGTTCCCATCAACCTGCGCTGCGGTCGAACTCGTCGCGCGTGATGCTGCGGAACACGACGCGGTCACCCGGGTGAAACAATGCCGGCTCGGCCCGAGTTTCGTCGAACGGCTGCACCCGTGTGCGACCGATCAGGTGCCAGCCTCCCGGTGTCTCGACGGGGTAGATACCCGTCTGCCCCGCCGCGATCGCCACCGAACCGGCGGGCACGCGCGTGCGCGGATTGCTGCGGCGTGGCAGCGCCAGGCGGGGATCCACCGGCCCCATGTACGCGAATCCCGGTACGAACCCGACGACGTAGACGCGATAAGCCCGCGTCGTATGAAGGTCGATGACTTCGTCTTCCGAACAGCCCGCCTGAGCCGCAACCGAGCACAAATCGGGTCCGAGGTCGCCCCCGTAGCACACAGGCACTTCGATTGTCGCGTGCGGAACGTCGGCGTCCTGCACGTCCTCCGATGCGGCGCTGCGCAGTTGATCTTCGAGCCATCGCGCATCGATCCTGAGCGGATCGAAGTACACCGTCAGCGTGTGATAGCCGACGACGAGGTCGCGCAGCGCCGCGCCGCAGCGGCGTCGCGCCGCCTCCGCGATCGCCACGACGCGCGCGCTCGTGTCGGGGTCCAGGCGGGCTGGATACTCCAGAACGAGAGCCGCGTCCCCGGCAGCCACGATGCGTGCCTCGGACGATCTCACCGTGCCTCGCGGGCGGCGAGCGCGTCGAGCAATTTTTGATGGATGTTGTCGAAGCCGCCGTTGGACATGACGACGACCAGATCACCCGGACGCGCTTCTGTGGCGACAGTGCGGACGATGTCGTCCGTGGCTGGAATGTATGCCGCCTCGATGCCGGACTCGGTCAACTCGCTGACGACGGCTTCAGCCGACAGGCGCTGATCGTCGGGGAGGCTCGAACGGAACACCGCCGGCAGGATCACGCGGTCCGCCCGGCCGAGCGCGCGCGCGAAGTCTCCCTGAAAGATGCGGCGGCACGAGGTCGCCGAGCGCGGTTCGAAGATCGCCCAGATCCTGCGGTGTGGATGTGCCGAGCGGACTCCCGTCAGCGTTTCTTCGATCGCCGTGGGATGGTGCGCGAAGTCGTCGTACACCATTACACCGCCCGCGGTGCCGCGATGCTGCATGCGCCTGCGAACGCCGCGGAACTTGCGCAAGCCTTCCGCCAGCGTGTCGATGTTGAGGCCAACCGCCACACCGACCGCGACGGCGGCGATCGCGTTCCGCACGTTGTAAGCGCCGAGCATCGGCACCTCGAAGCTGCCGGACGGCGTCCCCTCATGGCGAAGGCTGAACGAGGTCGACTCTTCCTTGACGCGGATGTCGTGCGCCTGCCATGTTGCACGATCACTCAGGCCGAACGTCTCGACGCGACACCGGGCCACTTCGCTCAAGGCAAGCGCGTCCGCGTTATCGGCTCCGAGCAGCAGCAGTCCACGGCGCGGGATCAGATTGACGAAACGCCTGAAGGCCAGTCGAATGGAATCGAGATCGGGATAAATGTCGGCGTGGTCGTACTCGATGTTGTTGACCACCGCGATGTCGGGCAGGTACTTCAGGAACTTCGCCGTCTTGTCGAAGAACGCACTGTCGTACTCATCCCCTTCGATGACGAACTCGCGGCCACCGCCGAGACGATAGCTGCCGGCGAAGTTCTCCGCGATGCCGCCGATCAGCACGCTGGGATCCGCGCCCCCGTGCGTCAGCAGCCATCCGGTCAGCGACGTCGTCGTCGTCTTGCCGTGCGTTCCGGCAATGACGATCGACCGGGCGCCCCAGAGGAACTCGTCGCGGATCGCCTCAGGCAGCGAGCAATACCGGATCTTGCGATCGAGCACCTCCTCGAGTTCCGGGTTGCCCCGGGAGATCGCGTTTCCAACCACGATGAGGTCGAGGTCGGCGGAGATGTGCTCCGCCCGATAGCCCTCGAGCAGCGTGATCCCCTGCTGGCGAAGAAAGTCGCTCATCGGCGGATAGACCTGCTGGTCTGATC
>DATLLF010000110.1:0-9860 GCA_035537955.1 Vicinamibacterales bacterium | reverse complement strand
GGCGACGCTTTCCCACGAGCTGCGCACCCCGCTGAATGCGATCCTCGGATGGACGCGCCTGCTGCGCGGGAAGGCGTTGCCGGAAACCGCCGTCGATCCCGCGCTCGAGAAAGTGGAACGCAACGCGCAGATGCAGGCGCGGCTCGTGGAAGATCTGCTCGAGGTGTCGCGCATCACGACCGGCAAGCTCCGGCTCGACATGCGAGAGTTCGATCTCGTGGCGCTCGCGAGAACGGCGGTGGATTCCATCCGTCCCACCGCCGAAGCGCGTGGCGTCGTCGTCGAGCGCGACTTCACCGTTGCGACTATGCCGACCGTCGGCGATCCGGATCGCCTGCAGCAGGTCGTGTGGAACCTGTTGTCGAATGCGGTGAAGTTCACCCCCTCCGGCGGCAGGGTCAAGCTGACCCTTCGGCGCATCGGCGACACCGACGAGATCGTCGTCGCCGACACGGGCATTGGTATCGACCCCGTGTTCCTGCCCAATGTGTTCGACACGTTCCGTCAGGCCGACGCCTCGGCGACACGCGCGCACGGCGGCCTGGGTCTCGGCCTCTCGATTGTGCGGCACCTGGTCGAAGTACATGGCGGCGGGGTGACCGCCGCGAGCGAAGGACGCGATCGCGGGGCCACCTTCACGGTCACACTGCCGGTGCGATCGCTGGCGTCACTGGCCACTGCACCCGCGCCCATGCCAGCGGACCTGATCGAGCGCGATCTGCTGCGCGGCGCGAGCATCGTCGTCGTTGACGACGACCGCGACACGCGGGAATTGCTGCAATCTGTGCTCAGGACGGCGGGGGCGGACGTGCGGGCGGCGGGATCCGCCGACGAAGCGATCGCTTTCGTTCGCCACGTGATGCCGGATGCGATCGTGAGCGATATCGGAATGCCCGGCCGTGATGGCTACAGTCTGATGCACGAACTCACGTCAACCCCCGGCCTCATGCCGCTGGTCGCGGTGGCGCTCAGCGCGTACGCCGCGCCGCGCGATCGCGAGCAATCGGTCGTAGCCGGCTTCCAGGAGCATCTGGCCAAGCCGATCGATCCTGTTATCCTTGTGCGCACACTTCACGATCGTCTCGCCAGAGCGGCAGGCCAGTCGAGCAGCTGAGCTTGTCTTCACTATGGCCGACTGAAAAAATTACCTTCAGATGAAAGCGGCGGAAGCGCTGGCCACGCTCGGACAGACGCTCAGCGGAGAGATCGAAGAGCGAAAAATCATGGACGCCGTGGTCACGGCCGGCGTCGAGTTGAGCGGGGCACAAGTCGGTTGCTTCCTGCCCAGATCCCGCAGGATCAACGCGCGCCCTCCGGCAGAGCACCCGAGTGAATTACGTGCATCCGTGCGCCTGCGAACGGGCGACATTCTCGGCCTTCTTTACTTCGGGCATTCGACTCCCGACGCGTTCACGGCACGCGACGAATCGATGGTCGCGGCGCTCGCGTCGCAGGCGGCGATCGCGATCGACAACAGCCGCCTGGTGGCCGCCCTCGAGAAGCAGCGCGCGCGTGCCGAGGAAGCGAGCCGGCATTACCGGTTCCTTGCCGACAGCATGCCGCAGCTCGTCTGGACGGCCGACGCGCGCGGCGGAATCGATTACGTCAACGAGCGCTGGGTCGTCTACACCGGCCGTCCCGTCGACGCAGTATTTGGCAGCGGCTGGCGTGACGTCATCCACCCCGAGGATCTCGAGCGGACGATGGACGCCTGGTCGAAAGCGGTCACAGGCGGGTCCGCCTTCGACGTCACCTTTCGGCTCAAACGGGGCGACGGCGCGTATCGATGGCATCTCGCCCGCGCCTACTCACTGTGCACGGAGACGCGCCGGATCATCAAATGGTTCGGTACCTGCACCGACATCCACGATCAGAAGCGGTTCGAAGACAGCCAGCGGCTGTTGTCGGAGAGCAGCCGCGTCCTCGCCGCGTCCTTCAACATCCAGTCGACGCTGGGGACCGTGGCCTCGCTCGTTGCGAGCTGGTTCCGCGGTTACTGCCTCATCGACCTCCTCGACGAGAGCGGGCTGGGGCGCGTCGCGGTTGCGCACGTCGATCCGGGCAAGCAGCCGCTGATGGAAGCCCTGCGATCGTTTGCACCAGGCGAGAACAGGCGCAGCAACCTGTGGAAGGCGCTCGCCAATCGCCAGACGGAAGTCTGCAACCATGTGTCGGACGACATCGTTGCCTCCGGCGTCCATTCGGACGGGCATGCGGAGATCCGGCGCTCCCTCGCGACGACCGCCTACATGGTGGCGCCGCTTCTCGCCGGCGGTCGCCCGCTCGGCACGCTCATGATCGGGCTCGTTGACGGCGAGGCGTTCGAGCCCGACGACGTGCGTCCGGTCGAGGAACTGGCGTACCGCATCGCGCTGTCGGTGAGCAATGCGCGCGCGTACGAACAGGCGCGCGAAGCGAACCGCCTGAAAGACGAGTTCCTTGCCGTCGTGTCGCACGAGCTCAGAACGCCCTTGAACGCCATGCGCGGCTGGTTGTCGCTGTTGAAGTCGGCGAAGCTGTCCGAAACGCAGGCGGCGCACGCTCGCGAGGTGATCGACCGCAACATTGTCGCGCAGACGCAGCTCGTGGAGGACCTGCTCGACATTTCGCGCATCGTCAGCGGCCGCATGCGCCTGAACGTCCTCCCCGTGGCACTGGACGCGATCGTCAATGCCGCCCTCGATTCGCTGCGGCTGGCGGCGGAAGCCAAAGGGCTCGTGCTGGAAGCGTCGAATCTCTCGGGCTCCGCCCAGGTCGCCGGTGATCCGGACCGTCTGCAACAGGTCGTCTGGAACCTTCTCTCCAACGCGATCAAGTTCACGCCCAGAGGCGGACGCGTCAATGTCGAACTGCGACGAACGGACGCGCACGTGGAGCTCGAAGTGGCCGACAGCGGACAAGGAATCAGCGCCGAGTTCCTGCCGCACGTGTTCGATCGCTTCCGGCAGGGCGACAGCACCACGACGCGAACTGTCGGCGGGCTGGGACTCGGCCTCGCAATCGTCCGCCACCTCACCGAGCTTCATGGCGGGACGGTGACGGCGGCGAGCGAAGGAGAGGGATTGGGAGCGAGGTTCACGCTCGCGCTCCCTGCCCTCGTGCCGGCGGTGACGACGTAAACTGCAAACGTCAAACGACAAACTGCAGAATTCCAAAGACCGTAAACACGAAACGACCGACTTCAACGGCAGAAGCGCGGCTGCCTGTCTGGCGGTTCCAGCTTTTTGCAGTTTGATCCTTCCTGCCGTTTCGTGCTTATTGCGGTTGGAGTTTGGGATTTGTTGTTTCCACCGTCAGTTGCCAATGCCCGCGGCTCTCGTCGTCGCGGGCTCGATGAGCAGGACCGAGGCGACGATCACGGTGGAGAGCGCGATGGTGAAGCCCGCGAGGGCGTCCTGGTTCTCGAGCGAGAGCGCCGCACCGAACATCAGCAGCGCCAGCACGCTATCGATCCACGGCACCCAGGGAAACACGACCGATCGCTGACGCTGCAGACTCGCCGGATGGACACGTGACGTGAACAGCAGGTTCATGCGCGCTGAGATCGAGATGGTCGCCAGAACGAGCGCCGCGAAGAAGATCCTCGATCCGGCAGGCGGCCCGATCCCGTTGCGGATCGCCCACGCGATCGCCGGAAGTGCCGCGAGCACGACAGCGATTGCGACCTGGTGAAACTGCCACCACCATAGCGGCACGCTCAGGGCGGATGGTGTGGCCGCGGCGGGAACGTTGTCGATCTGACGCAGCGCCGTCACCAGCTCCGCTCCCGACGAATAGCGCTCGCTGGGCGTGGCGCGCATACAGCGCCGTGCGATCTGCTCGAGCTCGCGCGAGCCCCAGGAGCCGCTTCCCGAAACGGCGCGCCCTTCCATCAGCTCCGTCATTCGCCGCAGCATCGCCGCCGGATCGGGCCCGAACGGATGCTCGCCCGTCGCAAGCTCCGCGGCGAGGACGCCGAACGCGAACACGTCGGTGCGTGCGTCGATCGACCCGCCCGAGAGCTGCTCCGGCGCCATATACCCGGGCGTGCCGACCGCACCTCCCGCCTGCGTGAGCTGCGTCATCGTACGGCCGGCGCCCGGTGCGGCCGAACGTGCCAGGCCAAAGTCGAGGACCTTCACCCGTCCATCAGCGGCGCGCATGATGTTCTCGGGCTTGAGATCGCGATGTACGATTCCCTGCGCGTGCGCAGCGGCGAGCGCCTCCGCTACTTCCAGAAGCGTCGCCTGGAGCTGCGGCGCGCGAAGCGGTCCCGCACGCACTTCGTCGCGCAGCGTATGCCCCTGCACCAGCTCCGAGACGATGTAGAGGACGCCGTCGATCTCCTCGAGGGCGTAGATGGTGGCAATCGATGGATGGGTGAGTGACGCGGCCGCACGCGCCTCGCGGCGCAGGCGTTCACGTCGCGCCGGATCCTCGCTGTAGTCAGGAATAAGCGCTTTGAGTGCGACGCGTCGGCCGAGCCGCGTGTCTTCCGCCGCGTAGACGACACCCATGCCGCCGCGGCCGATCTCGTTCACCACGCGGTACGGCCCGACCATCCGTCCCGCGAGGCTGGCCTGTTCGTCCGAGAACATCAGCTCGGGCGCGACCCCCCATGCGGGTACTTCGAGAAACCCGCCCGACGAGGCGTGCGACGCGAGCAGTGACTCGACTTCGCGCACGAGCGAGAGATCGCCGCCCGCCGCCGTGCGTAGAAACGCGTCGCGGTCGGCAGCATTCCGCTCGAGAGCCGCGTGGAAGAGATCGTTGACCTGCTTCCACCGCTCGGGTGTCACGACGGAGCGAGTCCTTCCAGCTCACGGGCGAGCCAGGCGCGCGCCACCGTCCAGTGACGCTTCACGGTGGCGGGGGAGATGTTCATGGCTTCGGCGGTCTCTTCCACGGTGAGGCCGCCGAAGAAGCGGAGCTCGACGAGCCGGGCCTGTTCGGGGTCCAGCGCGGCGAGCCGTTCGAGCGCCTCGTCGAGCGCCACGAGATCGATCGAGCGATCGCCGCCGGCGACGAGCGCTTCGTCGAGCGTGACCCGCGCGCGTTCTCCGCCGCGCTTCTGCGCGTCGCGCGCGCGGGCGCGCTCGATGAGAATCTGCCGCATGGAATGCGCTGCGATCGCGCAGAAATGCGCGCGGTTCTGCCAGCGGTCGGGGCGGTCTTTCAGCAGTCGAAGATAGGCCTCGTTGACGAGCGCCGTCGGCTGCAGCGTGTAACCCGGCCTCTCGCGGCGAAGATAACTCGCCGCGAGGCGCCGCAATTCCTGGTAGACGAGCGGCAGCAGCGAATCGACCGACTGCCGATCCTCAGCCATCAGGGCACGCGATTGATCGAGACGCGATTGATGACGACAGGTTTCACCGGGCGATCGCCCCGTGCCGTGGGGACCGAACCGATCTTCTTGACCACATCCATGCCTTCGCTGACCTCGCCGAACACCGAATGCCGGTTGTCGAGGTGCGGCGTCGGACCAAGCGTGATGAAGAACTGGCTGCCATTCGTGTTGGGACCGGCGTTGGCCATCGACAGGATCCCGGCGCGGCTGTGGCGCAGGGAAGGATGGAACTCGTCGGCGAAGTTGTAGCCAGGGCCACCGGTGCCGGTGCCGAGACGATCCCCGCCCTGGATCATGAATCCATCGATGACGCGATGAAAGATGACGCCGTTGTAGTAGGGGCCGGTCTGCTTCTGACCGGTGGCGGGATCCTTCCACTCCTTGGTGCCTTCGGCGAGGCCGACGAAATTCGCGACGGTGCGCGGCACTTCCTTGTCGAACAGCCGGATCGTGAACGACCCTTCCGTCGTATCGAATACTGCGTATGTTCCGGATTCCACTCGAAGCCTCCGATCGACCAATCGACGATCGGCGATCGGCCGATCCCATCGATGTTTGAACCGTGATTATACCGACGGAACGCGACCGGTCGATCAGCGATCGGTCGATCCTCCGATTGCTACGAAGGTCTTCGTTGACAATACGAAGGTGTTCGTAGATAGTGGGGCCAGCACATGTCGAAACCATCCACTCCCCGCCCGACCGACGCCGAGCTCGCCATCCTGCGGGTGCTCTGGGAACGCGGCCAAAGCACCGTGCGCCAGGTGCATGACGCGTTGAGCCGCGAACGTCCGACGGCGTACACCACGGCGCTGAAGATGCTCCAGATCATGACCGAGAAGGGGCTCGTGCGGCGCGACGACTCCGACCGCACGCACGTGTATCAGCCGCGCCTGAGCGAGGAGCAGACACAGCGACAGCTCGTGCGCGACCTGCTCGATCGCGCGTTTGGCGGCTCCGCATCGAAGCTCGTGATGCAGGCCCTGGCGACGAAGCGCGCGTCGGCGGAGGAGCTGACCGAGATCCGCAGATTGATCGACGGCCGTGACGGCCGGGAGGTGCGCGATGACCGTGACTGACACCTTGCTTGGCGAGCCAGTCATCCAGGCGGTGGGCTGGGCGCTGCTCCACTTCATCTGGCAGGGCACCCTCGTCGGCGTGCTGGCGGCCGTTGCGCTGCGCCTGCTGCATCGCAGCGCCGCCGACGTCCGTTACGTGGTCGCGGCCATCGCGCTCGCGTTGATGGCAACGATGCCGCTGGTGACCGGAGTGCAGGCGTGGCGGTCGGCGATCGCGTCTTCCGCCGCTCCCTCGGAGCACCTGTCTTCGCCCCCCGGCAAAGCGGGCGCACCGACGGCGTCGGCCGGCGCCATACCAGCACCAGCACCGGCAGAGTGCGCCATCGAATCGTGTTCGCCGGGCGTGCTCACGAGTGAGCGTATCGAGCGCTGGTTGCCGATGGTCGTGGTCGTCTGGATGGCGGGCGTCGCGCTTCTCGCGCTGCGGCTCACGGGTGGCTGGCTGCGGATCTACCGCATGCGGACGCACGGTGCCGTGGCGGCCGAGGCGCCCCTGCAGGCGATCGTCCGCCGCCTCGCCCGCACTCTGCATCTGACGCGGTCGGTGACGCTGCTGCAGTCGCGCGCGGTCGACGTGCCGACGGTGATCGGCTGGCTCAAGCCTGTCGTGCTGCTGCCCGTCAGCGCCTTCGCGGGGCTCTCCCCGCTCCAGGTTGAAGCGATCCTCGCGCACGAGCTCGCGCACATCCGCAGGCACGATTACATGGTGAACCTGCTGCAGTCCCTTCTCGAAACGCTGCTCTTCTATCACCCCGCGGTGTGGTGGCTCTCGCGGCGGATCCGCATCGAACGCGAGCACTGCTGCGACGACCTCGCCGTCAGCCTGTGCGGTGATCGCGTGGTCTACGCACGCGCACTGGCGGATCTCGAGGAACTGCGCGGCGCGACGACGCAACTGACCATGGCGGCCAACGGCGGCGTCCTGCTCGATCGCGTTCGACGGCTGCTCGCCGCGCCGGCGACGCACGCCGGTCGCGGCCCGGCCTGGCTGGCCGCGGTGGCGGCGGTGCTGTTTATGGTGGCGATCGTCGGAGGTCCGGTGGGACGGCAGTCGGTTGCGGCGGCCAATCTGGTGGCGGCATCCGACGCGCGGCCCGATGCACTGACCGACGCGATCGGCAAGATCGTCGGCGGCGCGCAGCAGCACGAGTCGTCCGGTCAGATGGCGCCGCCGGCGCCCCCCGCGCCGCCGACTCCACCGGCCCCGCCGGCGCCCGTGCCCCAGGGTGTGGAAACGAGCATCCACTCGTCGCAGAAGGATTCCTCCGGAACGTTCTCGTGGTCGCGCAACGGCGAAAAGCTGTCAGTCGAATACCGCGGCTCGTTCGAGCTCAACGACAGCGACACGGATATCGTGCGCATGTCACCAGGCGGGCACCTCACCATCAGCGACGGGGGCTGGTTCGCCGGACATGCGGTCGAATTCACGGCCGACGGCTCCGGCAACATCACGCGCCGGTTCAAGGCCGGCGCATCCGAACGGCCATTCGAGCCCGAGGGACGCGAGTGGCTCGCCAAGGTGTTGCCGAAGTTCGTGCGTCAGAGCGGCTTCGCCGCGAAGGAACGCGTGGCGCGCTTCCTGTCGAAGGGCGGCGTCACAGCGGTGCTCGGCGAGATCTCGCTGATCGACAGCGACTACGGCAAGAAGGTGTATTTCACACAGTTGATCGACCAGGCGCGGCTCGTTCCCGCTGAGGCACGCCGGGTGTTCGAACAGGCGGGACGCGAGATCGACTCCGACTACGAGCTTGCGACGACCCTCATCGCGGGCTCCGGCAAGCTCCTCGTCGACAACGCAACACGGAAGGCGTATTTCGACGCGGCGCGGACGCTGGAGTCGGATTACGAGATGCGCCGCGCCTTCATGGCGGCGCTGGAACACGGGCCCGTGGCAGCTGACCTGCTCGCCGGTCTGCTCGACGCCTCGCGCTCGCTCGATTCCGACTACGAAGCGGCCACGCTGCTGCTGAAGGTCGTGTCGGACCATGGCATCGACGGATCCCTGCGCGCGCCGTTCTTCGGGGCGCTCGGCACGATCGAGTCCGCGTACGAGAAGGGGCGCGTGCTGCAGGCGCTCCTGCGGCGCGACAATCTTTCCGCCGAAACGCTTGCGGCAACGATCGACGCCGCGTCCACGGGCAGCGACTATGAAACCGCGCAGGTGCTGGTGACCGCGGCGAGGTCGCATGCGATCACCGGTCCCGCTCGCGACGCCTACGTCCGCACCGCTGAGAAGCTCGGCGACTACGAACGTAACCGCGCGCTGGCTGCGCTGGCGCGGACGGAGAACAATCGCTAATCACTCAGCGACGAGCGATTAATGATTGAAGCGTTCAGATCTTGGGATTCATCGTGTGCCAGTTGGTCGCGCGCTCGTACGCGAGCGCCACGCGCAGCATGGTCGCCTCGTCGTAGAGACGGCCGGTGACCATGATCTCGACGGGCAGGTTGTTGACGAAGCCCGCTTTCAGCGCCACAGCCGGGTGACCCGTGAGGTTCGTGAGGCTCAGGCTCCCGCGGCTGGTGGAGCTGAGGAACACGTCGAACTTCGACATCACATCGTCCATCTGGCGCATCAGCAGCGTGCGCGCGCGCTGCGCACGGATATATTCCACCGCCGGCACGAACCTGTGAGTGCGGAACGTGTTCGGCCAGGTGTTGAGCGAGGGATCCTTGATGTCGGCCGTGCGTGTGAGGTCGTCGAATGCCGCGGCACCCTCGGTGCTCAGCACGAATGAGAGCATGCTCGTCAGCTGGTTCGGCGGCAGTTCGATCGGCGTCAGGGTCGCCCCCGCCTTGCGGTAGACATCCAGCGCGTCGGTGAGGACCTTCAGCCGGGGCAGGAACGCAAGCTCCTCGAGAGAGCCGCGCCGTGCTGCGGCCTGCGCGGTCACCTTCAGCTTTGCGCCTGGTGTGGCTCCGGGCTTCGGTTTCTTTCCTGGAAGATACGGCCTGAACGTGACCGCGGGCTCCGTATCGAGCGGGATGTTCATCTCCCGGAGCTGTTCGTAAGTGGCGAGGTTCCGGTTCACACCGTTGACCATCCCTGCTCCTCTTCTGGCGTGAAGTCCACTCCGAAGATCTTCTCCGCGCAGTCGAGCGTTTCCGTGGAGATACGCTGGGGCTGCTGCCGCCCCGCTGCGCGAGGGCCGGAGCGGCCATGCCGGCGGCGACAGCGGCGGGAATCGTCTTCAGGAACCGGCGTCGCGCGACGACTTTCACTTCGGCGCGGTCTTCCTTGCGGCGCATGAACACTCCTTCGCGGTGACGAACGGGCGGTAGCATACAACGCAGCGAGTCACGAGTAGAATGCGGGGCGTATGCCGGCTGACACCCTGCGCGTGCTGCTCGTCGAAGACGACACCGCCTACGCGAACATGATCGCCGCCGAACTGCGGCTTGCTGGCATCGAACTCGAGCAGGTCCGCACGCTCGCGGGCGCGAGCGAAGAGCTC
>DATLLF010000109.1:0-9587 GCA_035537955.1 Vicinamibacterales bacterium | reverse complement strand
TCCCAAAAGTGCTACCGCAGCGATTGCCGCGGCGAGGGTCCAGAAGAAGGCCGGGCTCAAGGTCTGGGCCGCAATGCTCCACCGACGGGAGATCGTGCAGCATCCGGAGGGCGGGTTTGGCTTGGCGGAATAGGCGGGAAGGTGCCTCTGGTTCCCGGCGGTTCCCGTCGGTTCCGGGAACCTGCGGAACCGGTTCCACGGTTCCCACCACTTTAGTGGGGAACCGGGGAACCGAGGGTAACGGACCGTCCGGGACTCGCCGCGTTGCTGGAACTGCCCAGATTCCGGTGCTAGGGGCCTTCCGGCGTCGTCCTGACGTCCTGTTGACGGAGACGCTCCGCCGGGGAAAGAAAGGTAGGTCTCTTCCATCACGAGCGCGACCCACACGAACGTTTCGAAGGGTCTCAGCGACAACGGAGACGCGATCGTGAACCAGGTGGCCACGGCGGATCGCTACCTCCCGCTCAAGGCACTCGCCGCGTACAGCGGTCTGTCGACGCGCACGCTGCGAAGCTACCTGACCGACCGCGTGCGACCGTTGCCGCACTATCGGTTCGGGGCCCGAATCGTCGTGAAGCAGTCCGAGTTCGATGAATGGGCGGGGCAGTTCCGGCGCGCGCCGAAAGGCGAGAGCCTCGACGCGCTCGTGAATGACGTTCTCGGCTCAATGGGATAAGGTGACACCGCCGATGGGAGTGAAGGTCAAGTTCTGGAAGGGCGCCTGGTGGGTGTTCTTGAATCACGGCGGCCGCCGGAAAGCGAAGCGGATCGGAGACCGGGAGACCGCGCTGAAGGTGGCGAGGCGAATCCGGGAGCGCATCGTGGCCGGCGACCTGCGTCTCGCACCGTCGGACGACGACACGCTCGAGAGCTACGCGAGCGACTGGCTCAAGAGCCTTCCCGGCAACCTCAAGGCGTCGTCGGTCAGCTTCTACGGCGACAACCTGCGAAGGCACGTGCTCCCGCTGCTCGGGCAGAAGCGTATCGGCGCGCTGACACGAGCCGACTGCCGCGACCTGGTGACCACGGTCCGAGCGAAGGGTCTCAAGCTGAACACCGTCCGTGGTATCGCGCGCACCCTGAGTGCGCTGCTGTCTCAGGCTGTCGAAGACGAGAAGCTCCAGGCGAACCCGGCGCTGCGGCTGGGACGTTACCTTCGTCGCGGCGACGAGCCGACGACCGAGATCCACTCGTTCAGGGCCGACGAGACCGAACGCCTCTTGGCGATCGCGCGCGAGCACTTCCCGCGGTGGCACTCCTGGCTCCTGTGCGCGCTGCGGACCGGCCTTCGCGCCGGCGAGCTGCTCGCGCTTCAGTGGGTTGACATCGACTGGAACGGTCGTTTCATCGTCGTGCAGCGGAACATCGTGCGTGGGCTCGTAACCTCGCCGAAATCGCATCAGCGGCGGCGCGTAGACCTGTCAATCCAGCTCGCCGAGGCACTGCTCGCGTGGCGGCGGAGTCAACAGGCGGCTTGGCTGAAGAAGGGGAAGGATCTGCCCGATTGGGTCTTTCCGTCGCGGACTGGCACCGCCCTCGAGGAGCGCAACGTGCGCCACGTCTTCACGCGGATGCTGACGAAGGCCGAGCTGCACGCGCGGCGCGTCCATGACCTGCGCCACACGTTCGCGAGTCTCCTGCTCCAGGCTGGTGCGCCGATCACGTACGTGTCGAAGCAGCTCGGGCACGCCGACGCCGCGATCACGCTCAGGGTCTACGCGCACTACCTGCCGGACCCGTCGCGGAAGGACGTCGACCTGCTTGACACGCAACCATCCGCAACCCCCGCGCAACCAGAACCGCCGGTGCGGGCGTTGGAGCCGTCAGAACTTGAAGAAATGTTCGGGGAAAGTGGTGAGCCGCGCTGGAATCGAACCAGCAACCCGCAGATTAAGAGTCTGCTGCTCTGCCAATTGAGCTAGCGGCCCACGTGCGCGGTTGCGCTTGGGGAGTGGTGCTGCACGGCCGCGTCAGCGGCGTCACAGCAAACACGAAATTCTATCACGAGGCCGAATGTGGCCGCCATTTCACAGCGGCTGAAGAACGACTTCGCCGGGCGTGCCAGCTCATAGCCGGCCTGACGCGGAATCAGTCGCCGTTGTTCCTAACGCCGCCGCGTCACCACCAGGAGCAGCACCACGCAGACAACGGCGGCAATCCAGAGATTGCGGTCTTCCCGAAGGCTGAGCTCCAGCCATCGTGCACCGTTCTGAACCGACGTCGCGAGGCCGGAAGCAATGCCGCCACCCCCGCCTCCGTATTCCCCGAGCGACTGGGCGATGAGCATGGGCGGGTCACCCCCCTAAAGTGAAACTGAAGACGGATCATAGCTTGTCAATCGGTTCGGGCCGTGGCAAGATCCGTGTGCTGGAAACACCACTCAGACTCACGCCGTCGCCCTGCGACGGAGAATCTGGCGCGACTTGGGCTCCGCCATCCCGGTGGGGAACCGGACGGACCGAATCAACTTGCCTTTCCGGCGATAGTCACATGAATGCCTGATCGGAAGGATGCCCGGATCGAGGACGCGCGGCCGCCAGCGCCGAAGCCGCTCGCCAGCTGGTACGCCCAAGGGGTGTCCGACGATATCGGCGACCGGCTGTTGATGTTCGACAACAGCGACGCGCCGTCCCTCGAGCTCCTCCGCTTCCATCCGCATCTCGCGCAGACGCCCGGATTCGAAGCCGCGCTGCGCGAGGAGGTGCAACGGCTCGCGCACTTCCAACATCCTGCATTCGCCCGGATCCGCGCCGTGCAGCGGCTCGAGCCCGACGACGACCTCGCGCTCATTTCGAACTACACGCCCGGCAAACGGCTGTCCGAAGTCCTCCACCGCACGCGCGGACCGGAATTCGCGGCCGCGCTCATTCAGCAGCTCGCTCCCGCCCTCGCGCTCTTCCAGCAGCACGCGTCCGGCGCGTCCCATGGACTGATCGATCCCGAACGCATCGTCGTCTCTCCCGAAGGTCGACTGACGATCGTCGAACATGTCGTGGGGCGCGCGATCGAGATGCTCGGCGATCCGCAACTCTCGTCGAGCAGCGTCGCGCTGCCACCCGGGGCAGACGGTACGTCGCCGCGGACCGATGCCGCCGCCGATTGGTACCAGCTCGGCCTCGTGGCCGCGTCCGCGTTGCTCGGTAAACCCGTCACGCAGGCGGACCTGCCGGAGGTCAAAAACGTCCTGGACGAGTTGGACTACGCGGCCGGACCAGACGGCTCGTCGTTGTCGCCGTTCCTAAGCCAGTGGCTCGCGCGAGCGTTTCAGATTTCGGGTGAGCGGATCGAAGCCGGGCCCGATGCGTGCGCTGCGCTCGAACACCTGGCTCGCACGGAACGGTCCGCGCACTCTCGGCGCATCGCACCGGTCCGTCGGGCGCGGGTGCCGCGATCGACGCTCGCTCCCGTGCAGCGTCATGTGGCGCCCGCGTCGGTCTCGAATGCCGCTCCGGCGAGCGTGGCACCTGCGATGGCCCACGCGCCGCAGCCGATGAGGGCCACGGCTCCGGCACAGCGCGAAGCTCCGCGCTCCGCACAGGCGCAGGCGACAGCACGGAACATTCCTGATCATCACGACACGTCGAGAGCAGAAGCACGACAGCCCGTCGAGCACAAGCCACGAACGCAGCCCCGCGCGCCAGCGCATCCACTGTCGCTGTTCGAGCGCGAGGCGCGTGCCGCCAACGCCAACCTGCTCGAGTTCAGAAGAGGACCCGTTGTTCACGAGCAGCGGACAACGGCACCACATCCCCACAAGCGGCACGACGAGCCCCGAACCTTCTCTTTCCGGGTGGTGGCGGCACTTGCCGTGGTCGCGGTCGTCGAAGCTGGCGTGATCGGATGGCTCGCGCGCGCGACTTGGCTGGCTCCGACTCCGGCGATCGTCGCCGAGAGCACTGCCTCCGGAGAAAATGTGATTGCCACCGGCGGCGCTCCGAAGGCTGTTTCGCTCGGTGTCGCGGTCGCGCCCGATTTGACCTGGACGCGCGTGATCTCCCCGTCTCCGGACAAGATATTTGGCGCGAAACCGGTCGACGCCGGTGCCATCCGGATCTCAGCGCCGATCGACCTGAAGGTGTTCGAAGGGACCCGGCTGCTGGGGTCGGCGGGCGCTGGTGATATCAAGCTGTCGCCCGGACGTCACGAGATCGCGCTGGTGAACGCGGGTCTTGGCTATCGACTCGTGCAGTTGCTGGACATCGAGGCGGGACAGACGATGTCACTTCACATCGCACCGCCGCATGGAATGGTGAATATCGACGCGTCGCCGTGGGCCGAAGTGTCGATCGACGGCCGCCCGGCGGGCCGCACGCCGCTCGGTCCGCTGCCGCTCGCGCTGGGCGATCACGAGATCACGTTCCGGCATCCAGCCGGAAGCAGCGATCGTCAGCGAGTCGTGGTGAAGCCTGACGGTGTGACTCGCGTCGTCGGGAACCTTCGCTTCTAACTCGATCCCCGACCTTCAGTTCTCATATCTACCCAGGTTCGTCGCGCATTCCCTGGCTATTCGGCGCGGATGAGCACTCGCTCTGCGGATGGCGTGGCGCCGCCGCCAGCGGCTTCGACGGTAACAACCGCGCCGAGGAGACGGCCCTCGACCGCGATCGGAATATCGGTCGCGAGCGTCACGCGGCCAGCGGAATCCGGTGTGATCACGCCGCCGCTCACCGGTTCGCCTCTCGTCAGAAACCAGAGCTGGTACGTCCGTCCGTTGCCGGGGGGCTCCAGCCGCGAAGCACTGAACACCATTCCGCGCGAGCGGCTGAACAGGATCTGCGCGTACGCGCGTGAATCGGCGCGGGCCCCGGTCAGCCAGTAGCGCACCAGATCCGGCGCGGCCAGAATATTCGCGACGACCTGCGCCTTCGCCGCCGACTCTCGCGCCTCGGCGACCTGCCGTGACGCTTCTTCGCGAGTCGCCGCGGTCGTCTCATCGCGCTGTCGTTCCGCGGCCGTGACGCGGATCGCCGCCTCGTTCAGCCGCGCGTCGATGCGACGCTGCATCCACATACCCGTCACTGCGAGGCCCGCCAGCGCAACCGCGATCGCCGCGACGGTATACAGGGGCCGCCAGGCGCCGCTGCGAGGCTTCTCCGCTGCCGCTTCGGCCACACTCTCCACGGTGCGCTCGAGCGACGCAAGGCGGGCGACCACACCGTTGTCGGATTCCGCCGGCTGTGGCAACGCGCGAAGAGGTGCTGGCTTCAGCGCATCAGGAGCCGGGCTCGACGCCCCGTCGGACTCGCGCAGTTCCTCATGGATGCGCATCACGCCCTCGAGCGGGAATGCGGACGCCGTACCCGGGAGCGACGGTTGGCGCGAACTGCGCAGCTCGACCAGCACCGACTGCAGGTCGCGCGACAGCTGCCGCATGTGCGTCTGAAGGTCCTGTTCGAGTGCGGCCAGTCGCGATTCGGCGTTCGCAAAGCTGCGGAGCGTCAGGTTCGCGGCCGTGACGCAGCTCTCAGCCAGGCTCACCACCTGCGCGCTGAGCTGACCGGGAGCATCGTCGCTACTTTCGGGCAAGGAGTTCCATTCGCGTTCGATGGCGCGTTCCAGCGCGCGAATGCGCTCGCCCGTCGCCTGCTGGACCTGGCCGTTGACACCGCTCCATTCAGGGCCGTCTTCCGCGGCCGCGACAGCCGTGCTGCGGCGGCGCTCCGTCTGCTGCCACGAGTCGACCATCCGCGCGCACTGCAGCGTGATATGCGCGAGACGCTCCTCGGTCGGCTGTGAGTACTCCCGGGTCCGTCGCCAGTCGCGCAACGCCTGCCGAAGCCCGTCGACCTGCGCCTGCAGATCGACATCGCGCGCATCGTTCCTCGAAATGGGAGCGTCGAGTTGCTCTGCCATCAGCGGACCTTTCTGGGCCGAGATCGACCGGCGTGCAGCGGTCGCCGCGTCCAAAGGGTGCCTGTGTGGACGCCATCTTACCAGCGCATGAATCGCGCGTCTCGGGTTTTGTCGGCAGGGATGCGGCGGCGACTAAAAATTACTTCGCTACGGGCAGCCTGGACTTCAGTTCCTCGAACCAGTTCAGCACGACCTGGATCTGCTGCGATCGCTGTTCGGTCGCCATGCTTGCGGCATCGATGCCGACGACGCGGCCATCGGGCAGCATGTCGTAAGGACGGGGGCTCTGCGGTGGCGCGAGACCGAATCGCCGTGGAAGCGGCGCGGGCGTCGTGAACTCGAACGTCGGACGTGTCTTCACGGACACGACGGCGAACTGGCTCGGACCGGGCACGAGATACAGCGCCGTCCCGTCCGAAGACCACATCGGCCGCCCTCCGCGCGCGATCTCGTGCTTGACGCCCGTCGGAGGATAGGGCTGGACGTAGGTCCGCCCTTCGCCGGAGACGACATCACTTGCCTGATACGCAATCCATTGTCCATCGGGGGAGAAAGTGGCGTTGGTCGGCACCGCGGACGGGCCGACCTCGTTGAGACGCGCGGTCTTTCGATCGCGCATGGAGAACGTCCACAACGTGCTCTCGGATCCTTTCGTCGCGCTGAACAGGAAAAGGTCACCCTTCGGCAGCCAGGACTCGGGGGTGTGGGCGACGCCGGGCTCCGGGCGCGTCAGCCGTTCTGCCGCCCCACCGCCCACCGGTTGCCAGAAGATCGCGCGGTCTCCGTCGCGGTCCGACTGGAACACCACGTGTTTGCCGTCGGCCGACCAGATCGGCAGCCGATTGTTCCCGCCAAAGGTGAGACGCCGCAGCGAGCTGGTGCCGGCCAGATCGTAGAGCGAGATCATCGCCTCCTTGCCGTCGGAGGTCTCGACCACGAGTTGTTTGCCGTCGGGAGAGACTCGCGGAGCAGCGTACGATGCGCTCGGCAGCTTGAGAGGCGTGATGCCACCGTTCCGATCGTAGATGAAGAGGTCTTCCTGCCCCGATCGTGGCGCTCCGGGCACATAAATGAGCGTCCCCGTGTCCGACACCTCGAACTGCGCGGAGTTCCCGGACGCCGGAGCCGAGCGTCGTACCCCCTCGACGACGGGCACTGGACCGGACGTCACCTCGAGCTTCTCGAGGTCGAAGGAAACGCCCATCATCGTGCCCTCGACCATGTACACAAGGTGACCTGTGGCGAGGTACCTGGCATCGCTCCCGCCGTGGAGCAGGGTCTTCCGCTGACCCGACTTGATCGAGTGCACGACGATCTCGGCGCTGTCCCAGAATCTGGAGGTCAGCACACTGCCGCTCGCCTGCGTGAAGAGCAAGGTGTCGCCATCCGGGAGCAGTTGAACGCCGTTTCCGAGGGCGGCTGCCTGGGGTATCCCGACGAGCAACTCCGGCGTGCCGCCATTGGGCGACACGCGCATGATCCCGACACCCACCTGCATGAAGAAGATGCCGCTCTCGCTCCAGTGGATGCCGTTGGGCGCGGGTGCGATTTCGCAAATCGTGATCGGGGTACCACCGGTCACGCGCATTTGTCTCAATGCCGGGGGGGCATAGAACACGACGGATTCGCCATCAGGCGAGAACGCGGGATGGAACCCGGGATCACCGCCAGGGATCAGCCTCGCCTCCGAATCCGACAACGATCGCAGGTAAAGTTTCGAATCAGACGAAAAGACGATGCGCGTGCCATCGCGGGACAAGGCGAGTGCGCGGCGCGCGAGGGCCAGCTGTCCGGCCGGTACGCTGATCGCGAATCGCGCCACTGGCGCCGGCAACGCATGCGGCCTCGGCCACAGGACAATTGCTGCTGAACCGGCGACGATCGCGGCAGCGAGCGCAATCAGCCCCACCGGCAGCCAGGATCGCCGGCCGGCGGCGACCGGCCCCACCGCAGCCGGCGGTTCCGATGAAGGGTGCTTGAGTACGAAGAGCGCCGTCGAAAGGTCGCTGATCCGCTCGCGCGGGTTCTTCTCGAGACACCCGTCGAGCAGGGAACGGACCGCCGGCGACAGCGAGGGGGGCAGCGCATTCCACGGAGGATCACTCTTCAGGACCGCCGCCAGCGTCTCGCTGACATCGTCACCTTCGTACGGCCGACGCCCCGCAAGCATCTCGAACAGCACACAGCCAAACGCCCAGACGTCGCTGCGTTTGTCTGCCTGGCGGCCTTTCGCCTGCTCGGGGCTCATGTAGGCCGCGGTCCCGAGGATCACGCCCATGCCGGTCAGCATCGCGGGCGAGGTTATCGTCGGAGAGTTCAGCGCAGCGACGTCAGATGCAGCGGCTGCGTCCGTTGCTTTCGCGAGACCGAAGTCGAGCACCTTCACGCGATCGTGAGGCGTGAGCGCGATGTTCGCAGGCTTCAGGTCACGATGAATGATTCCCTTTTCATGCGCTGCCTGGAGCGCTTCCGCGATCTCGCGGGCAATTGCAAGCGCCTCATCAAACGGAAGCGGCCCGCGCGTGATCCGCGCGGCGAGCGTCTCCCCTTCGACGAGCTCCAGCACGAGAAAGCGCTGGCCGCTCACTTCCTCGACGCCGTAGATGCTCGCGATGTGCGGGTGATTCAGCGCGGCGAGTACCTGCGCCTCGCGGCGGAATCGCGCCAGACGTTCAGGATCGTGTGTGACGCGATCCGGCAGGGTTTTCAGCGCGACATCGCGACCGAGATTGGTATCGCGGGCGCGGTAGACCTCACCCATGCCGCCGGCGCCGAGCGGCGCAATGATCTCGTACGATCCGAGCCGCGTGCCCGACGACAGCGACATGCGACTCGGATTATACGGTGCGGCAGCGCCGGCTGCCGCGCAGCCACCCGTTTCTAGCCGAGCTGCCGCAGGGCCTCGGTTGGCTCGATGCTCAGAGCGCGACGCACCGGGAGGCCGCACGCGACGATGCCGACGAGCGCGAGGGCTCCGGCGCTCACCAGAAACAGAACAAGGTGCTCATCGCGGCCAAGACGGTAGATGAAGATGTAGAACCAGAAGAACGCGCCGAGACCGATGCCTGTGGCGATCTGCACGATCGCGCGCGAGAACACGCCGGCCAGGATTCGACGACGGCTGGCGCCGAGCGCGATGCGGATCCCGATCTCGCGAGTGTGTCGAGCGACGGCAAACGACATCACCGAGTACGTTCCTGCAATGGAGATGAGCAGCGCGATCAGCGCGACGAGCGCAGTGGCGGACGCCATCACGCGGCCGATCGTGCGCTGCGCGCGGCTCACGCGATCGATGGGTCCATCGAGCCGCAGCACGTCGTCGAGCCGCATCGCCGGGTTGACGGCGTGCGCCAGCTCGCGAAGCTTCGAAGCAAACGCGCCGGCATCACCGTTCACGTGGAATGCGACGCGCACGGCGTACAGCCCATCCGCTCCGACGGCCGCCGGCGTAAGGGGATGATAGACGCCCGGGTCCTCGCCGGATGCGAACGCATCACGCGTCGTGTCCATCCCGATGTTCTTCACCACGCCGACGATCTCGTACCACTCGCCGGGTTCGCGCATCATCGCTCGTGGCAGACCGCCTTGACGCGGTCCGCCGGCCAGTGTGGCGTTTCTGAGAGGCAGCCAGAAACGGTGGCTCACGGGAAATGCAAAACCTTCCGGCATGACGCCGACCACGATCCTGGTTGAGTCCCCGAAGCGGACGTCGCGGCCGACGACGGCATGATCCG
>DATLLF010000108.1:0-7647 GCA_035537955.1 Vicinamibacterales bacterium | reverse complement strand
GAAGCCGGAAGCCGGAAGCCGGAAGCCGGAAGCCGGAAGCCGGAAGCCGGAAGCCGGAAGCCGCCTACTGCCGCACGTCGACGGTCGTCTGACCCTGGCCCGACGGACCCACTGCCTGGACGACCGTCACGCGGATGACCTTGGTACCCACATCTGCGTACGCCTTGGTGATTTGCGGTCCGGTGGTCGTCGCGACGGTGCCGTCGCCGAAGTCCCACTGGTATTCCTGGATCGTTGACGTTGCGCCACTCACCGTCGCCGTGATCGTTATGATCTGGTTGCGGGTCGGCGATGTGTTGGACGGTGTGAGGATGACGCCAGGTGGCTGGCCCGGCAGGATCGTCACCGACGTCGCCACCTGTTCGGTGGAGCCGCTCGCTTCGGTCGCGACCGCACTGACGTTGAACGTGCCCGGGATGTTGTACGTATGCTGAACCGTGGTCGAGCCGCTGATGGCGCCGAGCGATTGACGGAAGCCGTCGCCGAAATCGACGGTCACGTCACGGACGTTGGCGGTGCTGCCGACCCCGACGGTGAACGCAGCCGGCTGACCAGCGGAGATCGAATTGGAAGGTCCAGAGATGCTGACCCCTGTTCGGGGATTGAGGCCGACGGTGAGCTCCGCGGTCTTGCCGGCGACGTTCGCCGTGATCGTCGACTCACGCGTGGTCGTCAATGTGGTGCGTGCCGTACCAGCATCGTCGGTGACCACCGAGCTTGAGGACAGCAGTCCTGCATTCGTGCTGAACGTGACGGGAACACCGATGATACCGCCTCCGCCGACATCTTCCACGCGAGCGGATATCTGCGATGTGCCTCCGGCCGACCCGAGCGTCTGCGGCGACGCGCTGAGCAGTACGCGCTCCGCCGCCGCCGTCCCGACGAGCAGGTTCTCGATCTTCGCCGAGGCGCCACCAGAAAACGCCGTGATCGTGGCGGTACCGCTTTGTCCATTGGCGAAGAAACGGACACGGACCTGACCGTTCTGCGTGCGCGCTTCATTCGGTTCGATCTTTCCGATCGTCGTCGTGAACGAGACCACTGTGCCGTTCTGCACCGGAGTTCCCGCACCAGTGCTGCCGGTCGTGGTCGTGCCGTTGCCAGTGCCGGTCCCGTTTCCCGTTGTCGGCGGCGTCGCCGTTGTACCGTTTTCGATGACGGTCGCCACGATCTCTGTCGATCCGTTCAGCGGAACCGTGTTGGCGGTCGGGAACAGCGTGATGACACTTCCGGACGGCGCGAGCAGCGGCACTTTGTCGCAGGCAACAGCCAACGAAAGCGCCAGCGTGGACGTCAGAAGGGTGGCGAGAACGGCGAGGCGCCGCCCGCGATGCCGGTGTTGTGGTACCATAAACTGCGCTAAGGATAATACTCTCATGTACTTAGAGGGTCAAGGCCGCGAGCGTGGATACGCACTCGCGGCGGTGTTGATCAGCGTTGCGATCATGTCGATCGTCATGACTGCGCTGCTGCCGGTGTGGCGTCAGCAGATGCAGCGGGAGAAGGAATCGGAGCTCGCCTTCCGCGGCGAGCAGTACGCGCGTGCGATTTATCTCTTTCAAAGGAAGAATGGCGGACAGTTTCCTCCAAGCATCGACGCACTCGTACAGGGGCGGTACCTCCGCAAGAAGTACAAGGACCCTATGACACCTGACGGTGAGTTCCTGCCCCTGTCTGTCGGCGCGAACCAGCCAGGACCGCAGGGGGGACCGGCCGGTCAGAGAGGTGGCGGGCCCGGTCAGCGCGGGGGTGCGCCGGGGCAGCGCGGAGCGGGTCCGCAGGGGGGCTTCCAACCCGGGGGCCAGCCGAGCCCCGGTCTCGGCGGCAGTCAACCCGGAGGAGTGCAGGGGGGCGGCGGGATCCGGACCGTCGTGAGCAAGAGCAAGGAAGCCTCGATCCGCATCTACAATGGCGCCTCGCATTACAACGAGTGGCAGTTCCTGTACAACGCGCGCGGCCGCGGTGGACCGCAGGGCGCTCCAGGTGGCGGTCCGACGCAAGGGCGGCCGGGCGTCGGCGCGCCAGGGCAGGGTGGCCCGCCAGGCAGTGGTGGTCCAGGGCGCGGAGTCGGTCCCGGACGCGGGATCGGGCCGGGCCGAGGCGGTGGTCCCGGTCGCGGTTTCAATCCGGGCGGTGGCGCTCGGTGATGTCAGCACGGCTGGACATATGACGGTCACGACCGTTGGGTCGGCCGACTTTACTTCTGTCGGTACCTAGCGAAGTCTCCTCGACAGGAGCATCCCCGAGATCAGCGCCACGGCGACCAGCGCGATCGCCAGCATCCACGTTCCGAACAACATCTCGCGCAGGGCAAAGAGCGTCGGGTATACGACGGCGATTCCCAGCATCCAGTTCACGAATCCAGGCACGAGCCGTTCTGCCGACGCTCCGCCTGCGGCGCCCGCGTGCGCAGCGACGGCTTTCCAGCCAGGCCCCGGCGGGCGAACGTGGCGATAGAACTCGATCAGCTTCGCTTCCGGCTCCGGCGCGGTCATGAACGTGGCAGCGAGCCAGACGGCTGTCGTGATCCCCACCGTGGTCAGCATCGTCTGCGCAAAACCGAGCGGTGTGCTCGAATCGAACGTGCCCGTCGACCGAAGTCCCAGTGATACGACGAGGGCCGCGGACATTGCGGCGATCTCGGACCAGGCGTTGATCCGCCACCAGTACCAGCGAAGGATGTACACGAGGCCGGTGCCGGCACCGAGCGTGAGCACGAGCTCCCATCCGCCCGTAATGCGATTCATGAAGTACGTGACGACGATCGAAAGGCACATCGTGATGAAGGTCGCGACGCGTGACGCGAACACGTAGTGGCGCTCCGATGCGTCTGTGCGAATGAATCGCCGATAAAAGTCGTTCACGATGTAGCTCGAGCCCCAGTTCATCTGCGTGGAGATCGTGCTCATATACGCGGCCGCGAAGGAGGCGAGCAGCAGTCCGCGAAACCCCACCGGCAAGTAATCGTTCATCACCTGCACGTAGCCGAACGCCGGATCGACGATCCCGGTCGATGGGTTCACCACGCCGTTGCGGTAGAGCACGAGCGAGCAGAGGGCGACGATCACCCAGGGCCAGGGGCGAAGGGCGTAATGCGCGACGTTGAACCATAGCGTCGCCAAAACCCCATGCCGTTCGTTTCGGGCGGAAAAGATTCGCTGCGCGATATAGCCACCGCCGCCCGGCTCCGCGCCCGGATACCAGGAGGCCCACCAGTTGACGCAGAGATAAGTGACGAGCGTGACAGCCGGCAGCATCCACATCGCGGATCCGTCGGGCCACATCGCTGTTGCGGCATCCCCGAACGGCTGCGTGGCCCCGGCCGGCGTAGCCGTCGCAAGTGCCGTTTTCAGCGCCGCGAGCCCGCCGACGGCGTCGACGGCAAACCATGCAAGCGCGATCGAACCGATCATTGCGATGACGAACTGGACGGCGTCGGTGACGACCACGCCCCAGAGGCCCGACAGCACTGAATAGAGAAAGGTGATGCCGAGGCAGAAGCCGAGCGCCTGCCACTTTTCGAGACCGAGCGTGCCGCTCAGGATCTTTGCCATCCCGAGATTCACCCAGCCCATGATGATCAGGTTGATCGGAAGGCCGAGATACAGTGCGCGAAAACCACGGAGGAAGGCGGCGGGCCGGCCCGTGTAGCGCAGCTCGACGAACTCGACGTCGGTCATCACTTCGGCGCGGCGCCACAGTCGCGCGAAGAAGAAAACTGTCAGCATGCCGCTCGGGAGCATGGACCACCAGAGCCAGTTCCCTGCGACGCCGTTGCGCGCGACCATCTCCGTGACGGCAAGCGGCGTATCAGCGGCGAACGTCGTCGCGACCATGGACGTTCCGGCGAGCCACCACGGAAGGTCGCGGCCGGCGACGAAGAACTCACCAGTGCTTTCACCCGCGCGCTTGAAGTAGTAGAGACCGATGGCCAGCGACAGGACGAAGTAGGCCGCGACGATCGCCCAGTCGACGGAAGTCAGTTGCATGCGGGAGATAGTAATCGCTTCGAGGCTCGAATCATCCCAGAGCGGCGACGACCGCATCGTGGAACCGCGGCCGGATCGCACGGATCGCCAGATTGTCGCGCGTCGGATGCACGCGATTGGTGAGCAGGACGACGTAGAGATCGCGCTCCCAGTCGATCCAGAGAGATGTGCCGGCGAAGCCGGTATGTCCGATCGCCGTCGGCGACATGCGCGTGCCGCACGAGGAGGTCGGCAGCATCGTATCCCACCCGAGCGCGCGCGAACTGCCAGGTACGTCCGTCCGCGTGATGAACGCGCGCATGGTGTCTGGTTTCGCCAGCACGCCATGACCCGCGATCGTATGCAGCGCAGCGCGCGCGAATGCGCCCACTGCGCCGGCGGTGCCGAACAGCCCGGCGTGTCCGGCCGCACCGCCCAGCGCCCATGCGTTCTCGTCGTGAACCTCGCCCACGAGCGTGCGTCCGCGCCAGGGATCGTGTTCGGTTGGCGCGATGCGGTCCCGCCAGGAGCGGGAGGGGTTGAACGTCAGCGGCTCGTCGGTGAGATATACCGCCAGACGGCGAAACTGAGACGCCAGCGACGATGCAGGATGCGTCGCGCCGGCCCAGCCCGCGGTCGCCCGGGCGCGCGCATCCTCGAGAATGAAGGCGAGCAGGATGAATCCGAGATCCGAGTACAGCGCCCGCGTTCGCGGAGCGTATTCGAGTGGGGAGTCGGCGATGGCCGCCTGGAACTCGGCGCGCCCGGTCATGTCGCGGAAGTAGGGAAGGTATGCGGTCAGACCCGACGAATGGGCGAGCAGGTCGCGGATGGTCACCGCTGCGCGGTCCGCGCGGAACCAGTCAGAGATCCAGTCGGCCACGCGATCTTCCAGCCGAAGGAGGCCCTCGTCGATAGCGCGCATGGCGAGCGTCGCCGTGCAGATGACTTTCGTGAGTGAGGCGAGATCGAAGATGGTGTCGAGGCTCGTGGATGGCGCATCGCTGTCGTACGTCAACGCTCCGAACGCGTGGCGCCAGAGGACCGTGTTGCGTGAGCCGACTTCGACGGACGCGGCGGGGAAGGCTCGTGCCGCGACCGCACTCCTGATGACCTCACGCGCCTCGCCGAACGAGCTCATCTTCGATCGGTGATCAGTGAAGCGGCGACGGCGCTGCCGAAGGTCACCCCTGAGCCGATCAGCGCGTACCACGTCCACGCGGTCGCGCCGGTCGTCCACACCCATGCGAGCACGGCGATCCCGATCAGCATGCCGACAATCATCGCGGTCGCGGTCACCCGCTTCGTGAGCACGCCCACCAGGAATGCGCCGAGAACCGGACCCGCGGCGAGAGACAGTACGGCCAGCCCGGCATCGAGCACGGAGCGGGTCACGTATTGCGCGGCCACGGCAACCGCGATCTGTGCGATGCCCCAGAAGATCGTCGCCAGCCGCGACACCCGCATGAGCGTCGCCTCGTCAGCATTCGGGCGCAGGTATTTGACGTAGAAATCGTTGACGGTCGTCGCCGCCATCGAGTTGATGGAAGGGGAAAGGGCAGCCGCGACGATGGCCGCGACGATGAACCCTGAAATGCCGTGCGGCAGCGATGTAATGACGAATAGCGGCAGCACTTCGTCATTGCTGGCGAGAGGACGAGGCAGAGGCGTGCCCTGATAATACGTGTGCAGCATCACGCCGATGATCAGAAACAGCGTGAACTGCAGAAACACGACGACACCGCTGAGAACGAGGCCGGTGGACGCCGCCTTCGCCGACCGGGCGGAGAGCAGCCGCTGAACGAGGAACTGGTCCGTGCCGTGCGTCGCGAGCGTCAGCGCAATGCCCCCGAACAGTCCGGCCCAGAAGGTGTAGACCTTCGTCGGATCGAACGAAAAGTCGAGCACGCGAAAGTGCCCGCCACCGACGCGGCTCACCTCCGACCAACCACCGGGAATGAGCTGCAGCAGGCCAAAGAACACGAGCAGCGCGCCCCCGACGTAGATGAACATCTGCACGACGTCGGTCCAGATGACGGCGGAGACGCCGCCACGAACCGTGTACACGATCATGGCGACGCCGAGGACGAGCACGGTCCACGTGACCGGCACCTGCGTGACGACCGCGATGACGAGAGCGGTTGCGAAGAGACGGATCCCGTCGGCAAACGTTCTGGTGACCAGAAAGATCGCCGCCGCAATGTTCTTGACCGGCGCACCGAATCGCCGCTGCAGCAGCTCGTACGAGGTGTAGAGCTCACCGCGGAAGTACGCGGGTATGAAGAGCACGCTGACCAGCAGGCGCCCGACGATGTAGCCGAGGGCGATCTGCAGGAACGTCATGTTGCCGGCATACGCCCCGGCGGGAACACCGATGAAGCTCAGCGTGCTCGTCTCGGTCGCGACGATGGTGAAGCAGATGGCCCACCATGGCACCGAGCGTCCGGTCAGGAAGTAATCGCGGGTGGTCTTCTGGAAGCGCGCGAACCACGATCCGAATGCGATGATTCCGAACAGGTAGACCGCGATGACCGCATAGTCGAGCCAGTTGAGGACCATGCGCGCGGCGCGGCCTTAACGCGGTCCGTCGCTCGAGATGCGTCGATCAGCGAAAGCGCCGCGCCCGACGATCGGCAGGTAGTCCGGCGCCGTCTGCCGCGGATTGATCAGGCTGTCGTAGGAGAAGAGGATGACGCCGTCGGCGCCGAGCTTGCGCGCCGTGTGGATGTTCTCGATCGTCTGTTCCGGAGAGAGATGGTACGCGCCGATGCCGGCCCAGAGCGTGCGGGAGCCCGCCGCGGCGCGAGCACTGGCGATCTGTTCCGCGAAGCGGCCCGCCTCCTGCGTATAGGCCATGGGCGCCACCGCATCGACGATGCCTTCTCCGAGCCAGGCGCCCCAGTCTTGCAGTCGCCGTTCGAGAGCCTCGCCTCGATCCGGCGCAGCGGCTACGCTCACGACCGCCGCGGGACGTTCGGCCTTCACCGCCGTCCTGAGACGCGCCATCAGCGCAGTCAACCGGCCGACCCGGAACGCGCGCCACTCGCCTGGGAAGGCGTCCGGATAAGCGAAGAGGTCGACCGCCTCGTCCGCGTCGAGCGTCTTGCGGCGATCGGCGTTCAGTGTCGGACGGATCGCGGTGCGAAACTGCGCAATGGCCGCTCGGCTGTAATCGAACCGGTCGCTGGGATACCGCGCGTAATCGAAATGGATGCCGTCCACCGCGTACCGACGCGCGATGTCGCGAATGACCGCTTCCACGTGCGTCTGCGCGGCCGGTATCGTCGGTGACGCATACAGGCCCTCTACTTCGGCTGACTGGGCGCGGCTCCAGCGCGCGAGCTTCCCGAGATACGCCGGGCTATCGACCGGGACGCTCGACAGTTCGAGCGCGATGTCGCGCGGCACCATCAACCACTCAGGATTACGGTGCACGAGGTGCGCCGGAGATGACGGAATAGTGACCGCGCTGGAAATCAGATTGACGTTGATCCAGGCGTGAACGCGCAGCCCTGCCTGCTGCGCGGACGCGAGTACGGTGGCGAGCGGATCGAATGTCGCCGGCTGCCGCTGCAACTCCGATGAGACCGGCTCGAGGGCGCCGCGGTAGTACGAATCACCGCGTCCGCGCACCTGCACGAACAGCGTATTGAAGCCGTTGTCGCGCGCACGTTTCACG
>DATLLF010000107.1:0-14294 GCA_035537955.1 Vicinamibacterales bacterium | reverse complement strand
AGTACGTCTCATGCTGGCACATGGAGATGTGCTGGTGCTCTTCACCGACGGCGTAACGGAAGCGGTGAACAGCGCCGGCGGCATGTTCGGCGACGGGCGGCTGCTCGAGACGTTTCGCGCTCACGCCACGAAGCCCTCCGGCGAGATCGTCGCGAATATCGTCGCCGCGGTAAACGAGTACGCATCGAGCGCGCCGCAGGAAGACGACATCACGGTGCTGGCGTTGCGTTATCGTTGATCGCGTGCGACGTTCCGACGGGCGACGGGCGACGGGCGACGGGCGACGTGGTGGGTGCAAGCGGAGCGGCACTAATCAGGCGGTCCGGTCGCTCGCACTCCGCTGATACAAATAGGACGCCACCAGCAGCAGCACACCGACGCCGAGCACACTGAGCATTCGATACAGACGATCGAGGCCGGCAATGTCGACGAAAAGGACCTTGCCCACGACGACGCCGAACAGGAGGATGGCGAGGTAGCGCGCCGGGGCAAAGCGGCGCCTGATGCCGGCAAATACGAGCGCCACCGCGTAAAGCGCCCACGTCACCGACAGGGCCACCTGCTCGGCGCGTGCCACGTCGGCCACGCGTCTCGGTTCCTCCTCGAGCGACGCGTCGAGGCCGCGCTGCGCGAAGTACGCGTGAAGATCCGCGGAGAGCACCGCGAGTGCCAGCACATTGGCAAGCACGATGGTCGCGCTTCGCGCGGCCGCGACGTCCGGACGATGATCGTCGCGAACCAGCCACGCGAGCCAGGCGAGCATCGCAATCACCAGTGCCGTCGACAGGGCACGAGCGTTGAAGACGGGCGTCTCTCCAGTGGCCAATGGCTGCGAGAGAAGGTTCAAGAGCAGCAGGGATCCCGGGACAATGAGGGCCGTGCTGCCGAGCGCGAGCGTGCGGCTCTTCTCGTGTCGCGCGAGCCAGCCGACGAGCACGCCTTCGGCGGCCCAGCCAAACGCGACCGCCGGTCCGTCGAACGCGAGCACGAGCGCGGAGGCCGCAAGCGTCGCCGCGAGCGCGACGAACAACAAGATCAGTTGACTCGCGCGCGATCGGGCGGCGATCGCGAGACCGGCGTTCCACGCGGCAAGCGACGCGATGACCCGCGCGTCCCACACTGCGAAGTGCCGGTCGATGAAGAAGTACAGCGTCAGAGGCAGCAGAAGCCCGTTCACCTGCGAATAGCCGATCTCGAGCAACGAGAGTCTCTCCCCTGTCCCGGCGGAGAGCCAATGTGTCGCAAGGTGCATGACGTAGACCGCCACGACGGTGACCAGCGAAGCCGCATACCACCCCGGGTACGGCAACCAGGACAGCCAGAACAGCATGGGAACGCCGACGAGCAGCAGCACCGTGAGCCGGGCCCAGGTTGCGTCCGATCGCCGCGATGCAAGGAGCACCACTACCGTCGCTGTGATCATGTACACCAGCCATGCAGCGGGATGCGGATTCAGGAGAACGATGGACGCGAGGTGATACACGAGGGGCGCGGTGGTCAGCACCGTGGCTGCCAACAGCGATCGCCGTCCACCGGGCGCGCGCAGCAGGACGAGCAGCAGGTAGCCGAACAGCAGTATGTAAACGGTGAGAAACAACTCCGTCCTGAGCCAGTCGCGCGGTTCGTAGGACGAGAAAAACCAGGAAAGGACCAGCAGGAACGTACAGAGATAGCTCGCGGCGCCGAGCAGCGGCCACGCGTGACGACGAGCGATCACGGCGGTGCCGGCGATGAGGATCGCGATGTAGGTGAACAGCACGACCTGCACGCTGCGATCGCCTCCGACCAGCAGCGGCGTCGCAAACCCGCCGACGAGCGCCAGTGCCGCGAGTGGCTGCGACCGTTCACGGTCCGCCAGCCAGGCGCCACCCGCGGTGACCATGACCATCAATGCGAATGCGGCACCCCGGGGAATGAGGGCGTAGAAATGCAGCGCCGCATAGATCGACACGTACAGCACGACGATCCCGGCACCCGCCAACGCCTGTCCGAAGAGCAGGACGCCGCGCACGCGGAACCCGATGCCGCCGGCGATCAGCATCGCTCCTGTCACGACGCCCGCCGTCACGCGCAGCGGCTCGCTGATCCAGCCGTTGTCGAACGCGAACTTCACGAAGTAGCTGATGCCAAGAATGATCGCCGCGATGCCGGCGAACAGCAGCCACCGCCCGCCGATCAACTCTTCGAGACCAGGACGTCCGTCGTGTGCCAGGGGTACCGTGACTGACTGCGGCGGTGGAGAAGGCACGGGCGCTACAGGAATTGGTTCCGCGAAGTCAGGCTGTGAAGCCGCCACTACCTCGACGGCGGCGCTGGGGGCGACGGAAACACCCGAGGCCTCGTCGAGGCCGGGAGGACTGAGCCGCATCTCGAGCCATTCGAGTCTCGACTCCAGCCGATGAATCCGGGCTTCCAGACGCCGCGATCGTCTCTCGGCCTCGAGAAGGCGACCGAGCACGGCCACTAGGCCGAGTAGCAGAACCCCGACGACCAGACTCACGCGAATCCTCGCACGTGAAACAAATGTAGTCGGATCCACCCGCGGTTGTCTTCAGAGGCCAGCGGTTGGACCCGGGGAGCGAGCAACGTCGGAGGCGGTATCCGGCCACCAAAGAAACACGGAAACATGCGAACAACCACAGAAGAAACACAGAGGAACCACAGAAAGAAACACCGGGGAAGACCGGGGATATGAGGAGCGCACGGGAACCAGATGTCGGACTGGATCGATGCCCGGACGTTGAGGACCACAGGCGGCCACTGCCCGACGCCGCCCCATCGATCCCTCCAGCGGTGTTTTCGTGCTACTTTGTCTCCGCTCCCCGCTCTGTACATCGCTCAAGGAGTATTGAATGACCGTCCGTCGTTTCGGAAAGGTTGCCGCCGCATGTCTTGGCGCCGCGGCGCTCGCGTCGCCTGTCCTCGCGCAAAACAAAGATGCGATCGAGAAGTGCGCTGCACCCATCGGCACGATGTCCATTAACGAGCCGGAGGCCAGCATGGTGCGGGCGCTGAGCGGCTACAACTTGGGCTCGCCGTCCGGGGTGCTGCGCATCCTCGTCCAGGAATCGAACTGCTTCCTCATCGTCGAGCGCGGGTCCGGGCTGCGGCAGATGCAGCAGGAGCGTGCGCTGGCGCAGAACGGCCAGTTGCAGCAGGCCTCGAACGTCGGCGAGGGCCAGATGGTCGCAGCCGATTTTCTCCTGACGCCGGGAGTCATCTTCTCCGACCAGAACGCAGGTGGCGTGGGCGGCGCGGCCGGCGGCATTCTCGGCCATCGACTTGGCGTGGCTGGCGGAGGCGTCAAGTTCAAGGAAGCGCAAACGAGCCTGCTGGTCGCCGACATGCGGAGCGGCGTCCAGGTGGCCGCATCAGAGGGTAAGGCGAAGAAGACGGATTTCGCGCTCGGCGGAATCGGCGTGCTCGGTGTCGGGCTCGCAGGCGGCGGCTACACCAGCACCGACGAAGGCAAGATCATCGCGGCCAGCTTCCGCGACAACTACAACAACGTCGTCCGTTCGATCCGCAGCAACCCGGCGCTGCTGGCGCGCGCGCAGGCGCCGAAGTCCGGCGCCGTGTTCAACGAGGGAGACGTGCTGCGCGCGAAGATCAACGGCGTCCAGATCGTGAAGAGCCCGAAAGACGGCAGTGCCATCGTAGTCACGCTCCACCAGCACGAAGAAGTCGTCTTTCTTGGCAAGGAAGAAGACGGCTATCTCAAGGTGCTCGCACCGGCAGGCGAAGGATGGGTGCGCAAGCTCGTCGTCATCAAATAGCGTGGCATGCCCGGCAGCAGTAGTGCTCGGTGCTGGGTGCTGGGTGCTCGGTGCTGGGTGCTCAGTGCTGGGTGCTCAGTGCTGGGTGCCAAGTGCTCGTTGGAGTGTCCGGTTGTGCACCGCTCCGATGCGTAAAACATTGACGGTCGGGCTGGCGGGGCTCCTGATGGTTGCGGGAGTCGAAGACGCCACGGCGCAGGAGCGTGAGGCCGGTCTCAAGCTCGGCGCAAGCATCGCGACGCTCGATCGCGAGAGCACTCAGGCTGGCGACGACCCGTTCGGAACGCGGACGGGCATCACGGCAGGAGCATACGCGCTCCTGCCGGCATATCAGCGTCTCGGTGTGCTGTTCGAACTGCTCTTCACCGAGAAGGGCGCATCCCTTCCCTTCCACGACCCTGCACTCGTACAGGGCACGATGTCGACACGCTTCAAGTTCCACTACATGGATCTTCCGGTGCTTGCGCGGCTCCGCGGACCGCGCATCAAGAACGCAACGATTCACGCGTTCGGCGGACCGACGGTAAGCGTGCGTTTGAGCGCGAAACAGCAGACCGTCTTCGAGTTCGAGTCGCCTTCTGGTTTCGAGCGGGATCTCGATGAGATGAAGCGTTTCGACGCGGGGCTGACGTTCGGCGGCGCCCTGCAGCTGAATCGACGCCTGTTCTTCGATGCCCGTTACACCTACGGGCTCAGTTCGGTACTGGACGACGACAACGGAACGTCGCTGACGAACCGCGGACTGCTGATCACCGCGGGCGTGCGGGTGTTTTGAAGGAGATGGTACGAGCTACCCTCCGATGTCCCCGCGCGTCCGCAGGCGAATGATCTGGTCGACGGTGGGCGTTTCCTTGAAGATCTCTTTCGCACGGCGGACGTAGCTGGCGGAAATGCCATGGTCGCGCAGCTTCACGAGGTCGCGCGCTTCAATCTTTGTCAGACCAGCGTCGCGCATCGATTCGATGAAATCCGGCGTCACGCCGTGATCTCTCATGCGGACGTACTCGTCGAGCGGCAGGCCACCGTAGCCAAGCTCTCCCATGCGGCGAATGAAGTCCGTCGTCACCCCGTGATCGCGCGCCCGAACCAGCTCCTCCATGTCGACTTTGTGCCCGGCTGCGCGCATCGCCTTCACGTAATCGGCGGTCACGCCGTGGTCGCGCGCGCGGACGAGCCCCTCGATACCGAGCTCGTAGCCGGCGTCGCGCATTGCCTTCGCGTAGTCGGTGGTCACACCGTGATCGCGTGTCCTGACGAGCTCTTCGAGTGACAGCTTGCCGCCGAGCGACGCCATCTCGCGCGCGTAATCAGCAGTGACGCCGTGATCGCGAGCGCGACGATATTCGTCCGCGGACAGCTTTTTGAAGCCAGCGTCCGTCATCGACTGCACGTATGACAGGCCGGCGCCGTGATTGATCAGCCTGACGAGCTGCTCGGTATCGATCTGATCCGCCAGCAGCCCTTGCAGCTGCTTGATCTTGTCGACCGTCAGGTCGTCGAGCGCGAACACGAACAGCGCCTTGTCGTCGACCCCGCGCAATCCCATCCGCTCGATGTCACGACGGAAATCGGCGCTCGGGGCGAAGTCGTACGATCCAGACGCGCGCTCCATGGAACCGCGGCCCTCGAAGGTGAACACTCCGGCCGCCCGTCGCAACGCGAAAGTGATGCGATCCCCCGTCTGCTTGACGTCTGAGAACGCCGAGCGTTCGAAGTCTCGACCCCAGTTCGAGTGGCCATCCTCATATTGAAAGTTCAAGTTGACGCGCCCGTCGCGGCTCGACTGGCGCAGCGTGAAGGCGCCGTCGGTCTGCGCCAGCACGGGGACGGCCGAGAACAGGATCGTCAACGCAAGGGAAACGAAAGGCATCGGGTTGCTCCTGTGTGTCATCTTCCCGGGTTTGACGGTCAGAAGCCCCTGAAAGGTTGGATCCGTCAGCTCAGCCGCGCTGACGCGGGACGAACTCCATGGTGGCTTCGCGCCGGCGCTTCGTCCGGAACCCGCGGACGTATTTCGCGGACCCCGGCGTGGGATATTTCCGCGCGTAGGCCTCTTCCACCGCGTTCCTGATCCGCTCACTGCGGACAGGAACCGCACGGATCCGGACTTCACGCTCGCCGACCTGGATGGTTCCCAGAGGATCCTCGAGAAACGTTCGATACCAACCGTTCCGCTTCAGGGTCCAGGACCGCACGAATGCGCGTCCATCCACGACGACGGGCCAGACGCCGATGAACCGATGATCCGAGCGCGCTCCGGCCCGGATGCCGAGGATCTTCGCTTGATCGATCGCCGCAATGACTCTTGCCGGCAGCTTCGGTGAAGGCACGCTCACATCCTCTTCATTCCGGCTCGTCGACAGGGCCACCGCCCGTTCTGACGATGTCCTCCTGGCGGACCTTGTCGAGGTTGAACTTCTCCGCTGCCTTCTTCATCCGTCCCAGCACATCGTCGAAATCGAACTCGGTCGATTTCGAGAACCGGATTGGATTGATGCGCGCGACTACGAACGGGCGGAGGTATGGGCTGGTGAAGCCGCGCTTCTTCAATTTATCGACGATCGCTCCAACCTGATCGTCAATGGCGAGGACGAGACCCGCGCGGCGCTCGCGCTCTTTCAGCGCCCTGGGCGGACGCTCGTCGAGAAAGTCGTCGATGCGTCGCAGCAGCGGGTGATACGCACCGCCGCCGAGACGTGGACGCGATTCGTATGCGGCGCCGAGCGTGAGAAACGCAGGCTGCTCGAACTCGAAGGCGAACTCCCGCTCATCGCGTCCGGCACGCTCGTCGGCCAGCGCGCGCAGCATGCGGATGGTTTCGAGCGACTTCTCCTTCAGGTTGTGCGCCTTCTCGGTATTCAGTGCCAGGATCTTGAATGCCACGTCGCGGTCCGGCACGATCAGCGCGACGATCGACTTCGCCCCGAGCTTCCGCATCGCCTGCAGCCGGTGATTGCCGTTCGGCGTCAGGTACGCGTCACCCTGCCGCACGCATATGACGGGGTCCAGAAAACGCCCGAGCGTCTCGATCACGTTCATGAGTCGTTTGACGTGCGGCTCAGATGGATCGCGTTGATAAGGCGTGGGTTCGACGCGATCGATCGGCAGTGATGCCAGCAGCGCAGGCGTTCCGCCGAATGGCTCCCGGTACGTTGCGAGGATAGCCCCGCCATCGGCGGCGACCTGGTCTGCGAGACCGCGCGTTGCAGCGTCCTGAACCGCCGCGGTTTCCTGTGCGTCCAGGCCGACGGACCGGGCAGCGATCCGCTTGCGGCGCCTGACGGTCTTTTTCTTCGCCATCAGCGGGAATTCTAATCCGGGCTCCGGGGCCCCGACGGACGCGGAAGCCGCAAGCCGCAAGCCGCAAGCCGAAAATGATCCGTGCGCCGTAGTAACTTGGAATGGTGTTGGACAGCCTTGTATTCGCGCGGCGGCAAGTCGGGATCTCAAGGCGTGTCGTCGTCCTGACGGGCGCCGGCATTTCGACCGACTCAGGGATTCCGGATTTTCGCGGGCCGAACGGTGTCTGGACGCTCAATCCGAAGGCAGAACGCATGTCGGACATCCGCTATTACATGTCGGATCCCGAGGTGCGTCGCCTCTCATGGCAGAGCCGCCTCGCACACCCCGCATGGACGGCGGCACCGAATGCCGGGCACCGCGCGCTCGCGGAGCTGGAACGCCGTGGCCGGCTGCACGCGCTCATCACGCAGAACATCGACGGGCTGCATCAACGTGCTGGCAATACGCCGCAGCGGGTCATCGAGGTGCACGGCACGCTGCACGCCGCTGTGTGCCTGGGATGCAACCGGCGTCAGCCAATGCAGAGTGTGCTCGACCGCGTTCGCGCGGGCGAGGAGGATCCACCGTGTCAGAAGTGCGGCGGCATCCTCAAGAGCGACACGATTTCATTCGGGCAGCCGCTGAATCCATCCGTGATCGACAAAGCGATGCGTGCGGCCGGGGAAGCCGACTGCCTCATCGCGGTCGGCAGCAGTCTGCAGGTCTATCCGATCGCGGCAGCAGTTCCGGTCGCGAAAGCCGGCGGCTGCGCGCTGATCATCGTGAACGGGCAGCCGACGGTATTCGACGAGATCGCCGACGTCACCCTGAACGGCTCGATCAGCCTGGTGCTTCCTGAATTGCTGGCTGATGCAGGAGCAGCCGGGTGAACCAGACGAACACGCACACGTTCACGATGCTCAAAACGACCGTGACATCGATTCCGGTCGCGCCGCGGCTGAGGATCGGCGGCGATCCCGGAACGAGCCCGTAGAACAAATACAGGTTCAGCGCGGCGATGACCGAGACCGTCCAGAAGGTCCGCCGAAGACGAACGTCGAGACCCGCAGCAATGGCAAGGAGCGGAACTGCCGGAACCAGGTGGTTCTCGTGTACCTGCGCGCCGAGCATCGTGTACGCGTATGCGATCCATCCGGCAATCGCCGCGGCGCCCGCCAGGGATCGAACGCGCCACGCCCACCACACGGAGCACCCGGTCGCGAGGCTGACGAGCCCGAGGCCGATCGTTCTGAAGTTCGGATAACCCACCGATATCGCGGTCGAGATGCCGAGGATTCGCACCTCCTGCGTCAAGGCACGGTGCCAGCCCCAGTCCTGAACGGAATCGGCCACGCGGATCACCCACGTGACGATCCACCAGATATTTGCCGACTGCGCCGAGATCATGTCGTGCGCGGCGAGGCGGCCGAGAGACTGGACCATGTTCGGCCACGCTCCTCGCAGCACGAACGGCAGCACCACGAGTACGGAGGTCAACGCTCCGCCCGCAGCAAACTGCACCAGCTCGCGAAGCGGACGCGGTCCGCGCCGCCATACAAGCGTCACCACCACCGGCATCGCGAAGATCGCTTGCGCCTTCGTCAGAACAGCTACGGCACTGCAGACACCGGCGAGCCACGGCGGTCCAGCGGCAGCGGCACCGACGGCAACCGCGAGCGGCACGTACATCATCGGATCCAGATAGCCGAGGACCGGGCCGTTCAGAAGCAGCGCGGGGTTCAGCCACAACGCGAGGCTCGTCCACCGTGCAACGCGATCGCCGTAATGACGCCGACCCCATGTGAGTACGAGCGCGACGAGAGCGATCTCGAGGAGCAATCCCGGGACTTTGATCAGCGCCGTCAATGCTCTTGAATCGGGATAGAGCGGATCCCACTGAAGGTATGCACGACCAACGAGCGCCAGCTCGTAGAGGGCGACCGGCGGATAATCCACGGTCATCGATTCGCCCTTCCAGTGGACGACGCGCTGGTTCGGCGGTGACCCGCCAACGCCGTACATCGCCGTCACGTCGTAGGCGGCGCCGAAGCTCCACACCTTCCAGACGAGCACGTCCCCCGTGCCTGGGAGCGGGAGCGCGGCGACACGAAGCACGGCGCCGGCGAGCAGCGCGCCAAGAAACCACGCGTGCAGCCGGCGCGACTGAGGATGGTCTGCTCTGATCACGAATCCGCCTGCGTCAGGCAGGCGCGATCGCCAGAACGCGAAGTGGACTGCCGCTGCCACCAACGATCTTGAGCGGCGCGGCGATCACGATCGCGCCGACGGGCGGCAGCTGGTCGAGATTCGTCAGGCTCGCCAGGCCGAACTTCCCTGCTCCGTGCATCGTCGCGTGATTCGGAAAGGGCGGGTCGAACGTGCCCGCCTGTCCGGCATCGGTGCCGACGGTCTCGACACCGACTCCAAGCACGTTCCGGTCGCGCGCGAGCAGCTCCGACGTCGACTTGTGAAATCCAGGAGTGTGCGGACCGTCCGCAGCTACGTTGAGGAAGGCGTGCGCGTCCGTGCGTTTGCTCCATCCGCTCCGCAGTAACACCCACGAGCCGACGGGTATCCTTCCATGCGTCCCCTCCCAGTCGGCGACGTGGTCCGGCATCAGGAGAAAGTCGGGATTGCGCTCGACGTCAACCGTGACGTCGATGACGCACGCTGGCCCGACGAACTGTTTCGCGGGAATCGTGTCGCAGGCGTTCTGCGGCAGGTCCTTGCCGGTGATCCAGTGAATGGGCGCGTCGAAGTGTGTGCCCGTGTGCTCGCCCATGCGGATGGTGTTCCAGTACCAGGCCGGCCCTCTGTCGTCGAAGCGTGATATCACCTCCAGCGATACGCCCGGCGACGAAGCAAAGATGAGAGGCAGGCCGATGACCGGCGTGTCGGGGCCGAGCGGCTGCGTCAGATCGACGACCTTCAGCGTACCTGCGTTCAGCTCGGAGACGAGTTGTGTGAGTAGCGACATCGATTTCCTTACGCCCGACTGGTGGATCGGGCCTGTGCCGGCCTCAGGGTCTGGCGCCTTCCTGTTCCTTCATGTAGCGCGCGAACTGATATCTGTTTTCGAGCAACGAGAGATCCGTGACGTAGCCGGAAGGGCCTACCGCGTCGACCTTGGCAACGATCGTCGTCAGATCGCCGGCTCGCTGCGCCGCGTTGAACTGCGCATGCAGCTCGTCGAGCGAACGCACGGTCGCCGTCCGCGGCACGCCGGCCGCCTTTGCAATCCCGGCGAGATCGCTTCCCGTCGACGTCGCCGTTGGGAATCCTCCGACCGACAGGAGGCTCTCGTTATCGAAGATGAGGTGAATCAGGTTCTTCGGCCGATATCGCGCGAGCGTCGTGAGACCACCGAGATTCATCAGTACGGAACCATCACCGTCGAGCACGATGACTGGCAGGTCCGGGCGCGCAAGCGCGATGCCGAGCCCCACCGACGAGGCAAGCCCCATCGCGTGCTGCAGGTAAAAGAAGTTCGGCCTGTGGCCGATGGACTGCACCTCGGCTGCCACCGCACCCATGATCGTGACAACGATCGAGCGTTCGAGCTCCGGATAGATCGCCTGTATCGCGTCGAGCCGCCGCATCAGTCCTCCCACATCAGGTCCCGGCACAGAAGCAGCGCGACGGGGCGGCTTGCCGAGTACGCGAGCGTCTGCGCTTTCGCGATCCGTTTGCCGACATGCTCGGGCGCTTCGAGCCGGTCGAAGGGGATGCGCAGCGCCTCGAGCACGTGCTCGGTCACGCCGCCGCCTTCACACTGCCACGGATCCCGCTCGCCGAACGAGCCGCGCTGGCTGATCAACATCAGCAGCGGAATCCGGTAAAGCTGCCCGCACGACACGATGCCGTTGATCGCGGCGAGAAAGCCGTGGTTCTGCATCAGCATGGCGGATTTCGCGCCGGCGAGGTGTGCGCCAGTGCTGACACCAACGCCTTCCTCCTCCTTGGCGAGGCGCACCAGCGTCATGTCCTGATCGTCTTCTGCCATGCGAATGAGATGAACGAGCCAGGTTTCCGGCAGCGCCGAAATGATGCGCACGCCCGCGTCCTTGAGGGCGCGATAGATGAGCGTGGAGTTGTCGGTGGAAACGGGCACGGCAGAAACTATACGGCCTGGACGGTCCCGATGACACTGGTGAGCAGCCACCAGATACCAACCGTGAGGATGATCGCGGGGATGCCGAAGCGGATCCAGACGAACAACCAGTACGGCACGGGGCGGACTCCTTCTGTCGACAGCGCCCTCAGCGCGGCGCCACGGTCCATGCACCATCCGACGGTGAGAACGGCGATGAGCGCTCCGAGTGTCTGCATGCCGGACCCGAACGTGAGGTCCCATGGTACGAAGATCGCGTTGTTGAGCGTCGGAGGGATGGCGATCACGAACCCCGCCAACGACGTCAACCAGACGGCAGTTCTGCGATTCAATCGAGTGTTGTCAGTCAGACCGGCAACCAGCACTTCGACGGCGGCGACGTTGGAGAGATAGCCGGCCCCGAACAGTCCAGCGAAGAACAGCAGGCCAAAGAGCGAGCCGAGTGGAAGCGCGGCAAAGACCTGCGGCAGCGTCGAGAACAACAGTCCGGGCCCCTGGCCCGGCGCCATGTGCAGCGCGAACACCGCGGGCATGATCGCCAGGCCCGCCAGCATCGAGGTCCCCGTATCTCCGATCACCGTCCAGATCGCGGGCCGCGCGACGTTTTCAGTGTCACTCAGGTAGGAACCGTAGACGACCATGAAGGTGCCACCGAGTGAGAGCGAGAACACCAGGTGACCGATCGATGCCATCATGACCGCCGGCGTCAGATCGGCCCACCTGAACTTCAGGATGAACCAGCGGACCCCTTCGCCGGCGCCAGGAAGTGTCACCGCGCGCACGGCGAGAATCACCAGGATGACGAACAACGCCGGCATGATGATCGTGCTCGCGCGCTCGACGCCCGCCCGCAGCCCCTTGATCATCACCAGCGCGCACGCGAGCATGACGGCCGCCGTGCACACCAGTTGCAGCACGAACGACTTGGCGACGAAGCCATGATCGGGAGGCAGGATCGCCGCAGCGTCGAAGGGAACGCCGGTCGCCTGCGCCGCCTGGCCGATCGCGTAATACAGCACCCAGCCGACTACAGCCGCGTAGTATCCGGTTGCCGCGACGACGATGACGAAGAAGAACCAGCCAACCTGCCGCCCGGCAGGGAATCCGCCCGCTTCGAACGCGCCCACGGTGCCGCGGCGCGTGTGACGTCCAAGGGCGAATTCGGCCATCAGGCCCGGCACGCCGATCACGACGGCGATGAGAATGTAGAAGAGAACGAAAGCCGCGCCGCCGAACGTGCCCACCATGTAGGGGAAGCGCCAGACGTTGCCAAGCCCCACGGCCACGCCGATCATCGTCATGATCGCGCCGAAGCGGGAGCCGAAGGTTTCGCGGGAAGACGCCGTCAACGGGAGCGCATTGTATCCGCGGCGCAGCGCATTGCCCAGAGTGGTGCCCCACTTCCGTCAACCCGTGAGCGGTCCTATCAACTGGATAGCGCAGTCGGCTCCTGCGTGCGTCCACATGGCGGCAACGATGCCGCGAGTCGCGAACACGTAGCCGAATGCGAGGCCGCCCAGGAAATTGAGCAGCACGACGGTGAGCGGCAGTGCCGGACCGGTCCCCGCGCTCCATGAGAACAAGTGGACGCCGCCGAACAGCAGCGCCGAAACGGCGTTCGCGATCCAGACGTGGCTGGCAGAGGGTCGAGTGATGGATCGCGAAAGCCTCGCGAGGATGCCGGAGACGGCCGACAACAGCAGGACTCTGAATATGAGTTCCTCGACCACGGCGGCAACGTAGATGATCTCGAGACGTCGCCAGACAGACATCGTTCCGGCGACCGCCATGCGGGCGCCAATCGCGGGCACGATCGGTTCGATGACGAGGCGGATCACTGCGAGCACGAGCAGACCGACGCATAGGCCCAGGCAGAGCCAGAGCAGCGCGCGCCTGCCCTCTGCGCGCGCGGGCTGAGGCAAGCCGGACCATCGCCAGACGCGCAGCGCCGCAAGACCGATTGCCGCCGCAATGATCGCGGCAAGAGGAGTCGCGATGGTGTGAAGCGGCACGGCAAGCGCGCCGGCGAGCGCAAACACCAGCACGAGCATCGCCGTCGGCTGGGATGTACTCGATCTCGTACGCACTCGATCAGCGTGCGGGGGTACTCGCACGAGATGTGACGCCGCGAACGGCGGCGGCAATCATCCGATTGACGGCGGCAATCGACAGCCCTCCCTCGTCAGTCGACGGGATCGTCGCGAACCCGATCGCAGAGGCCTTGTGGTACCGCCGGAAGATCTCCTCGAACAGGCGCGCGAGCTCTTCGCTCGAGGGTCCTCCCGGCACCTTGTTGCCATGCCCCATCACTTCTCGCGGGTCGAGTACGTCCATGTCGATGTGGACGTACAGCTTGTCGTTCGCGCTCGCCAGCCGATCGAGCTGCTGGAAGACCGCGGGCGTGGCTCGTCGCAGATCGTCGACGGAGATCTGCTCGATCCGCGACTGGTCGAGCAGGTGCTGCTCGAGCGGATCGGTGAGCCGCACGCCGCCCATGACGACCTGACGATCCGCAAGCGGCGGATCAAGCTTCGCGTCGAGCCGCATCCGTTGCAGAGCGCGACCGGTCGCGACGGCGACGGGCATGCCGCCAAGCGATCCGCTGCGCGTCGTCTCGGGTGTGTTGAAATCCGGATGTGCGTCGAGCCACAGCATCCCGATCCGCAGCGGCTCGAGCGTCGCTCCCGAATGCTGCAGGCCGGCGACGAGTCCGGGCATCGACGGACAGGTCGCGAGCAGGCCGACCGTCAGGTACCCGTCGCGTTCGTTCTGGCCGACCAGATCGGCGAAGTGGCCGAGGGCAAAGCCGAGCCGCTTCCAGCCACCGTATTCGGTGTCCTCCTCTGTCGAGAGTCGTGCCTCCTGGAGCCTGACCTCGGCACCCATCTCGCGCAGCGTCCTCTGAATCCCACCCTCTGCCATCGTCTGCGGACCCTTGGAAGGCCCGGTTGGCGAGAATGGCTGTTTCGCGAGCGCAACGCGGATTCTGCCGTCTGGAGTGAAGTACTTGCGGGTCGCCCCCGGTGTTTGCGCCGGGTTCGCCCAGACAGAAACCAGCAGCAGCCCAAGCAGCAACAGACGAGTCAGCATAGGGCCAAAGGATACGCCCTGTTACGGTGGCGATG
>DATLLF010000106.1:0-7108 GCA_035537955.1 Vicinamibacterales bacterium | reverse complement strand
ATTGGCGCAGAGTTCCCCGCCTGGTCGAGCAGCGCGCGGACGGCCTGGATTTTAGACTCGCTCCGGCGGATGAAGGTCTGCCCGCCAAACCCGGGATTGACCGACATGACGAGCACGTGATCCACGTCGCCAGCGACCTCCTCCAGCGACCACACGGGCGTGGCGGGGTTGATCGCCACACCCGCCTTCGCGCCCAGCGACTTGATGTGGTGAATCGTCCTGTGCAGGTGCGGCAGCACTTCGAGATGCACCGACAGCATCGATGCACCCGCCGCGACGAAATCTTCCGCGTAGCGATCGGGCTCTTCGATCATCAGGTGCACGTCGAGCGGCACCTTGGCGACCTTGCTCAGCGATCGAACGACCGGTACGCCAATCGTGATGTTCGGCACGAAGTGTCCGTCCATGACATCGACGTGGATCAGATCCGCACCGCCCGATTCCGCCATGCGGATCGCATCTCCGAGCGCCGCGAAGTCTGCGGCCAGGATCGATGGAGCAATCTGAATCTTCTGCATCATCAATGGACGCGGGGAGGTCATCGGCTGATTTCCAGGGAAATCGTCTCGCCCGGGGAAATCTGAAATCCGGCCTGCGGGCTCTGTCTCAGCACGATCCCCGGCGACACACCGGGGTATGGATGCTCTCCGACGACCGCCGCGCGGAAACCGCGCGCGCGCAGAAAAGCGGCGGCACGATCGCCGTTGACGCCAATCAGATCCGGCATGACGTAGGTGAGGCCGCGTTCGCCACGGTTGATCAGCAGTGCAACTTCAGCCGCACGCGTTTTGGGATCCGGCGTCTGCGCCACGACCGCGCCGGATGCGTAATCAGCTGACCGGATCTCCGACGCAGCCACCACGCGCAATCCTTCCTGCTCCGCGCGCAGCTGCGCGGTGCGCTCCGATTCGCCGATCAGCGCGGGAACGACACTGGAACGCGCGCCGGCGCTCACCCACACCCTCACACTGCGCTCCCGGCGCGTCCTGATACCGGCCTGCGGCTCCTGCGCGAGCACCTGACCGGCTGGCACTTTCGGGTCCACGCGGAGCCCCTCGTCCACCCGCAGGCTCAGCCCTCTCTCAGCCAGGATCGTCCGCGCGTCGTTCACCGTCCGGCCAGCCAGCGGCGGCACCTCGACCTCGCGGGTCTTCAACGCAATACGCAGCGACGCGGCGGCGAATACGACGTACGTCAGCAGCAGGGCGCCGCCAAGGAGCAGCAACTTGCCTGCGCTCCAGACGCGCGTCTTCAAGGCCATGTAATCTCGAAAGTTTAGCGCAACCGGGGCCCCCAACGCGCGTTCTCCGCGCGCTGGGGTGGAAAGTCCTTAGTTTTCACCAGCATGGCGGCGAAGAACGCCTCGAGTCCGTCACGGAATGGCCACGTGCGGAACCGCTCTCCCCTCTGCTGGAAATCCGGATGAGTCGTGAGGAACTTTTCGACTACCTCGTCGTTCTCCTCGGGTTCGCTGGAACAGGTGGCATAAACGATGGTGCCGCCGGTCTTCACCACACACGCAGCCCCCTCCAGCATCGCCTGCTGCGCCTGGCCGAGGGCGGGGAGATCCTGCTCGTGGCGCCGCCACTTGATGTCAGGATCCCGCCTCACCGTGCCGAGACCGGAGCACGGTGCGTCGAGCAGGACCCGATCGAAAGCACGAGCGAAGGGAAGCGAGCCCCGGGCGTCGGCCTGCACGATCCTCACGTTGGTCGCGCCTGCCCTGGCGACGGTCTCACGGAGCAACCCAACGCGCCGCCCGCGCACGTCGGAGGCGACGACGAGCCCTTCACCGCGCGTCGCGGCAGCCATCGCGATCGTCTTGCCGCCAGGAGATGCGCACGCGTCCAGAACGTGCTCTCCCGGACGTGCGCCGGCGAACGCCCCGACGAGCTGCGACGCTTCGTCCTGGACGACGAACAGGCCGGCCGCGTGGAATGCGGTGGACAGCGGGTTCCCCTCTCGAACGATGAGGCCGTCGGAAGCGTGCGAGCTGTTCTCGGTACGGACTCCTTCATCGCGCAGCCGCACGGCGAGGTCCTCTCGCGTGATCCGCAGTGTGTTCGCGCGGAGCGTGAGCGGAGCGGGTGAGTTGTTGAAGCGGACCCACGCCTCCGCATGCTCGAATCCATGGCGATCGAGCCAGCGCGTCACGAGCCACTCGGGATGAGACGACGTGATGGACAGGTACGCGACCGCCGCTGCGCGGTCCGCGGGATCCGCAGGACGCGGCGGCAAGGGCAGGCGATCGCGCTCTCGACTCACCCGGCGCAGGATCGCGTTCACCATGCCTGCCGCGCTGCGTTTGCCGGCCTTGCCGGCGAGATCCACCGCGTCCTTCACGGCGGCTGACGCCGGGATCCGTTCGAGCCGCAGCAACTGGAACACCGAGAGCCGAAGAATGTCGAGGATTTCGGGGTCCAGCTTGCGCACAGGACGGTTCGAAAACGCGGCGATCACATGATCGTACGCGCCCTGCCACCGCAATGTGCCGGTCGCGATCTCTCCGGCGAGCGCGCGATCCCGCTCGTCGTCGAGCCGGGCGCGCTGTCGCGAGAGCGCAGCGCCGAGATCCGTCCGGCCACTCGCCACCGCGCGGAGCACCTCGTAGGCGGCGAGCCGGGCGCGGGCGATCACGGCAGACGGTCGCCACACTGAACGCGGCGTCCGGCGAGGAAGTCCCGCGCCGACATGACGCGCTTGCCCTCAGGCTGGATCTCGAGGATACGAACGACGCGGCCATCACCTGCGGCTACAGCGAGCACACCGTTGGATGCAGCGATGACGGTCGCTGGTGGGGCAGTCGTCGTTTCTCCGCTCACGGAGGTGCGATAAATCGAGCACCGCACGCGGTCGATGGTCACGGAAACGAGAGGCCACGGCTGAAGCCCGCGAACGCGGTTGTGAATGTCGTTCGCCGGAAGCGACCAGTCGATCGCCCCTTCGTGACGCTCGAGCTTTGGTGCGTACGTCGCTTGCGCGTGGTTCTGTGGCACCTCGACGGCGCTGCCCTCAGCGAGCTGTCCCACAACCCGCACGGCCAGGTTCGCACCCGTTTCAGCGAGTGCGCGCTCGACCTCCGGAGTCGTGTCGTCGGGACCTATCGGAATACGCTCGACCGCGAAGGCGGGACCCGCGTCGAGTTCGCTGACGACGCGCATGATCGTCACGCCGGTCTCCTTGTCGCCATTGATTACCGCCCTGTGAATCGGCGCCGCTCCTCGATATTTCGGCAGAAGGGAGGCGTGGATGTTGATCATCCCAAGCCGCGGGATCTCGAGAACGCGATCGGGAATGATCCGGCCGTACGCCGCCACGACAGCCAGATCCAGAGAAAGCGCGCGCAGCGCATCCGCGAACGCATCGTCCTTCAAACGAGTCGGCTGCAGCACCGGGATGCCGGCGGCTACTGCGACGAGTTTCGTCGGAGTCGGTTGCAGCTTGTGTCCACGGCCTCTGGGCCGATCGGGCTGCGACACGAGCGCCACGACATCGTGAGTGGAGGCGATCAGCGCACGCAGTCCGGGAACTGCGAACTCGGGTGTGCCGAAATAGGCGATGCGAAGAGGAGACAGACAGTCACCACTTTCCCGATCGGCGCAGCTTCTGCACCTTTCGAACGATTACGTCGCGCTTGATGCCGCGCAAACGGTCCACGAAGATCGCGCCGTCGAGGTGATCGAGCTCGTGCTGCAGCGCGCGGGCGAGCAGTCCGGTCCCTTCGATCGTCCGGGGCTGCCCCTCCCGATCGAACGCGCGGACGACCGCGCGCGTCGGACGCACGACCGTCGCGTTGAATCCGGGCAGGCTCAGGCACCCTTCGTCTTCCATCTGCATGCCTTCGCAGACGACCATCTCGGGGTTCACGAGTTCGTGCAGCTCTCCGCTCTTCTTGCCGACAGTGACGTCGATGATGCAGACGCGCAGCGGCACGCCTATCTGTGGAGCGGCGAGCCCCACGCCCGGCGCGGAGTACATCGTCTCCGCCATATCGGAGAGCAGCGCGTGCAACGTGGCGTCGAAGCGCTCGACCGGACGGGCGCGCGAGTGGAGCACCGCATCGCCATAGCGGAGGATCGGCCGGATCATTCAACGTGCGGCTGGAAGCGGCTGCGGATCGCCTCGTCGGCCGCGGCCATCGACCGTCGCAACTGCGAAACCGAATCGCCGCCGAACCTTTCAACCAGCGCGCTGGCGAGCACCAGCGCCACCATGGCTTCGCCGACGACGGCAGCTGCAGGCACGGCGCACACGTCGCTGCGTTCGATCGCGGCGGCGGCTTCAGTCATGGTGGCAAGGTCGACGGAACGCAGCGGTTTCATCAGCGTCGAAATCGGCTTCATCCATGCGGACACGCGAACATCTTCGCCGTTGGTGACGCCACCCTCGAGCCCGCCGGCATTGTTGGTCGGCCGCGCGACGCCGGTCGAGCGCGACGCGGACGCGTCGGGAACGATTTCATCGTGCACCCTGGATCCCGGCCGGAAGGCCGCCTCGGGACCGAGCCCGATCCCGACGGCTTTGATCGCGGGGATCGACATCATCGCCTGGGCGAGCAGGCCATCCAGCTTGCGGTCCCACTGCGTGTAGCTGCCGAGGCCCAGAGGCACGCCGGTGACGATCACTTCGAAGGCGCCGCCGCGCGTGTCTCCCGCCTCGCGCGCGGCGTCGACCTCAGCGATCATCTGCGCTTCGGTCTGCGGATCCACGCAGCGAAATGGCGCGTCAGCGGGCAGCGAAGCCGCGCGTTCGAACGTGACCACGTCGCCGTCGCCGATCCGTGCCGCTCCGACCGCGAACACGTGACTGGCGACGCGGATCCCGTTGGCGGCGAGCAACTGCTTCGCGATGGCGCCTGCGGCAACGCGCGCCGCGGTCTCGCGCGCGCTCGCACGTTCGAGAACGTCACGGACGTCGACGCGATCGAACTTCGCGACGCCGGCCAGGTCCGCATGCCCGGGCCGGGGGCGGGTGACCGGCGATCGCTTCGCGCCGCCTGCATCGGGCGGCGGCTGCGCGTCGATGCTCATCGTGTGCTGCCAGTTCGTCCAGTCGCGGTTCTGGATCGTCATGGCGATGGGCCCGCCGATCGTTTCGCCGAGGCGCACGCCGGAGAGCACTTCCGCGGTATCGGACTCGATCGCCATTCGTCGCCCGCGACCGTAGCCGCCCTGACGCCGTCTGAGCTCGGAATTGATGCGATCGATATCGAGGGCGAGCCCGGCAGGGATGCCCTCGAGAATCACGACGAGCGCGCGCCCGTGCGATTCTCCAGCGGTGAGAAAACGCACCATGAAGCCCCCGATTGTATACGAAGAAACTGCGCGCTCGAGCGTGCCGACACGCGAATTCCCGCGTGAAAGCGCGATGAAGACGACGGTGATCCGATTGCAGTCGGCAGGCGCGGAGGTGTCGCGATGCAGTGGCTCGCGGATCGTTTCTTCTCGACTGGCAATCAGTGGATCGATGCCGCGACAGCGCGTCGAGTGCGCATTCGTGTGTCGGCCGCAGACATGTCGAACGACATCGATTGGAGCGAAGAGTGCGCCACGCTCGCGACGCTCCGCCATCCGTTGCTGAATTGCCTGGTCGATTACGGCATCGGACCCAACGGCTGCCGCTTCGAAGCGTATGAGTCGTCCGGTCCGGCGCAGGTCAATACAGTCGGCGATTTCGGCGAGCGGTTGCTGCAGCATCTGACGCAGTTTCTGCGCGGCTGTCGCGTGCAGCTGCCACCCGAGCGCGGCGCCGTGGCCGTTCGCCCCATCGTCGCGGGGCGGCTCATCTCACGGCGACCGCTCGGGATCCGCCTGCAGCGGCGACGGGCACTGGGAACGATGGAGGAAACACTCGATGCGTTTTCGCCGGCCGGGCCATCGGTCGTGCGGGTATGCGGCAGCAACAATGCGGGCCTGCGGACGCTCGCGACGATCGTCGCGCGCGCCGCCCGGCTTCGCGGTTTCGTTCCCCTCAGCCCGGCGACGATCCGGCGGCATGCAGCGGTCCTCGCGGCCATTCGCGACCGCCATGTCTGCGTGCTCGACGATCTGCAAGGGCCGGAGCGAAGCGCCGCGGCCGTGTCCTCGCTCATTTCGACACTGGCCGCGGCGAGCGCGCGGCGGCATGTGGTGTTTCGTTTCATCCGCGATGAATCTGCGGGGGCAGCGGTTCGTCTCGAGCCCCTCAGCATCCGCGCCATGACAGCGATGGTATTTGCGGGTGGGGAGGATGCGCCGGGCGAGGAGGAGATGATCGCGGCGGCGCGGGCGGCCGCTGGCCTTCCGGGCTTGTATCTCGCACGCCTCACGGGCGCGTGCACGGTGACAACGCGTTCGATCGTCGTGCACGAAACCCCGGACGTCTACACCGTCGACACGCCCGCGCCCGTTGGACCCGCGATCATCTGCGGACGGGTACTGGGTGCGGCGCTTCGTGCACGTGAACGCGCCGCCGCGCTCGCTGCGAGAGGACGGCACTCGGTCGCCGTCCGCGTGCTCAAACGCGGGATCCGCGTCCTCGAAGGGCGCGAACGCGCCACCGACGCCGCAGAATGCGCGCTGCAGCTCGGGTGGCTCCTGCTGGATCGCGGCAGAACGACTGCCGCGTGGGAGGCGTTCGAGCGTGCACAGAGGTCCGGCTCGGATGCCGCCGTAGGAGTCAGCGCCACAATCGGACTCGGCATCACGCTTACCGACGATCGCCGGCTCATCGAAGCAGAAGCCGTGCTGCGAGGCGCGCTCGCTGCGGCCGAAACGATCCAGCACACCGGATCGTGCCTCGCGGCCGCAGCGGCGCTGACCCGCTGTCTGATGTGGCAGGGGCGCAACGAGGAGGCGGCCGCCGCCGCCGGTGCCTACCGGAATCGCATCGTCGACGCGCCGCTCATCGCTCCGCTTTGGTCCGCCCTCGCGAGAACACAGGCACGCCTTGGCCGCGTCGCGCTCGCCGTGCGAACGGCCCGCGACGCTCAGCGCGCCTCGGTTCCAGCCGGCCCGCGCGTGGCCGCCTCAAGCGAGCTCGCGCTGGCCGAGGCACTCGGCGCTGCCGGTGACGGCGAAGGAAAGCGTGCCGCGATCGCGCGTGCCGTCCGCATCGCGAGGGCGTCGCA
>DATLLF010000105.1:0-5958 GCA_035537955.1 Vicinamibacterales bacterium | reverse complement strand
GCTGACTGCTGACCGGAGGGCTCTCCGCGCGTGACGATCGGCTTCTTCTTCGCGTCCTCCGCTTCCTGCACCGAGATGAAGCCGACCTCCGCCATGCGTCCCAGCGTGTAGTTGCGCCGCCGAAGCGCAGCGTCCATGTTGACGTAGGGACTCTGACGCACGTTGCTCTGAAGGATGCCGGCGATCAGCGCCGCTTCCTCGAGGTTCAGGTCCTTCGCCGACTTGCCGAAATACAGACGCGAGGCCGCTTCCACTCCATAGACGCCGTGGCCGAAATACATCTGGTTGGCGTAGAGCGTGAAGATCTCGCGCTTCGTGTAGCGCTTCTCGATCTGAATGGCGAGGATCGCCTCCCGAATCTTGCGCTCCCACGTTTTTTCGTCGGTCAGGAACAGTTTGCGCGCGAGCTGTTGCGTCAGGGTGCTGGCGCCGCCCGCCTTGCGGCGCTCGGCAATATCCTTCATCAGGGTGACGAGAATCCGGGGAATGCTGAGGCCGAAGTGCTCCTCGAATTCAGAGTCTTCCGCCGCGAGGATGGCCTGGCGCAGCGTCGGCGAGATCGCCTCGTACGACACTACTTCGCGACGCTGCAGCGCGAACTCGCCGATGATTTCGCCATCGCGCGCGAGGACGCGCGTAATCGTGCTCGGCGCGTAATCGTCGAGCTCCGAGATCTTCGCGACATCGTCCGAGTACGCGAAGAGCATACCGCTGGCGATGCCGAGCCCCGCGGCGAGCAGAAAGAGCAGCGCGATCCCTGCGCTTCGAGCAACACGAACGACGACACGAGCCATACTTGCGTCCTTGATGTTTCACCGCCGCCCGCCGCCGCGACCTGACGGGCGAGCGCCTGACGGCGGCGCTGAGGACCTCCCGGCACCGGCGCCGCCGGACGGACTTGCCGAGGGCGCGCCGGGCCCTCTCTGAGCGGGCGCGGCTCCTCTCTGAATAGACCCCGTTGGCGCCCGGTCGGGTCCGCGCCCTTCGCTCTGCGCAGCTCGCGGGTCACTCATGGGCCGCGACGGCTCGGCACGTGGGACGCCACGCGGCTCGTACGACGGCATCGGCCGCGCGCCTTCGTACGACGGCCGTGACGGGATCGGCGACGGCCGGTCGTACGGCGAGGCGAGCCGACGCGAAGCAGGAGTCTCCATCGTTGGTGGCCCGGGCGCGTCGACGCGTTGCCGAGCGCCCGGTGTTCCGCTCGCGTCGGGCGTGGGTGCGGAAGACCGCCGGTCCGATGGCGGTTCGTACCTGGGGACGACTCGGCCGAAACGATCGTACTCGCGGATGTTTCCGTGCGGCGCACTGTCCGGGCTCTCGACGCGCGGCCGCGCGCCCTGCCGGGAATCACTCCGCCCATCCGGTTGTGCTGCCGAGGCGCCTTCGCCACGGCCGGCGACAGTGCTTCCCTCGCGATATTGCGGCATTCCGCGATCCGAGCGAACCGCAGGACGCGAAGGCACGGCTCGCCCGACGGGCAACGCTGCACCCTCACTGCTGGATGGTGAGGGCCGCGCGCCATCCGCGACACGAATACGTGCACCGTCGGTATTGACCCGGGCGCGATCCGCAGGCACGTTCGTGTAGAGCGGCGCGCTGCCCGGCCGCGGACGCGTGCCCGCGACGCCAATGGCCGCCGAGGCGCGCGCCCCAGCGGTATTGCGGATCTGCGGGGCACGATCGCGAGATGCGAATGCCGAGAGCGTGCCGCGATCGATGTGGCTCGCGCGCACGGCGTAGTTGTGCACGTAGCCATGGCCGAAATGTGGTGTGGCGACGATCGTCCAGGCGCGCCACGGATCGTAGCCGTGAACGTAGCCGGCGTTGATGTGGAAGAGCGGCCGGTTATTCCAGCCGAGCGGGCACCAGCTCACATAGCCGGGAGCGTACGCCCATGAGACCCAGGCGGCGCCCCAGGTGCGTCCCGGTACCCAGAACCAGGCGCCAGCGGGAGAAACGCCCCATCGACCGTAGTGATGCGTTGGCCAGCCCCATGGGTCGTGCGCGACCCAGGTCCATCCGTAGGGTCGCAGGCTGACCCATCGTCCGCGGTAGTACGGACGCCAGCCGACGGCGACGCGCGGATACCAGACGTATCCGTACACGGGTTCATCGCGCCAGTAACCGTATTGCTCGAGCGATGCGGCGTACGGCCGCACCTCCTCGGGCAGGTATTCCGTCGAGGCAGCGATGCGCTGATCGCGCAGTGCTTCGGACCAGCGATCGAACGCATCGGTTGCCGCCGAGTTCGCGACATATGCATCCGAGGGCGCGGCACCAGCACGCGCGAAGGCACGCTCGCCGGCGCGAAGCGGTGTTCGTCCGCCCTCATTGGCGAGCTCCGCTCGCCCGCGGATGACGGCGAGCTCGAGTTCACCGCCGCCCGCGCTCTGTATCAGCGAAACGCGATAGTCACCCGGCTCGCTGATGTGGGCCCAGGCCTGGGGCGCGTCGATGCGGTACGACACCTCGCGCGCCGGGCCCGGAATTGAAAGCCGGATGCGTCCGTCGATCAGCCGCACGAGCTCGTCGGACTGGAGATCGATAGCGGAGTTGTCATCGAGGTGGAGCGTGCTGCCGTCGACGAACAGGATCTCGGCGCGTCCGCTTCGGGTGCGGACGCGATCCCCGGCAAGCAGCGGCATGTTGCCCGGCGAATCGTCGGTCTTGCCATCCCGTTCAAGTGCGACGACGCCCTCGACGATGGAGATGTGAGCCGGTGCCTGCGCCCCCGCCGTGGTTTGTGCGCGGGCTGAGGGCGCCATGCACAAGAGTGCGAGCAATCCCAGAGTGAAGACGGTGAGTGCCCTGCTCGACGCGAGAAGTCGAACCATGGTGAACCTCTGAATTGCGGCTACGTTCGCGGCACGCTTTTCCATGCAGCGGACAAACCGCTGAGACAGGCGGGCAGTATCGATTATGCAGCCGTCGACGGACCAGAGTCAAAAAACTGCGTACGGGAGGCGGTCACCCAAGAAAATCGGCGGCAACCACTTGACCGAACAACACTCAGATTTTATACTGATGGTGTTATAAGGTTTGGCCGTAACGAGCGGCCCGGAAGGACACAGAAAATGAGCAAGATTATCGGAATCGACCTCGGGACAACGAACTCCGTTGTGGCCGTCATGGAGGGCGGGGAGCCCGTCGTGATCACGAATCCGGAGGGCAGCCGGATCACGCCATCCGTCGTTGGATTCACGAAGTCCGGCGAACGGCTGGTCGGCCAGGTCGCCAAGCGGCAGGCGGTAACCAATCCCGAAAACACGATCTTCTCGATCAAGCGGTTCATGGGCCGCAAGTTCGACGAAGTCTCGGAAGAAATGAAGATGGTGCCGTACTCCGTCCAGCGCGCAAGCAACGGGGACGTGCGCATCAATGCGGGAGGGAAGCCGTATTCGCCGCCCGAGATCTCCGCGATGATCCTGCAGAAGCTGAAACAGGCGGCTGAGGAATACTTGGGACAGCCGGTGACGAAGGCGGTCATTACCGTGCCCGCGTACTTCAACGACGCGCAGCGTCAGGCGACCAAAGACGCAGGACAGATTGCCGGCCTCGAGGTCATGCGCATAGTCAACGAGCCCACAGCCGCGGCGCTCGCGTACGGGCTCGACAAGAAGAAGGACGAGACGATTGCCGTCTACGACTTCGGCGGCGGCACGTTCGACATTTCGATCCTCGAAGTGGGTGAGGGCGTTGTCGAGGTGAAGGCCACCAACGGCGACACGCACCTCGGTGGCGACAATCTGGATCAGCGGATCATCGACTGGATCATCGACGAATTCCGGAAGGAAGAAGGCATCGATCTCGGCAAGGACCGCATGGCGCTTCAGCGGCTGAAGGAAGCGGCGGAGAAGGCGAAGATGGAGCTCTCGACCGTGATGGAGACGGAGATCAATCTTCCGTTCATCACCGCGGACGCGACCGGGCCGAAGCACCTCGTGAAGAAGCTCACGCGTGCGAAATTCGAGCAGCTCGTCGAGGAACTGCTGCAGCGCACGATCGGGCCGACGAAGCAGGCGCTGGCGGACGCGGGCGTCGATCCAAGGAAGATCGACGAGGTCGTGCTGGTCGGTGGGTCTACGCGCATCCCGAAGGTCCAGCAGATCGTCAAGGATCTGTTCGGCAAGGAGCCGCACAAGGGTGTGAACCCTGACGAGGTCGTGGCGGTCGGCGCGGCGATTCAGGCCGGAGTACTCGCGGGCGAGGTCAAGGATCTGCTGCTCCTCGACGTCACGCCGCTCTCGCTCGGGATCGAAACGCTTGGCGGTGTGATGACGACGCTGATCTCGCGGAACACGACGATCCCGACGCGCAAGAGCGAGACCTTCTCGACGGCGGCAGACAACCAGACGAGCGTTGAAGTGCACGTGCTGCAGGGCGAACGGCCGATGGCGCGCGACAACCGCACGCTCGGCAAGTTCCATCTGAGCGGACTTCCTCCGGCGCCGCGCGGCGTGCCGCAGATCGAGGTCACCTTCGACATCGATGCCAATGGCATCGTCAACGTGTCCGCCAAGGACATGGCGACGCAGAAGGAGCAGAAGATCACCATCACGGCTTCGAGCGGCCTTTCGAAGGACGAGGTCGACCGGATGATGCGTGAGGCGGAATCGCACGCTGATGACGACAAGCGGCGCAAGGAGGAGATCGAAACCCGCAACCAGGCCGATCAGGCGGTCTACGCCGCGGACCGGATGGTCAAGGAAGCCGGGGACAAGATCGCTGCATCCGATCGTCAGCCCGTCGAGTCGGCGATCGAGGACCTGAAGAAGGCGATCGAGAAGAACGACGTCGCCGACATGAAGCGGGGCATGGACTCGCTCAATGCGGCGCAGCACAAGATCGCGGAAGCGATGTATCGCGCGGCGCAGCCGTCCGCAGGGGCGGCGGGCGGCGCGGAGCCGGGCGACGGCGGTGCGGGTCAGCCGTCCGGTTCGGCGTCGGGTGATGTGATCGACGCCGAAGTCGTCGAGGAGGAGAAGAAATGACGCAGTCGATTGCAGATCGCTGATTGCGGAGTGCGGATCGACGGATTGCTGGTTGCCGATTGCGGACGCCCTTCCGCAATCGGCAACCAGCAATCCAATCCAGAGTCCGCAATCGACAATCTCGATCCGCAATCCGCTGTCATTAGTCCGCAATCAGACCATGGATTACTACTCCATTCTCGGGCTGGCGCCCGGCGCAAGCGTCGCCGAGGTGAAGCGGGCGTATCGCCGCCTTGCGCGGCGGTACCATCCGGGCATCAATCCGGGTGACCGGCAGGCCGAGACGCTGTTCCGTCAGATCACCGAGGCGTACGAGACGCTGATCGATCAGGAGCGACGACAGCGGTACGACACCGGAGCCGCCGCGCCGCCCGTACACTCGGAGCAGGTCTTCGAGTTCAGCGGTTTCGACTTCTCGATGAAAGCGCACGGGGCACAGGCTGCGACGTTCAGCGAGCTGTTCGCCGAGGCGCTGCATCCGGTTCCGGCGCTCGATCGGACGACGCCGCAGGCTGGCGCCGATCTTCACGCCTCGGTCTCGCTGTCGTTCGAGGAGTCGATGCGCGGCGTCGATCGGCAGATGACGGTGACGCGGCAGGTGCCGTGCGGCGCGTGCCGTGGAACGGGCTTCGTTCGTACGGCGGAATCGAAGTGTCCGCACTGCCATGGCGCCGGTCAGGTGCGGTGGGCGCGCGGGCACATGGTGTTCACGAAGGCCTGCGCCGCGTGCGATTCGACGGGCCGTGAACGGCAGCGCGCGTGTGCGACGTGCGGCGGTCACGGCCGAGCGGTACGGACCGAGTCCATCGCCGTGCGCGTGCCTGCGGGCATCGTCGACGGCGCGCAGCTTCGCGTACCGGAGCGCGGGCACGCTGGCCGTTACGGCGCTCCCGCGGGCGATCTCTACGTTCACGTGAAGGTGCAGGCGCACCCCGTTCTGCGGCGCGATCAGGACGATCTGCAC
>DATLLF010000104.1:0-23088 GCA_035537955.1 Vicinamibacterales bacterium | reverse complement strand
CATTGCATCCGCACACGGAAAGGGGCAGGCGGCGCGGGACCTGCAGGATCGCGCCGCCCGCGTCCCCGGACTTTAACCGCAGCAGCGGGCGGCCTCGCGAAATCGCCGCGCCATGACGCTGCTGCGACAGGGTCAACCGGCGCTGGCGCTGGCGCAGGCGGAGCTCGCGTTGGTCGACGCCCGCAACCGGGACAACGAATTCCTGACGTTGCAGTTGTTGTCCGTCGCTCAATCGGCAATCGGACGGACGGCTGATTCGGCCAAAACGCTGGCGCAACTCGAAGAGCGCGCGAAAGTCTTGCCGAGCGAGCGAGAAGTGCGGCGGGTCCACTGGACGCGGGGAGAGATCGCCGCCCTTCGGGGGGACACCGTCACGGCAGCCTCGGAATTGAGCAAGGCAAGTGCGATGCTTCCTGCCTTCGGACCGGTTCTGGGTCCGCCGTCGGCGCACCCCGACCTGCTGTACGCCACGGCATTGGCGGCCGTCCGAGCAGGACGCCATGCCGAGGCTGCTCAATTCCTCGAACGCATCCAGGCCAGTCATGACCACATATACGCACCCGATCCATGGGCGCGCAGCTTCTTCCTGCTTGGCCAGATCTACGAGCGCCGCGGCGACGCGGCTCGCGCGCGCGAACAGTACACGCACTTCCTCGACCTCTGGCGCGACGGTGATCTCGAACGCGGATGGGTGGCGGAGGCGCAGAAGAAAGTCACCCGCTGAGAGATACGGAGTCCGACCGTGGTCTGATCCCACAGGGTCCTCAGCACCCGGCAGCAACCCCTGTCTTAAACGAGCGGCAGCAGCCGTCGTCGGTTGTCGACGAGATCGGACAGCTCGCGCAACATGTTCGGGTCGACTTGTTCGGCGTAGGGCAGGATGCACGCTTCCGTTTCTGCCAGATAGCGCCGGACAAAATGCCTGTCGTGAACGAATCCGAGCGCGGTGAGGTTGCTGATGCGATCGGCGAGCTTAAGGGTCTTTGCTCTGGTGCTGCCGTTCAGCATGATGCGCAGCAGGTAATCGTGCTTTGGCTCCCTCACCCCGTCGGCAGTGCGAATGGTCACCTCCATCACCAGGTCGTAGACGGCGGGGCCGTCCGCGTCGAGACCGCTGATCTCCTGCTGTGTCACTCCCGGCATCGAGCCCGCATCCTCGAAAAGATCGTGAATCAACGCGGCTTTCAGCAGGACGGAATCGATGACCTTGTAATCGAGCAGTATGCCGAACGTGCTGATCTGATGGCGGAACATATTGCTGCCGCCCCGACGGGTCACACCGATCAGCGCCATCGCCTTGACGATGTAGGGCGCCAGCCTGAGGCTGCCGAGCGATTGCTCCAGGTTCTCCATGGGGTCTCCGCGGCCAAAAGGCTACCGTCTTTCGGCGACGGCCGCCAGAGGGCGTGAGCGGTACACGTATAATCCGCTCTCTCTTTTTTCGTCTTGGCACGCCCAGGAGGATGACATGACGTCAACGCCCGACGCGATCGCCCGTCGATGGTTCAGGGAAGTCTGGGACGAGGGCAACGAAGAAGTCATCGATCAGATGCTGGCGCCCGACGCGATCGTGCACGGGCTGACCGGGCCGGACGGCCCGCCCATGGTGGGGGCGGCGCAGTTCAAGCCCCTGTTTCACATGTTCCGAGAAGCGCTCGGCGATCTGACGATCGACGTCGAGCGGACGGTGGTGCAGGGGGATACGTGCGCGGCCCAGTGCCGCGTTCGCGGAAAGCACGTCGGCCGCGCGCTCGGCGGCGAACCGACGCAGCGTCCAGTCGACTTCCGCGGTGTCACGATCATGCGCGTCCGCGACGGCAAACTCGTCGAGGGCTGGAATTTTTTCGATTTCCTGACGATGTATCAGCAGATGGGATGGGTGGGGAATCCCGTGACGCCCGCGTGATCGTGAGCCTCAGTTCGCCTTCGCCCGCCAGTACGCAGCTTTCTCTTTGTTGCCCGCGCGCGCAAAGGTGGTCGCCAATGTGGTCGCCGCGTCCCGCGCATTGCGAGAGGGGCCGCGCCGGCCGCCGGCCAGCGTCGTGTAGGCCTGTGCCAGCATCGCTTCACCTTCATCGAGGTGCCCTTGCCGCACGAGGCATCGCCCGAACGCAAGCTCTGACTCGGCGATCAGCTTGTGGCCGGGTGCATATTCGGTGCGCCGCGCCTTCAATGCGGTCTCGGCGAGCGTCATGCCCTCGCGCACGTTCCCCCGGTCGCACAGGAGAAGTCCAAGCGGCGTCTGTGACCAGGCCAGATCTGCTGGCCGTGCACGGGCCGCCTGTCTCACGGCCAGTGCCTGACGAAACACCTGCTCTGCCTGTTCGAACTGCCGACGTGAGAATTGCTCCACACCGATGCCGTCCAACGCGAACGCGCGGTCTGCCGGGGCCGCGTCTACCGCATTCGTGAAGACGTCAAGAGCCGCGCGGTACGTCCGTTCCGACTCCTCCGAGCGGCCCTGCTCGCTGAGCGTCCATGCGAGACCGTTCAGCGTCCACGCGTGCTCCGCATTTGCGGGAACGTTGAGCCTCGCGTGGATCGCGACGCTTTCCCGGAGGAGCGATTCGGCCTCGTCGAGCCGGCCGGCGTTGGTAAGGGTTTCGCCGAGAGTGAACAACGCGGTGGCGACCGCCTCGTGATCCGGACCGAGCAGTTTGCGGCGCGTTTGCAGGATTTCGCTCTGCAGCGCTTCGGCCTCCACGTAGTCGCCTATGAAGAACAGCTGGCGGGCGAGGTTGCTCATCGCGATGAGGGTGGAGGTATTCTCCAAACCGAGAGTTCGCCGCATGATGCCCATGGACTCGCGGAGCGCGAGGATCGCCTCTGCGGACTTCCCCTGCCGGATCAATGCCGCCGACAGCGAGGTTTGATAACGGGCTACGTCGTCGGGCGTCCCCACGCGCTTGCAGAGTGCGACGGCGTCGCGGAAGTACTGTTCGGCCTCCGCCAGTCGCGCACGTGAAAGACTGATTCCCCCCAGGCTGTTGAGCGACTGGGCGATCTTCACGTGCTCGGGACCGAACACCTGCCGCCGGAGGTCGAGTGCTTCGCGATAGTTCGCTTCAGCCGCGTCGAGCCTGCCTGTCGCACGGTACACCCTGCCAAGCTCGGACAACGTGTCGGCGAGGCCCGCGCGTTCAGGCCCGACGGAGTTTCTCCGCAGCGCCAAAGCGGATTCGAGTGGACGCGCGGCCTCGGAGTAGCGTCCGAGCGCCAGAAACGAGCCGCCGATCGCGTGCAGCAGCGTGGCGCGCGTCGGCGGTTGATCGCTCAGCTCGGATTCGAGGCGGATCACGCCGCGATCGAGCAGCGCGCGTGCCGTAAGAGCATCTCCCTTTGCGGTGTCGGGATCGGAAGCCTGGAACAGGCTGACGAGAAAGGCCGACACCTTCTCGGCGCGGTCGCGTTCGCGTGCGGCGACATCGCGTTCAGCGGCGATACGACGCGCCTGCAGCGCCATCGTCACACCGAACGCGGCGAGCAGAATCACGATCGCCGCCGCCGCAGTCAGTCCCGCCGGATGTCGATGTGCGAACTTCGCCAGACGATACATCGTGCCTGGCGGTCCAGCGAGGACGGGCTCGCTGCGCAGGTAGCGTGCGAGGTCGGCGCCGAGGTCCGACGCCGTTCCGTACCGCCTGGTGCGATCCTTTTCGAGTGCCTTCATGGTGATCCAGTCGAGATCACCGCGCAGGAGCCGCGCCAGACGATCGGGTTCCACATGACGATTCCGGGCGGCGGTGCCCGATTCCGCACCGAGGCGACTGACTCGCGTGCTGGGTTTCAGCGGCTCGCGCTCGCGAATGATCTGGCGGATCGCGTCCAGCCCCGCCGCTCGTATCTCCGACCGGTCCAGAGGCAGTGAACCGGTCAACAGTTCGTAGAGCATCACGCCGAGCGCGTACACATCCGTCCGCGTATCGATGTCGAGCGTGCCCATCTCCGCCTGCTCCGGGCTCATGTACTCGGGCGTGCCGACGAGCACTCCGAGTTCCGTGAACAGCGTGCGCTGTGTCAGCGGTTGGGCAACGGCCTTCGCCACGCCGAAGTCGATGATCTTCGGCATCACTCGCTCGTCGACGACGGTCACGAGCACATTGGACGGTTTCAGGTCGCGGTGGATCACGCCTTTCTGGTGTGCGTGCTGCACCGCCTCGCAAACCTGTTGAAAGAGCGCGAGTCTGTCGTGCATGCCCACGCGGTGGCGATCGCAGTACGTCGTGATCGGTTCGCCCTTGACGTACTCCATCACGAAGTAGGGTCGGCCGTCGGTGGTGGTCCCGCCGTCGAAGACGGCGGCAATCGAGGGATGCACCATCAGGGCAAGCGCCTGACGCTCGGCCTCGAACCGGGCGATCACCTGTCGCGATTCCATCCCGGGTTTGATGATCTTCAGCGCCACGAGCCGCTTGACCGGCTCGATCTGCTCGGCGAGCCACACTTCGCCCATGCCGCCGCTGCCGAGCAGTTGCATCAAGCGGAAAGGGCCGTCAGTGGCAAAGCCACTGGCGGCACCGGCATCGCTCGTCGTTGGAGCGGTCCCGTCCGGGGGAGGGACGTCCTTTGGCATTGGGATCGGGCGTATGTTTCGGCCAATCCCATCCGTTTGTCAAACTCGCACGGTCAGTTCGTTGCCTGCCGCCCCGACGGTTGCGCGGCGGCCTTCTCGATCCACTCGGGAACAGCCGGCTCGCCCGCGAAGATTCCGCGTTTGCCCTCAGTCAGTGCCCACCGGTGCAGCCAGGTGATACCGGCGGGCCCGTAATACTCGTCGCGGGATGAGTACGCCGGATCCTCTAGTGCGTCGCGCAGTGTGATGAACTGGTAGCCGCGCCCTTTCAATCCGTCCGCCAGGCGATCCAGTGCGACGGCGTTGAGTGCGTGCGCATGCAGCAGCAGGATCTGCGCGATCTCCCGTCCAACGATCGCCTTCGACTGTCCCTCGTAGTACTCGACAACCGAGCGCATGTACTCCAGGTACGCATCTTCGACGCGCCGTGCGGCTGGCGCATCACCCCGCGCGATGGTCCGATCGTACGCGGCCGCGAAGACGTAGTCGTAGTTGTCGATGGTCACCGGCGCGACGATGTAGTGGCGACTGTCGAGAAATGCCTTGATGTGCGCGCGGACCTCCGCGCTGTTGCCCGTGTGAAGAAACGGATGTCGGAAGAACGTGAGCGGCCTGCCTGCGGATTCGAGCAGGCGCCGGGTCACGATGTCCCCCTTCGCGATATCCGCCTCGAACGCTTCAGCAGTCGCGCCGTGAAGATCCAGATGTGAAAAGGTATGGTTTCCGAGCTCGAGCCCGGCATCGATCCATCGTTGCAGCAGCGCGATACGGGCGGGATCGGCCTTCCCTGAAGGGCCAAGCTTTCCTTCGTTGACGAATCCGATCGCCGGCACGTTCTGCCTGCGCAGAGCCGCGAGGAGTCCATCGGTCGTCTTCTGCGCGCGCTCGAGGTTGTTGCCGAGCACCGACTGTGTCGGCAGGTCGTCGATCGTGAACGCCACGCGGGGGATCGGATCCTGCTGACCCGCTTCGAGCCATACGATCGCGAGCGCCGCGCAGCCGAGTGAGACGAAGAGCCTGCGCATCGATACAGAGTAATCGTAACGAGTTGATCTTCGCCGTGCTCGCGGCGCGGTGGCAGCGGATAGTCGAAGTGCGAGACTTACTTGATCAGCCGGTCGAATCTCGCGTTGCCGCGCAGTGGCGAGAATGCCGGATCGATGCGTAGCCAGCCGGGCGTCAGATCTCCCGGCATCGACAGGAGCGGCTCGATGAGGTCGAGCGCGCGGTCGTGCTGTCCGGTCTGCACGAGAACACGTGCGACCTGATACTTGTAATAAGGACCGTTGCTGGCGTCCGCCGTCGTTTCGCGCAGCGCCAGCGATCGTTCGCCGGCCGCAATAGCGGCCTGATTGTCACCTGCCAATGCCAGTGAGCGTGCGAGCAGTTCAAGTCGCTGAGCATCGTCTCCGTGACGCTTGACCGCGGCGCCGTATTCGTCCGCGGCAATGCGTCCGTACGAGCGTGCCTGTGCGACGTCTTTCATCAGCAGATGCGTTGCCCCTACCTTGAGCGCCCACATGGCGCGATCGTTGTCGAAATCCGCCGGCTGCAACTGCACCACTTGATTGCGCAGCTCGTCGGGCAGGACCCACATCATCTCCTGGAACGTCGCGAAGCGAACGATCACGTCCCTGGCGGCAACATGCGAGAGGGCGGTCGCGATAACCGCTCGGGCGCCCGCCAGATCCCCCAAGGAGAGGTAGTTGGTGGCGCGTGACTGAACCGTGCGCAGGTTGGCGGGGGCCAGCGCGAGTGCGCGCGCGTATTCGGCGTCCGCCTCCTGCAGCCGATGTGTGTCGTGCAACGTGCGCGCGAGGCTGTTCGCGGCGATCAGTGACCTCGGGTCCAGTCGTGCCGCCTGCTGGCTGTGCGCGAGGGCATCGTCGAAACGGCCAAGTTCGCGTTCGGCGCTGGCGGCGGCTGCCAGCAGGGCGACGCTGTTCGGTTGTTCCGCCAGACCGGCACGGAACTCGGCGAGCCCTTTCTCAAAGTTCTTCGCGCCGGCTCGGAGGTATCCGCCCATGGCGAGACGCGCTTCCGCGCGTGTCGGGCCCAACTCTACCGCGCGTTCAGCGGCGCGACGACAGAGCTCGACGTCGTCCAACGTCGATGCCGCCGATGACTGTGCGCACGCCGCACGGCTCAATTGCGCCCAGGCCTGGATGAACCGTGGATCGAGGCTGACCGCCTGCTGGTAGTACGACATCGCGCGCCGCAGCTGCACGGGATCGGTGATGGCGAGACTCTGCGAGGTCTCCTCTCCGCGGAGAAATGCGTCGTAGGCCGCGACATCGCTGGTGGGCTTCGCTTCCAGGCTTGCCTTCGCGCCGCCGACGAGCTCCACGTCGAGAGCCTGCGCGACGCGCGACGCGATCTCGGCCTGCACGTCGAACACGTTCTTGACGTCCGTGTCGAACGGCTGCTGCCAGCGCGTGCTGCCGGTGGACACCTGAACGAGCTCCGGGCTGACTCGCAGCCGCCGGTTCTCGCCCTGTCCACGCTCCCAGCGAAGCGTGCCGGTGAGCAGGTAGTCGACGCCGAGCTCCTGCCCGATCTGATGGGGAGTTTTCGTGCCGACGTTCTTGTATTGAGCCGCGCTGGCACGCGCCGTCACCTGAAAGCCCTGAAGCGCCGCGAGTTTTCCGCGCACCTCGTCGGTGATCCCGTCAGCGAAATAATCGTCCTCCCGCGCTCCGAGATTTTCGAACGGGAGCACGGCCAGACGCTTTGTTTCCTTCGAACCGCTGGACCCGAGCTCCCACCATGCGATGCCCCCGGCTCCGAGCACGAGGATGACGGCGGCGACGATGGCGGGCACGAAAGGCCGCGCGCGCGGGACGGTCACCGCCGTCGCTGAGCCCGGCACCTGCACGGTTTCCGCACCACTCAAAGCGGTGATGGCAGCGGGAGTTCGCGTCTCGTCCGCTGCGACGGCGAGGGCAGAGGCGAACTCGGAGGCGGTGGCGAATCGGTCTGCCGGCACGCGCGACATGGCGCGCATGGCAACGGCCTCGAGTGTCGGGCTCACCAGCGGTCGCGTCGCCCGGAGCGGGCGCGGCGTCTCTGTCAGTACCCGCGACATGATCGCCTGAGTGGTGGGTCCGGTGAACGGCGCTTCGCCGACCAGCATCTCGTAGAGCACACAGCCGAGCGAGTAGACGTCGGTTCGCGCGTCCGCTGTCGCCGCATCACTCGCCTGCTCCGGGCTCATGTAAGCCGGGGTGCCCATCGCGATCCCCGTTTGCGTCATCGATCCGGTGCCGAGGGCGCGCGCGATCCCGAAGTCCGCCACCATCGCGTGTCCTTCGGAGAGCAGAATGTTCTCGGGCTTGATGTCTCTGTGGATGACGCCGTGCCGGTGAGCGAAGTCGAGCGCGTCGGCCACTTCACGCGCAATTCTGATGGCATCGCCGATCGGCAGCTGCCGCTCGCGTGTCAGGCGATGCCGCAGGCTCTCTCCCTCGACGTACGGCATCGTGAACCACAGATGATGAGGGCCATCCGACGTACCCCGAGCCGCCATCGACGGCACAATCTCGCCCGAATCCAGGACACCGACGATGTGGGGGTGCTGCAGGCGAGCGGCGAGGCGGACTTCCTGTTTGAAGCGCTCGGTGCCGAGCGTCGCCGCGATCTCGGGATGCAGTAATTTCAACGCGACCGGCCGGTCGTGCCGCAGATCCTGCGCGAGAAACACCGTCGCGAATCCACCGCGCCCCAATTCGCGATCGATATGGTACTGCCCGACGAGCGCCTCGGCGATGACGGTGAACTCAGTCAACCGGATGATGCTGGGAAAGAGCCGTCATTATCTGCGCCGCCCGCAGTCCAGTCAACGACGAAAGCTGGCGGCGTCTACCACGTTCCGGCAGCGATCCCGGCTTCAAGTCTGAATAGGTCGGCCCGCGTCGTTCAAGTAGACTCCCCGCTGAGAGGATGACCATGATCAAGCTCCGAACGACTTCGACACCGCTGCTTCTGTGCCTGCTCGCGCTCTCCGGGCCCGTTGCGGCCCGGGTCGATCCGGTCGACACCAGGATGCTGACGCAGCCTGCGATCAGCGCCAGCCATATCGCGTTCATCTACGCCGGGGACCTCTTCGTCGCCGACCTCACTGGGGCGAACGTCCGGAGGCTGACGACCGACGATGGCGTGGAGTCGAGTCCGGCGTTTTCGCCCGACGGCAAGACGATCGCATTCAGCGCGCAGTACGACGGCAACGTCGACGTTTACACCGTGCCGGTCACCGGCGGTCCGCCGGCACGCTTGACCTGGCATCCAGGGGCCGACTCTGTCCAGGGGTTCACGCCCGACGGCAAGGGCATCCTGTTCACCTCGCAACGGGCGACGTTCACCGGCCGCTACGCCCAGCTCTTTACCGTCCCATCGGGCGGCGGGATGGAGGAGCAATTGCCCATCCCGAATGCCGCCCGCGCCACGTACTCGCCCGACGGCGCGCGGATCGCCTACAACCCGATCCCGCCGCGCTTCGCGCAGTGGAAGCAGTACCGCGGCGGCACCGTCTCGCGACTGTGGCTGTACAACTCGAAGGGGCACGCGATCGAGAAGGTGCCGCAGCCGTCGGACCGGTCCAACGATACCGATCCGATGTGGATTGGCGACACGGTGTTCTTCCGATCGGATCGCAATGGCGAGTTCAACATCTTCGCCTACGACACCAAGGGCAGGCAGATCCGCCAGCTGACGCAACACGAGGATTTCCCCGTGCTCAACGCCTCATCCGGCGGCGGCCGCATCGTCTACGAACAGGCGGGCGTGCTGCACGTCCTCGATCCAAAAACGGGGAAGAGCGAGCGGCTGACCATCGGGGTCGCGTCCGACCTTCGCGAGACGCGCGCGAGGTTCGCGAAGGGGACGCGATGGATCCGCAGCGCCGCGCTCTCGCCGACGGGCACGCGTGCCGCGTTCGACTTCCGCGGCGAAATTGTCACTGTGCCGGGCGAGAAAGGTGACGTTCGTAATCTCACGAACAGCATGTCGGCACACGATCGTTATCCGGCGTGGTCTCCCGACGGCCGCTCGATCGCCTGGTTTTCCGATGCCAGTGGCGAGTACCAGCTCTTCATCGGCCACCAGGATGGCAAGGGAGAGCCACGCGCCATCAAGGTGGAGGGGGAGGGCTTCTACCAGCGTCCTCTGTGGTCGCCCGACTCACAGAAGATCGCCTACTTCGACAACTCGCTGAGCGTCTACTGGTTCGACGTCAAGAACGGCGTCTCGAGAAAGATCGCCTCGCAGCCGATCTACGGGCCCGAGATCGTCATCAGCTACGCATGGTCGCCCGACTCGAAGTGGCTCGCCTACGCGATGGACAACCAGGCGAACATCACGACTGTTTACGTGCATTCGACCGAGCAGGGCAAGTCGTTCCAGGTCAGCGACGGAATGAGCGACGTCAGCGAGCCGGCGTTCGACCGCAGCGGCAAGTACCTCTACTTCTTCGCCTCCACCGATGCGGGCCCAGTCAAGGACTGGTTCGCGCAGTCGAACGCCGATATGCACGCGACGTCCAACATCTACCTCGCGGTACTGCCGAATGACATCGGGTCGCCGCTCGCGAAGGAAAGCGACGAGGAGAAGCCGTCGGATCCGAAGACGTCCGGGGAAAGACCTGCAGGAGAGAAGCCGCCCGACAAGACCGAAAAGAAGGAGCCTCCATTCAGGATCGATCTCGAGGGCCTGCAGTACCGCATCCTGGACCTGCCGATCGCGGCAGGCACCCTGTCGAATCTTCAGACGGGCGCCGCCGGCCACATCTATTACCTGAAGACGTCGGATGGCAAGACGTCGCTCAACCGTTACGACCTCAACGCACGCAAGAACGAAACGCTCCTTCCCGAGGCCAGCGATTACATCGTCTCGGCCGACGCGAAGAAGCTGCTGTATCGCAACGGGAACAACTGGTCGATCGTCGTCACGACGAAGCCGATTCAACCAAGCGATGGGCGCATCGCCGTCGACACGATCGAGGTGCGCGTCGACCCGCAGGCCGAGTGGAAGCAGATCTTCGACGAGGCGTGGCGCATCAACCGCGACTACTTCTATGCGCCCAACATGCACGGGGTGGACTGGGAGAAGCAGAAGGCCAAGTACGCCGCGTTCCTGCCGCATGTGGCGACGCGGGCCGACTTGAACCGCGTCCTGCAATGGATGTCCAGCGAGCTGTCGGTGGGGCACCACAACGTCGGCGGCGGTGACGCGCTTACGGAACCGCGGACGGTTCCCGGCGGGCTGCTTGGCGCCGATTACGAAGTCGCCAACGGCCGCTATCGGCTGAAAAAGGTGTACGGCGGCCTGAACTGGAACCCGCAGCTTCGCGCGCCACTGACGGAACCTGGCGTGAACGCGAAACAGGGAGAGTATCTGCTCGCCGTCAACGGCAAGGACCTGCGGGCGCCGACGAACCTGTACAGCCTGTTCGAGAACACGGCCGGCAAGATCGTGGAAATCACGCTCGGGCCGAGCGCGGACGGCACCGGATCGCGCACCGTGCAGGTGGTGCCGGTCGGCAACGAGTCGGCGCTGCGGAACCGCGATTGGGTCGAGGGTAATCTGAAGAAGGTCGACAAGGCGACCGGCGGCCGCGTCGCCTACGTCTACGTGCCGAACACGTCGACTGCCGGTCACGCGTACTTCAAGCGCTACTTCTACCCGCAGGTCAACAAAGACGCCGTCATCGTCGACGAGCGTTTCAACGGCGGTGGAAGCGTCGCCGACTATTACATCGACATCCTGCAGCGTCCGTTCATCGCGAACTGGGCGATGCGCTACGGTGCGGACCTGAAGACGCCGTTCGCGTCGATCCAGGGTCCCAAAGCGATGATCATCGACGAAACGGCAGGCTCCGGTGGCGACCTGCTCCCGTGGATGTTCCGCAAGTTCAAAGTCGGCCCGCTTGTCGGTCAACGCACGTGGGGCGGCCTTGTCGGGATCCTCGGCTTCCCGGTGCTGATGGACGGCGGCGCCATCACCGCTCCGAACCTCGCGATCTGGACTCCGGAAGATGGCTGGGTCGTCGAGAACGAAGGAGTCCCGCCAGACATCGAGGTCGAGCAGACACCCGCGGACGTGATCGCGGGGCGCGATCCGCAGCTCGAGAAGGCGATCGAAGTCGTGATGGCGGAGTTGAAAAAGACGCCGGCGACGAAGGCCACCCGGCCTGCGTATCCGGTGCGCGGCAAGACACAGCGAGGCACCGTCGCAAAGCGGTAACGGCGTCCTACCGCGAGCGTGGGTCAGACCCATGGTCTGGCCCCACTTTTTTTGCGATCAGGCCGCGATCACGGCGTGTGGGCACGGTACGCATATAATCGCTGGCACTCCAACAAGTGACCTTGCCCACAGGCGGCCACCTCGGCAGCTACGAGATTCTCTCGCCCATTGGTGCGGGGGGGATGGGGCAGGTCTATCGCGCGCGCGATACGCAGCTCGATCGCGATGTGGCGCTGAAGGTTCTTCCGCCTGCGTTCGCCAACGATCCCGACCGCCTGATGCGCTTCACGCGTGAAGCGAAGACACTCGCGTCGCTCAATCATCCGAACATTGCGGCCATCTACGGCATCGAATCCGGTGCGCTGGTGATGGAGCTGGTGGAAGGCGAGGATCTGTCCGCGCTCATCGCGCGCGGCCCGCTTCCCGTCGGCGACGCGCTGCCGATCGCGCGCCAGATCGCCGAGGCGCTCGAAGCCGCGCACGAGGCGGGCATCGTCCACCGCGATCTGAAACCGGCGAACATCAAGGTGCGCGAGGACGGCACGGTGAAGGTGCTCGACTTTGGTCTTGCCAAGGCGTTCGCCGCCGACAGCGCGAGCGCGACAGCCGTGACCCTCCTGAACTCGCCGGCGTTCACGTCGCCCGTCATGACCGAGATGGGGGTGATCCTCGGCACGGCCGCCTACATGTCCCCGGAGCAGGCGCGCGGAAGGGCAGTGGACAAGCGCGCCGACATCTGGGCATACGGCTGCGTGCTCTTCGAGATGGTGACGGGCCAGCGCCCCTTCGCTGGGGCGGAGGCGACCGAGATCATCGCGGCGATCATGAAAGACGAGCCCGCCTGGCATTTTCTGCCGACTGGCACGCCTGCGCCGATCGTCTCGTTGCTGCACCGTTGCCTCGCAAAGGACGCGCGGCAGCGCCTCCGCGACATCGGCGAGGCGCGCATCGCGGTCGACCAATCCGTCCATGCGCCATTGGTTACCGCAACTGCTGCCCGAGCCCGTAGTCCCCGCCTTCGCTGGCTCTGGACGTCAGCCGCGGCTCTCGCCCTGATTGCCGCGTCATCAGTCGTGACATGGTTCTGGACCTCGTCGCGGAGCGCCTCGGTGCCGGTGCGCCGGTTCCTGCTCGCGGCGCCTGTAGCGCTCGGTACCGGCGAGCGTGAGTTCGCCATCTCGCCGAACGGCCGCAGGGTCGTCCTGGTTACCGGCCGCCAGCTTCAGGTCTGGGAGCTCAGCGCCCTCCGTCCGCGTGATTTGAAAGGTGCGGGTGAGATGGGTGCGGGGGAGAGCGCGCCGGCGCCCTTCTGGTCGCCGGACGGCGACTCGATCGGCTATTTCGCGGGCGGTCGTCTCTGGACGATCAGTGCGCAGGACGGCCAGCCCGTGGCCATCTGCAACGTCCCCGGTGCCATCGTTGGCGGCGCATGGCAACTCGACGGCACGATTGTGTTTTCGACTCTGCGCGGTCCCATGTACGAAGTACCTGCGCTCGGAGGAAACCCGTCCGTGCTCATCGCATTGCGCGAGGGCGATGACATCGATTTTCACCAGCCGTCGCTTCTGCCTGGCGGCGCATTGCTGTACGCGGTGCACCGACAGCAAGGTGTGGACACGCTCGAGGTCTTCGCTCGCGGCACGCGCAAGGTGATCATGCGTTCCACCGAACGATTCCGCAGCGGTCCGCAGGTGCTCAACCTGCCCACATACTCGTCATCCGGGCACATCGTCTATCGCGTCGATGACGGGAACGTCGGTGTATGGGCGGTGCCGTTCTCCACGTCGAAACTGGAGACGACGGGCAAGCCGTTCCTCGTGGCGTCAGGTGGCGTCAATCCGCACGTATCGGAAGACGGAACGCTGGTGTACGCGCCGACGGCTGATGCCGCTCCGTCGCAGCTCGTCTGGGTCCGTCCCGATGGCGCCATCGAGAGTACGGTGGGCGACGTCAGGCTCGGGATCGAGTCGCCGTCTATTTCGCCGGACGGCCGCCGGATCGCGTATACGGCGGTCGAGAACAACAACAGCGATGTGTATGTGTTCAGCGAGGAGACCGGGCCGAGACGTCTCACCTCCACTCCATACAGCGAGGTGCGACCCTCGTGGACGCACGATAGCCGAGCGGTCGCATTCCGGTGTGCGACCGAGGACGGCGGGGCGGTGTGCATCAAACAAGCGGACGGCTCCGGCGAGAACGCGATCTCCGACGCCTGTTTCACGAGCACGCGCGTCTCGCCGGACGGCCGTTACGGCATCATCCAGACGAACGGCAGGGCAGATCGCGGGCTGAAAGTGCTCGACCTGCAGGGCACTGAACCGCTGCGCCAGTACGTCTCGTCGACGCAGGAAGTTCTGCCGCTGGCGTTTTCGCACGACGGCCGGTACTTCGCGTACGCATCGTTTCGCAGCGGTAATCCGCGCATTTACATGCGCCGTTTTCCGTCTGGCGGCGAAGAGTGGGAACTCCCCGGCCTGAGCAGTCAGCGGATCGCATGGCCCGGCGGAGGAGGGCAGATCTTCGCACTCGTCGGCGAGCGTAACGAGCTCACGCTGAACGTCTTCAGTTTCGACGGCAGGGTGGCTCCGGCATTTGGTAAACCGAAGGCGTTGTTTACGACCACTGGCGATCAACTGACGCTGTACTCGGGCCTGTCCATGTCGGCTGACGCCCGCCGAATCCTTACCGTGAAACCGCAACAGGCCGGTCCGACGATGACCGGCATCGTCGTCGTGCAGCACTGGATCGCCGAATTTCAACGCAAGTGAATTCGCGCGCCACCGCGGTGCCGGTGGGTGGATCGGCAGTGCGGCGATAGTTCCGAACGCGGGCGGCCCGCACACGACAGAATTGTCGTCGGCTGACAGGATTCGCCGCTCAGCGCGCACGCACCCTTCCCCCCACGCACTCGGAAAGCTTTGCGTCTTTTATCGATACGCGCTCGACACGGCGAGGCCGCGGATGTGGCTCGACGATTGCTGCCATGACGAAAGAGCCATAACAGCCCGCACTCAGTCACATGCAGGTCCAATCGAGCCCAATCGAGCCCGAACGCAGGCGATGGCCCCGAATACCAGCCTCGCTGCTCGGCAACGTGTCTGCCTCTCTGGTCAACGGCCCCGATGTGAGCCTCGTGAACCTGTCGCGGTCCGGGGCGCTGATAGAGGTCGCCAGCCGCTACCCGATGAAGGCCTTCGTGCGCCTGAAGCTCGTACGAACGCCGGAGGCAGTGACAATCGCTGCGGGGACGGTCCTGTGGTCGAAGGTGAATGCGATCGTCAACGGTCAGGTCAGCTACCTGATGGCGGTCGTCTTCGAGAAGCCAATCGCCGACATGGAGGGCGCGACCGGCATCCGCACTGAGGAACCGGAGAAGCCATCGCCGCCCCCGTCAGCACCACCAGCGCTGAGTCCTGATCCGCCGATTGTCGCGGAGGCGATTCGCATCGACGCCGTCGTCCCCATTGACATCGTTGCGCCGTCCGTCGCGCCGCCGCCCGTCGTGGACGCCGAGGGGCGCCACGAGGCCCAGGCGGTCGCGCAAGCGGAAGCGGAACAGCGACGATGGGACGATGAGAAGTCGAGGCTCCTGCCGGAACTCACCGCCGCCACCGCACGCGCTGAGGCTCTTCAAGCCTCGCTCGAGACGCGGGACCAGGAACACCGGCAGGCACTCGGCGAGCAGCACGATCGCTACCAGACGATCATCGCCGACATGATCAAGGCATCGACCGACCAGCACGTCGAGCTCTCACGCCAGCGGGATGCGTCGGAGCACCAGCGAACCGAGTTCGAAAATCGGATCCGAGATCTCCAGGCGCAGGTCCAGGTTCTCGAACTGCGCAATGCGGCGTACGAAGGACGTCATCGAATGCTGCGACAGGAAGTCGAGCGTCTGCTGTCGATCTGCACGACACCTGCAGATGGCCCGGTGGCTCAGCGCGACAACGTCACGGAGTTCCCGTCACCAGCTTCGGCTACACACGCGATTGCGTGATCTGCGGCGGCACGTGCCCGCGCGTCACCGCAATCCGGTGACCTGATACAGGCTCTGCAGCGTGCGCATGTAGCCGTACGCGTACGAGGCTCCATCCGGCGTCAGCCGGACTTCCGCAATCCCCTCGGTTCCGACCGCATCGCGCGGCGCCAGTTCATGGAGCAGCGTCCGCGTGCCCGACGACACGTCGACCGCGAAAATGCGTACCGGCGACCTGCCGTTGCGGACGTAGAGCACACGACCGTCCGTGTTCCAGCGGATTGGGGCATCGCCTGGCACTGTGCCGGGCACGGGGCGAACGTCTCCGCCATCCACGGGAAACAACTGAACGACCCCATTCTGCCCCGCGGCCAGCCATTTGCCATCAGGTGAGATGGTGTTGCGCCGGGGCGCCACGCCGGTCGGCGTGAGCGGACGCGCTGCGCCGCCGTCCAGATCCTGCGCGTACATCCGCGTGCCGCCGTCCTTCGCGGTGCCGGCAAACACCAGGCGTTTGTCGCCCGGGAAGAACCCCGCCCAGGGATACGCCGTAATGCCGTGATTGGGTATGGAGCGAGGCTGTCCTGTGCCGGTGGGCAGCAGCATCAGCGTATGTGTGGAGAGATCGGTCGCCAGCACCCATCGTCCGTCGTGCGACAGGGAATGCGCGTCTCCCTTGCCCAGGCGAACGGCTGGTGACCCGTCGGTACCGCGAAGGTACACCGCGTAACCGGGACCGCCGCCAACCCCCTGTTCGGAGAACAGGATCTGTCGTCCGTCCTCGGAGAGATCGACGAACCACGAGTAATCCATCCAGGCGGCTTCGATCTCCTCCCTGGCGCCGGGCGCGCGTACGGAGATCGAGAGCCGTCGGCCGCCATTGGAGATGACGACCCGTCCATCGGTAGACACGTCCTGCAGGCTCAGGCTGCCAGGGCCCGCGAGCAGCTCGCGCGTCTCGCCGCCGAGCGTGACGGCGAAGACGGACAGATCGACGCCGCTCTTCGAGGCCGAGAACCAGATTTCACGCCCGTCCGGCGACCACCCAAGCTGCCCGATGTCCTCCCATCCCGTCGACAGCGTCGTCTTCTTGCCCGACAGATCGACGACGCTGACGTCGCCCCGGCTGTCGGAGAGAATGGGATGTTCGGCGAACGCCACCAGATCACCCTTCGGCGAGATCCGGATGCTGTTCATCCACCCGGCGGGCTCGAACACAACGTGGCCGATCGGATACTCGAGCCGCTGACCCAGCGCCTCACTGCGCACGACCGCGAGCTCGTCGCCGCTGGGACTCCACTGCGCTTCGGCAACGTCTTCGAGAACCTCGCGCGGCGCGCCGCCGCCCAAGGGCATCCGCGCGAGTACGTTCTCGCCATTGGGCTTCCGCACCAGGAATGCGAGCTCTCCCGTACGTGAGACGGCGAGCAGGTTGCCCCGGACCTCCAGTGAGCGCGATTCAGGATTGCCAGGCTGCGCCGTGTACAACGTCATCGGCGTGCCTTCCCAGTTCGCCGCATAGACGACCGTGCGGCCGTCGGGGGCGAAGCGCGCCGCGGGCACCGAGCCTCTCCGGAAGGTGAGCGGCTGGAATTGCGGTTCGCTCGGTGGACGCGCGGTCGAGCGGCCCGCGATGAAGAGAGCCGCGCCGGCGACGATAACGCCCAATGCCATCGCCGGGATCTTCCACCACGTTGACGAAGCGGTCGTGGGAGCGATGGGCCCGGTGGCAGACGAGGAGTGCCCGATCGACTCGAGGTTGAAGGCAATGTCGCCGGCGGACTGAAAGCGTTCTTCCGGATTCTTCTCGAGGCAGTGAAGGACGATTCGCTCGAGGTCCGGCGGCAGATCACGCCGGCTCTCTGCCAGCCGCGGCGGATCCGCTTTCAGGATCGCGCTCATCGTCTCGACCGCGGAATCGGCTTTGAACGCCTGGCGTCCGGTGAGCATCTCGTACAGCACGAGGCCGAACGAGAAGATGTCGGCCCGGTGATCGACCGGCTGCCCGCGAACCTGCTCCGGCGACATATACGCCGCGGTGCCGAGCACCATTCCCGCCTCGGTCTTTTGCGGTGCGGTTTCGATCAACGCCGTTTCCGCAGCAGCCATCGGTACCGCCAATTTGGCGAGACCGAAGTCGAGGATCTTCACGCGCCCTTCTCGGGTGATGAAGATGTTCTCCGGTTTCAGATCGCGGTGGACGATCCCCTTGTCGTGCGCCGCTGCCAGGCCGCGCGCGATCTGCGTGCCGTAGTCGATCGCTTTGCGCGCCGGCATCGGCGTGCCATCGATTCGAGCCCTGAGCGTCTCCCCTTCGAGCAGCTCCGAGACGACATAAGGAGCGGCGTTGTGAGCACCGATGTCGAAGACCGCGAGGATGTTCGGATGGTTGAGCATCCCCGTCGCGCGTGCTTCCTGTTCGAAGCGGCGAAGCCGCTCGGGATCGTCGGCGAACGATTCGGGGAGGACCTTCACGGCGACGTCGCGCGACAAGCGGGTGTCCCTGGCGCGGTAGACCTCGCCCATACCGCCGGCGCCGATTGAACTCACGACTTCGTACGGACCAAGCCGCGCACCGGCGGGCAGTGACATGGATCTCCTTGTTGTTGGCGTGATAGGAGTCTATATCAACCCGGCCGCGAATCGTTCGAGGCTGAAACAGGACCGCACTATGATTGCGCCACCCAAGGGAGCATCCCGGGATGATGGATGGCAAGATGATCGACCGGCCGCGTCCGGTCGCGGGGCTGCTGTTCTTCAACGAGGGGGGGACGAGGTCGGCGGGCTGTCCTACACGGGACGCGAGGTCAACGGCCGCGGCCGCGCGAACAGCCGCCTGATGTTCGATCAGTTCAAGCAGGACCAGACCGTCGGGATCACGTATTCGGAAACCGACGGCCGGCGCACGGCCGGATGGCAGGTGTGGGACCGCCCCGACACGCGGCTCAGCGAATTGATCGAGAAGCTGAATGCAGCGAACAAGATCGCGGACGCTGCGGAAAAGGAGAAGGCGATCGCAGCGATCCGCGCGTCCGCGCCGGCGTCGCCTCGGCGTCTGTTCGCGGGCAAGCTGCCGGATAAGTCTGCGACGGTCTCGCTGTCAGATGCGGCAGGGAAGCCACGCCTCACCCTCACGGTGGACGCGGATGGCAATCCACGAATCGAGTTCCTGGACGATCAGGGCAAAGTCGTGACGCGTCTACCGACGAAGTAAAGAGTCGGCTCCAATCGACACCGGCGTCTCCATCAGCGACGCTGCCCGTCGGCGAACGCACCGAGCACCTCTGTCGAACCCGATCGGTGCTCATTGCTCCGAGCGCCATGGTCCGTGCCCGGTGCTCGGTGCAATGCGCGATGCTCGGTGAAGATCGGTTTTACGCCAGCTGCAGCGCCGTCGGAAGCGCGACCCCGTCCTTGTTCACGACCTCGAAGTACTGGTTGTGCGCATCGGGCCCGAGCATCGGATCGAGAAAGCTCCGCAGCGTATCGATCGATGATGCTTCCCAGATGCAGACCGCCTTGCGGCCGTCCGGCGTCGGGATCGAGTGGTGCAGCTTCAGATTGGCGGGGATGTTGGCGAGGCTCTGTTGCGCCCGCGGCCAGACCTTCGAGGGATCAGAAACGCTGTGCTGAACGAGGATGTACATGCTGTTCTCCTTGCGCGCTCAAAGTCGGACGATGCGCCTCCTTCAGCGTTTCGTCAAGCGGAATCGTCCGCCTGGACCTTTGCACCCGGCAGTCAGCACCTCAGCGCCGAGCAGGTTTGACACATGCACATCCTGCAGCGAGAGCGAGAATGAGGCATATGCGAACGAAGACTCACCGAATCGCGATGATGATGAAGTCCGCCGGTTTACCGCCTGTGTTCCTCGACTCGTGCGCCAGGCCTCGACCGACGAAGACCACGTCCCCTCGACTCCATGTCGTTCTCGCCGGCTTGCCTTCGATATGCAGCGTGACCTGCGAGGCGCCGAGGCCGATGACCAACTGGTCGAACTCGTGTTTCGTACCCGGCTCCTCATGGAAATCTGCTGCGACGGTGGTGCGGTAGACAAGCGCGCGAGGGCTTTCGGCGAGGACCTTCATGTCCAGGCCGGTCCGCGTCGGCGGCAGCGTTGCTCTGCCTGGTTTCGGCGGCTTGAACTCCACGATGAGCGCATTGAGCCCGGCGCGGCCGGTGTTCGTCGTGCTGTGCGTTCCAGCCGGCGTGAACAAGGCCGTTTCGGGCGCCAGCTTCTGGTCCTGCGTGGTGCCGTCGGGCAGCGTGAACCGGGCCCTGATCTCCTGGAGCGCGATGACGATCGAGTCGGGATGCTGGTGCATCGGGCTCTTCGCCCCGGCAGCAAGGAAGCCTCGCAGCACCCGGACGGCCGGGTTGTCGAGCACCGCCTTGTAGTGCGTCGGGTCCACCTGGACGGGGTCCTGAGCGATCGGCACTGCAGGCCACAGCAGGATGAGCGAGACCATCGGCAGTAACGTGCATGCCTTCATGGGACCTCTCCTTCGCGCTGACCGTCAGCGGAGTATGAGCCTGCTGGCCGAGTGCGGTCAACCCGAAGCGAGGTCCTGATTCATCGAGCTGGCTCAACCAGGAAAGCTAAGGTTGCGATCATCGGAGACTCGCAGGGCCCGCCGCCGAACATCTACTGGTACTGGCGCAGCACCCGGCGCAGGATCTTTCCGGATGGCGATTTGGGGATCGCGTCGATGAAGTCCAGCGTGCGCACGCGTTTGTAAGACGCGACCCGCTGCGCGACGAAGGCCATCAGCTCGTCGGCGGTGGCCGGCGCCTTGAGCACGACGAACGCGTGCGGAATCTCGCCGGCCTCGGCGTCCGTCCGCGGGACAACCGCGGCGTCCGCGATCGCCGGATGCGAAAGCAGCACGCCTTCGAGCTCCGCCGGCGCGATCTGCATCCCTTTGTACTTGATCAGCTCCTTGAGGCGATCGATGACGAAGAAGTGGCCGTCTTCGTCCACGTGGCCGATGTCGCCGGTGTGCAGCCAGCCGTCCGCGTCCACCGTTGCGCGGGTTTCGTCAGGCCGGTTCAGGTACCCGAGCATCACCTGCGGACCGCGGACCCAGATCTCGCCGTCCTCGCCGGGCGGCAGATCGGCGCCGGAGACCGGATCGACGATGCGGCACTCGGTGAGCGGAACGGGAACGCCGACCGATCCGCTGCTGGCGAGAGTGGGATCCTCCGCTGTGCAGTGGCTCGCGGGACTCGCTTCGGTCATGCCGTAGCCCTGCTGCAGCACGCACCCGACTCGCGCGGTCGCCTGAACGATGAGGTCCGCGCCCAGTGGCGCCGCGCCGGAGAACAATTTGCGGACGTGCGAGAGGTCGCGCTTCTCGACGGCCGGACTCTTCGCCAGCGCCAGGACGACAGGCGGAACGACGTGCAGCGTCGTCGCGTGGTAGCGCTCGACGAGGTCGAGATACTCGTTCAGCTCGAACCTCGGCATCACTACCAGCGTCGCGCCCGACCACAGGCCGAGCAGCGTCGTCACGGTCAGTCCATAGATGTGGAAAAACGGCAGGAAGCAGACCAGCGTGTCCTGGCCGTCGCGCAAATGGCCGGTTGCGTCCACCTGAAGGATGTTGGCGATGATGTTGCGATGGCAGAGCATCACGCCCTTGGGCAGTCCGGTCGTGCCGCTGGAGTAGGGGAGGGCGACGACGTCCGTGCCGGCGATCGCGACGGGTGGCGGAGCGCCGGGCTCGTCGAGCAGCGTCTGGAACGCCGTCGTATTCGGCAGGGCTCCGAACGAGAAGATGTGCTCCAGGCCTACGGCAGCCGCTGCGCCGAGGCCGGCCTCGCCGACCGCGGGCGAAGTAATGAGGAATCGCGCGCGCGAATCCTTCAGTTGCTTGATCAGATCGTCGCGTGTGCACATCGGGCTGGCGGTAGTGACGATCGCTCCCAGCCGAGCGACCGCGAGTACCGCGATGGGGTACTCCGGTGTGTTCGGGCTGAAGATCGCGCAGACGTCGGCCTTCCGGAGTCCACGCCGACTCAGCGCCGCCGCCGCGCGATCGACGAGGCCGGGGAGCTCGGCGTAAGTGATCGTGCCTCCGCTCGCGCCGTCCACCAGCGCCGCGCGAGCGCCGCGTTCGTTCGCGCGCGCCAGCACGAAGTCCGCCAGCGGAACGTCCGGGATCTCGACCGGCGCGTGAGGGCTGCTATAAATACGCATTAGCCGGCGGAGTCTACCATCCCGATGGCCGTTATCTTCGACGAACGGATTCAAGACGCTTCGCCATCCCGACGATCAGGGATGGCGGGTTCAGCGCGTATCAGGCGCGGCGTGATTGAACGGCGCCGCAGTGCGGGCACTGGTGGACTTCCTCGATCAGGCCCATCACCGGATCGGCTCGCCTGGCCTCCTCGGCGCTGATCGGCACGACGGGCTTTTCGGCGTGCGCGTTCATCGTCGCACCGCACAGCGCGCACGTCATCGGTGCAATTCGGCTGTTCATTGGTCCACCGCCACTTTCTCGCGCCCGTATCGCAGCGTCCGCGACATCCAGAACAGCTCTCGCAGGAACTTGTCGATTCGCTGCAGCAGCGCGGCGTCGCGCAGCTCGCCCGATTCATCGAACAGCTTACGCACGTTCGAGACGTTGACGTCCCAGAAGATGGTGACGAGCCCCAGCTCCCGCATCACGGGAAGCAGATTCTCGATCACGCGAGTGCCGCCGAATCCACCGGCTGACACGCCGACGATCCCGACGGCTTTGTGGATGTATTCCTTCAGGCAGCTATCGAGGACGTGCTTCAGCAGCCCGGGATACCCGTGGTTGTATTCGGGAGTGACGATCACCAGCCCGTCGGCCGCCGCCATCAGCCCGGCGAAGCGGCTGTCTTTGATCCCTTCACCTGCGTCGTCCACGGGCATCGAGACCGTCGCGATGTCGATCAATTCCGTCGTCACACCGGTTCGTGTGGCGATCTGGCTCACCATCAGGTTTGCGACGGCCGCGCTCATGCGGCCCTTGCGCGCCGTGCCGAGAATGACCGGGATGAACAGCGGCCGTTGGTCGTCCATGCCTGATGGTAGCTCCTCGATGTGCAACCCGAGTGGTTCCCCCGATCACGACGATTTCATCTTCACTTGACCGGCGTGAGCTCTTTCAACCAGTTCGTGATCACTCTTACGCTGCCGTTCGACGCGGCTTGCGCGCGGCGGAGCATGAGCAGGCGTTTGCCATCCGGATGAGGCTGGTAGCTGACACCGGTATCGGAGCGCAGGTTGAAAATGCCGTCGAAGAGGATCTCGGGCAAGCTGGCCGCAAAAGTGCG